>JAJDHD010000035.1 GCA_030266015.1 Christensenellaceae bacterium OttesenSCG-928-K19 | reverse complement strand
GAAGTAAAAGCGATGACCACAGCCGGCCTTGGACTTGACGGAATTGACATCTATGACCAGGACAGCGCGGGCAAGGCGATCACCGCAGTGCGTTCAGCTATCGACACAGTATCTGACCAGAGGGCACTTCTTGGTGCTATGCAGAACAGGATGACATACAAGATCAACAACCTGAAGATCGCATCCGAGAACCTGCAGGCAGCTGAGAGCCGCATCCGTGACGTGGATATCGCGTCTGAGATGACATCGTACACAAAGGCGAACATACTGAGCCAGGCTGCCACGGCAATGCTGTCTCAGGCGAATAGTGCGCCGCAGCAAGTGCTTTCTCTGTTGCAGTAAGGTAAGACATCGGAATGAGAATCCAAAAAAAAATTAACCGATTTTATCGGCAAGACACCAAAAGAGGCGCCCCCGGGTCGCCTCTTTTTGGTTGTTAAAGTATGGAAAAAATGAAAATATTTTGTAAATAAAACACAAAAAATGAAAAGGCGAAAAATGCTTTTGTTAAGCTGTTTTTAAGGCGCGGATGTATAAATATCCGCGGAGGAAAATCGAGGGTTGATAAAAAAAATATCAAAATCTACTAAAGTTTTTGAGAGCTAACGCGATAGTAAAAGTAGCGGATGAACCGGAAAATGGTCCTGTAGGCGAGGATGCCGTAGGGACATAGAGGCAAGATGCCGGTTCTCACTCGTTTTTTTTGATGGCAGGATGCCGAAATAAAATAATCTAAAATGATTCAGCGGTATGGATGCCAGAGAAAAAAAGGAGAAATTTAAAAATGAGAATCCAAAACAACATTATGGCGCTTAATACACATCGCCAGTACACAATCCAGAACGAAAAAGTATCAGCTTCGGCAGAAAAACTCTCTTCCGGTTACAGAATCAACCGCGCGGCAGATGATGCTGCAGGTCTTGCAATTTCTGAAAAAATGCGTTCGCAGATTCGTGGCCTGAACCAGGCTTCAAGAAATACACAGGACGCCGCTTCATTGATCCAGACGGCAGAAGGCGCGCTGCAGGAAGTGCATAGCATGCTGCAAAGAATGAACGAGCTTGCTGACCAGAGTGCAACGGGCACAAACGCAGAGTTTGACCGCACACAGATTTCTAAAGAATTTGACCAGCTAAAACGTGAAATTAATGATATAGCAGAGCAGACCACATTCAACAACATGAAGATTCTTGATGGTTCGCTCTCCATAAAAGGATTCCAGAGGAGCGCGGCGACGGTTGGCTTGTATGCAACCGATATGGGCACCAAATCCGAGGTGAACGCCGTGACGCTTACCGCGCCGACAAACCCGAATGTGGACGCAAGATATGACTATGCAACAGGCGGGAAGTTCTTAGGCTTGGATGGCTCTGTAGATCCTCTTGACAGTGGCCTAACAGGTAAAGTGCAGATAACATTGGGGGCTGCGTATGGTAATACAGTGATTACAAGCGGTGAGCTCAAGTTGTCTGATATGTCGGATACAGGTATTGCAACTGCGTTTAATGGTGTTACCTTTACGCACGATGGTGTGAAATATCAAATCACGGCTGCTGATCAGTCGACAAACGCAGGGGAATTTACTGTTACAGCACTCACAAGAAATGCAGTGAGCGCACCCATTGTTGATGCGTTTGACTCTATGAGCGTTACAATTGTTCCAACGGGTACTGAGGCGTTTACTAAAGATTATAGTGCAGAAGGTTGGGATCAGGATACCCTGATTGATGATACAGATGATATTGTTAACACAGATGACGGTATCAATGGGGTAGGAACTGCCGGAAAGCGGGAGCAGACAGTATCCTTGAATGTTGATGATATGTTTGTTGGAGACAAGCTGGTGGTAGGCAACAAGACATATCAGTTGGTAAACGATCTTACTGAAATTAAAGAAGCTAATGTGATTGGTATCATTTGGAAGGATGCCGCAGACAGGACAATAGACCAGTTGGCGTCGGTAATTGGCGGCGGCGGCACATCACCGGATGGGGTGTCGATTTACACCTTGACAAACCCATCGCCAGAGACGCCCTCTGTGCCCACTAGTGCGGATCAGATTGTGATTCGGCAGACAAATAATGATTCTGACAGTTCCATTTCCTTCAGCCACAAGTCGAATGCTACACAGGGCACGCGCATTGAGTTTGACCTGAACAAGATGAAGGATGGAGACCTTATTACAGTAACAGTTGCGGGAGATACTTATTCGGCAGTATATCGCGACGGTGATGACATGGCGGACATTTACAACAATTTGGGTGTTGTGGCATCTGGTACTGGGGAAACGATCTATGTGAAGGATAACAGCATCCTGTTTAAGGAAATGACAGCCTCGGTGGAATTCAAGGGTGTAACAGCTTCGACTGTAGAATATGGTACAATGCGGATCCAGGTGGGTGCGTTGGAAGGAGAGCAACTGAATATCGAGGTGCAATCGATGAATACCATGGGGCTTGGCCTTGATGGGTTTGACATTGAGACGCAGGATGCTGCGGGCAAAGCAATTACCGCAGTGCGCTCGGCTATTGACATCGTATCTGACCAGAGGGCGCTCCTTGGTGCAATGCAGAACAGGATGACATACAAGATCAACAACCTCAAGATTTCTGCAGAGAACCTGCAGGCCGCCGAAAGCCGCATCCGCGACGTAGACATCGCATCGGAGATGTCGCAGTATACGAAAGCGAACATACTGAGTCAGGCAGCCACAGCAATGCTGGCACAGGCAAACGCTGCGCCGCAGAATGTACTCTCGCTGCTGCAATAAGAAAAATGAAATCCGGGCAAGATGCACGAGTCTGGTGGATAAATACGGAAAAGCACCCCGCGGGGTGCTTTTCTTGTATCTTAACTATGTAGGTAGGAACGGGGTATTATGTCCGAATAAGAACAGCCATATATGCAAGTGAATCGGCTTTCTTTTCCCGGAGCCAGTCTGTCATCTGTTTTGCCTTGATTTGGTTGTGAGAAAAAAGTGTTCGATAGGTCTTGCTGATGATCTCTACAATATCTTCGTTAGAGAGCGGGTTGTGCAACTTATGAAACCCAATGAAACAAAATTTGAGCACACGGTAGGTGACACATAACTGGAGGTAGAAATTCCATAGTATGGTCATATCTTGTGTCTGGGTGGTTACATCGGCGCCTAAAATCCCAGGGATGTTGAAAAACAATTCGTTTACAAAATAGTTTTCAAAAACATGCTCCCATTGCATAAAGCTTTTTTCATAATGCATTAATGAATCGAAATAGCTTTGATACCATTCCTGTGCTGTTTGATCCTCCTTTAGCCCAATCCCGTTGACGGCATCAGGGTATATCCCGCTTCCATCGCGAATCATGGGTAGCAGCTCGCTTAATACGGCGAATTGGAATGCCGGTATCTCGGGAAGCGACGCAAATTGTTCTGCAATGGAAGTGTCGCGGAGCATTTCTTTATATGCTTGCATTGTGTTATCCGGACGGATATATTCTGTTTGGATGATTTTTTGAAAAAACAGACCGAGAAGTATCAACCGCTGCTCAAAAAAATAACGCCGGTCTTGCAGGATGTCTACAAGAAAATGGAAAAGCTCAAATAAAAATTGTTCAACATCCTTTGCGCTAGAAATAGTGCTATGCTCAAGTTTTGGCTTGGCATGCGTGGCGAATTGCATTTTTTCTTTGTTTAATAGACCGAGGCGGACAACCTCGGGGCAGCTGGAAACAAGTGACATAAGATAGGAATTGCCGATCCTTATCATGCGTCGGGGATATTCCCTGCAGGTGCTGGAGAGGTAATCCACACCGTATTTTAATTGCCATTCGCACAAGTCGTTGTCGTTCAAAAAAACGCAACGGTTTGTTTTTTTATCGAGATCGATCGTGGCGTAAACCTTGCTTGTGCTCTTTGTATCCGGGTATAAGGACAAGGAGGTTGAGGCTTTTCCTCGTAATATCTTATCGTCACATTCCATATATTTTTGATAAGTCTTTTGATCAATATCCACGCGCCAATCATGGCAACACGAATTTTCGCAATTTCGGCCAATGCATTGGAAATTATTGGCAAACTCAGGCATATATACTTTTGGCATACCAAACCTCCGTTTTTCTTTTTATCAATTATAACATATCGGTTAATAAATACCTATTATAAAGCAATGTTTGCAAGTTAATAATAAAGAAAAAGATGAAATGCATGTAAATTTACTAATCAACAAAAATTGTTGTTTCATGATGTCTTTTTTATGGTATAATGATTTTGATGTGTGGATTTTGATTGATACAACAAATAGAATGTTGCAAAACGACAATGAAAAGGTAGGGTATGATATGGAAGCAGCTAATACTCGTGAAAAACAGGATATCCTGTTGGAGACAGGCACAAATGAAATGGAGATCATGGAATTTACCGTGGCTGGCAATACATTTGGTATTAATGTTGCCAAGATTCGTGAGATTATGATGTCCTGCCCGGTAACGCCTATGCCGCATTCACACCCTTCTGTTGAGGGTGTGTTTAAGCCGCGTGATATTGTGATTACGGTGATTGACTTGCCAGGATACCTTGGACTTTCGGCGGAAGAGCCAACGGAAAAGGATCTTTTTATCATTACGAACTTTAACCAGATGCACATTGCGTTCCGCGTGCATACTGTTGAAGGAATTGACAGGATTTCGTGGCAGGATATTGAAAAACCGGATGCAACGATTTATGGCGGGCAGGAAGGTTTGGTGACGGGGCTGGCACAGTTCCAGGGTCACTTGATCACTATACTTGATTTTGAAAAAATTGTTACAGATATTGCGCCGGAGACAGGCCTTAAGATGTCTGAGGTCTATGAAATGGGCGATAGAGGCAGGGATGAACATCCAATTGTGATTGCGGAAGACTCAGTGCTTCTTTCAAAAATGATCTTAGAGGCGCTGCATCAGTCTGGCTATGAAAATGTGAAGCATTTTGATAATGGACAGGAAGCGTGGGATTATCTTGAATCGTTGACAGAAGATCCGGATACACTGAATGACAATGTAAATTGTGTTATTACAGATATTGAAATGCCCAAGATGGATGGACATAGGCTTACAAGACTGATTAAAGAAAACAAAGCGTTGAAGCATGTTCCGGTCGTTATCTTTTCCTCGCTGGTTACGGATGAGATGCGTTTGAAGGGTGAGCAGGTTGGCGCCAACGAGCAATTATCCAAGCCGGAGATTGGCAAGTTGGTGCATGTGGTGGATAGCCTAGTTGGTTATGAAGGGACAGAGGAATAATAAATAACAACCCGTAAAGGCACTAAAGTTAAAGAGGTTTTTGACGATAATTATAGATGATAGAAATATTGAACTGTAAAAACAAAGGAGTGATACGGTTTGAACATATTTAGTGGAATCGATTTGACAGAAAGAGGAGTGAATGCATCGTGGCAACGCAATTCGATTATTTTAAATAATGTGGCAAATGTTGACACTCCGGATTTTAAAGCCTCTGAATTGCAATTTGAGACGTTGTTTAAAAGCGCTCTAGATGAAAGTAGTTTCCAATTTAAGCAAACGCGGGCTGCACATATGAATATTGGGAATTCCAATCTGGATGGTATTGACGGAGTTGTTGTAACCAGCAATACGGAAGAACGTATGGATGGCAATAATGTAGACATTGATAAGGAAATGACGGATTTTGCCAAGAACGTTATTTTTTATAACGCCCTTCTCACAAAGGTGAGCGGGCAATTTTCCCAGCTGCGGACAGCAATTAAAGGTCAGTAGCTTTTTGTATG
Source organism: Christensenellaceae bacterium OttesenSCG-928-K19 (assembly GCA_030266015.1). Classification (GTDB taxonomy): domain Bacteria; phylum Bacillota; class Clostridia; order Christensenellales; family Christensenellaceae; genus UBA5399. The sequence goes on along the minus strand of JAJDHD010000035.1, from coordinate 15,285 downwards.
CTTGATATGGCATATTGTGTTGAAAGGAGAGTAATATGGCATTCTTGAGTTCACTGGACATCTCGGGTTCTGCGCTTACGGCGCAAAGGCTTCGCATGGATGTTGTGGCAGAAAATGTAGCAAACATATCAACAACGAGGACGGCTGAAGGGGAGCCGTATAGAAGGCGTTATGTTGTATTCCAGCAAAGGGAGTCGGCGTCTTTTACCGATGCATTAAATAATTCCATTGCCGGTGTTGCGGGCAGCGGTGTGCGTGTGACGGAAATAGGGGAAGATCAGGCAGAATTAAAATTGGAGTATAATCCTTCCCATCCGGATGCGAATGAATATGGATATGTGGAAATGCCAAACGTGGAGCTTGCACGGGAGATGGTGGATATGATGTCTGCCACGCGTTCTTATGAGGCAAATGTAACAGTGTTGAATTCTACAAAGAGCATGGCGATGTCTGCGCTTGAGATCGGACGTTCATAATATTTATTGTTAAGAATGTTGCCCGGATGATAAAAAATAGATGTCGGGGCAAAAATACAACAGTTGGTAAAACATATTTAAATGATTTTTTTATGTGCACACCATCTATATAATAACAGGTCGGGGTATGAGGTGAAAATATGAGGCTGACAGGTGTTGAATCTGCCATTGGTCAGGGACTGGGGTCTATTACAAAACAAAAGGAAGCAGCGGATGGATCGAACTTCTCTAACATGTTGACAGGTGCGATTCAGGATGCGGATCAACTTTATCAGGTGACAGAAGCGGATACACAAGCACTTTTATCGGGTGAAGTGGATAATCTTGCACAAGTGATGATTAACAGCACAAAATCTGAAATGGCGTTGAACCTTGTTGTGCAGGTGCGCAATAAAATTATAGACGCTTATAACGAATTTATGCGGATGCAAGTATAATTTGCGTATGCTTGTGAATGGTAGATAGCGGAGAGAATCACGAATGTGGAAGGAACAATCCAATATCGTTGTAGATGATGTCCAGCTTGCGTCAGAAATCAATGTCGGCAGTATCATACTGGTCATCGTCTTTTTAATTGCAATGCTGGTAGGCGCTTATTATCTTACGAAATTTGTTAACAAAAGAGCACTGCAAAAGGGAATGAAACAAAAGCCTGCCGGAACAGGGAAGTGGCGTGCACCAGGGCACCAACCCGGTAGGCTTGTTACTGTTGCAGACCGTATTGCAGTTGACAGGGATAAAACGGTCATGGTGGTGGAGTTTCGCGGAAAATATTATTTGCTCAGCACCACCCAACAGGACATAAGACTTATAGATTCTGTGGAGATTTCGCCAGAGGATATTGTGCGGGAAGAAGCCGATGCTGAATTCACTGAAAATGCAGATGTAATTATAACGAACGATTCATTTGGAGCCTTTATGAAAGATGTTGGATCAGGAATCAAAAACCGTTTTTATGCGTTTTTCCATAAAGGGAAGTTGCCGCCGCAAAAAGAAAGCTTTGAAGCTCAGCTGAAAAAGAAGCTGGAAGATGAAGAAAAATAAAACCTTAAAACAGCCGAAAATGAAACCTGAATAAAAGGAAAAAACATAACACAATCTCCTGAAATATGATATACTATGTGAAGAGTTGCTTGTAGGGGGGCAGTTATTGTTTTGAAAAAAAAGAAAAAGGCGATACTATTTGCTGTCGTACTTGTTTTATGCATTGTTATTTTAAGCGGCTGTGCATCCACCGAAGATAACGTGAATAATCTGGAGGAAGGCGATGGGCCGCTTTCGGCTCTGTTTGGGAGCAGGTCGCAAAGCTTGCAGCTTGTGGGGCTTCTTACTGTTTTAAGCATTGCACCTTCCATATTAATTATGATGTCCGGCTTTGTTCGGATTGTTATGGTTTTTTCTTTCACAAGAAATGCACTTGGTTTGTCGCAGATGCCACCAAACCAGGTGATCGTGGTGATTGCGCTTTTTGTTACTTTTTTTGTAATGGCACCAGTGTTTAATTCTGTGATGACGGATGCAATCGAGCCTTATATTGCGGAAGAAATTACATTTGACGAAGCAATGGATGCAGCAGAAGAGCCTATTCGAAAATTCATGCTTTCAAATACACGTAAATCCGACCTGAATACATTTATCGGATTTTCTGACACAACGGACATAGAGACAATTGACGATGTGCCCATGAGCACAATTATTCCTGCTTTTCTAACAAGTGAATTGAAGACGGCAATGATAATAGGGTTCTTTATCTATATTCCGTTTATTGTTGTTGACATGGTGGTGGCAAGCACCCTGATGGCGATGGGTATGATGATGTTGCCGCCCGTTACTATTTCGTTGCCGTTTAAGGTGCTTTTGTTTATTTTGATTGATGGCTGGAATCTTACCATGCAAACATTGATTTCAGGTTTCAATTAGTTGGACTGATGGGGTGTTTGAGCGGGTGTTTTAGTAATAAGGGTAAGGAGATGATGTCGTATCGACCAGGCAACAATAATCATGATAATGCAGGATGCTATCTATACAGTTTTAGAAGTAGCGCTTCCGGCAATCTTGGTCGGACTTGTGATTGGAATTATTATATCGATTTTCCAGGCAGCCACACAGGTTAACGAGCAGACGCTTACTTTTGTGCCTAAAATTATTGGTATCTTTGTGGCGATCCTTATTTTTGGCGGGACAATGGTAACAAACCTAACCGACTTTGGATACAGGGTTTACGAATATGCCCTGGCGGCGATTATGTGAGCGTATTTGAATGTTTGATATATTGGGCGCACTCTATTATCATTGGGATGTTTTCCTGCTACTCTTTCTAAGGGTATCAGGATTGATTTTTAATTCGCCTGTTTTTGGCCGCCAAAACATACCGCAGACTGCTAAAATAGGGTATTGCGCGGTGATTGCGGCTATGTTTTATATTTCCATTCCGCAGGTAAACTCCTTGGTGTTGGAGTATAACGACGACCTTTTTACTTATATTTTGCTATGTGTGACAGAACTTCTCTTTGGTATGATTCTGGGTTTTGTTTTAAATCTCTTTATGACAATTGCATTTACGGCGGGTCAGGTTATAGACATGCAGATGGGGTTTGGCATGGTAAACGTGATGGACGTGCAAGGGAATCTGAGTGTGCCCGTTTCAGGAAACCTCCTCAACATTGTTATTTTGATAGTTTTTTTTACGGTTGATGGACATCTTCGGTTGATTGAGATGTTGTATAATACTATGTATACAATCCCCCTTGGAGAGGTTGCGTTTGATCCGGAAAAGCTAGGGTGGGTTGCAATGAAGTTATTTGTAGATTCGTTTACGTTGGCTGCTGTTGTTGCGATGCCGGTGATTGGGTCCGGACTATTAGCTGAAATATGCTTTGGCATATTGATGAGGGTGGTGCCACAAATGAACGCGTTTTCCATTGGTATGCCCATAAAGATTGTGTTGGGTTTTTTGGTGCTTGTGGCAGTGATGCAGGTATATGTCCCGTTCTGTACAACGATCATAACACAGATGTTTCAGGGGATGGATCAAATGTTTGCTACGCTTGCGGCGGGATAGTTGTGCCTAAAAATGAATTCGGAAAATAGGCTTACCGTATAGAAAAGTGAGGTGATGACGCATGGCGGATGAGGGCGGTACCGGCGAACGGACTGAGGAGGCTACTCCGAAAAAACGGGAGGATGCCAGAAAAGAAGGAAATGTCTTAAAAAGCCAGGAAGTGGTTACGATTGGGTCGCTTGTCATAATGCTTGCCGCCTTGCGGGGATTGATGCCGACATTGGCGGAAAACCTTATGACGATGACGCGCGGCTATGTTTTGCATGTTGCAACGGAGCTGACGGCACAGAGTGTTGTAGCGCTAGCGCAGGATGTTGTGCTTAGCTTTATCCAGCTGATGCTGCCGCTTTTGGGAGTTGCAGTCATTGCCGCAGTTTTATTGAGCGGCCTTCAGACCGGATTTCTGTTTTCTACAAAAGCAATGGGAATTAAGATGAGCCGCCTGAACCCGATTGAGGGATTTAAGCGGATGTTTTCTGTGCGGACACTTTTTGAGCTTGTAAAAGCAATTGCAAAGACAGCACTGGTTGGCGTCATAATCTATATACAGATTACAAGCAATATGGACTATTTTGCAAACCTGATGATAGAGGAGTATCAAGGTGCGATACAAAAAGTTGCGGAGATAGTTTTGGATGCGGCGATTATGATCTCTGCCGTGCTGGGGGGGATTGCCGGGTTGGATTTCTTTTTTCAGAGATGGAAGTATAACAAAGACTTACGCATGAGTAAATATGAAGTAAAAATGGAAATGAAGCAACAGGAGGGTGATCCGCAAATTAAAGGAAAAATCAGACAGAAGCAGCGGGAGATGTCTACAATGCGCATGATGCAGGAAGTGCCAGATGCGGATGTCGTAATCACAAACCCGACTGAATATGCTGTTGCTTTGAAATATGATGAAAAAATAGGTGATGCGCCTATGGTCGTTGCAAAGGGAAAAGAGCGTGTTGCACAGAAAATAAAAGAGATCGCAAGGGAAAACGCAGTGGAGATTGTAGAAGATAAGCCGCTCGCAAGAAGTCTGTTTGCTTATTGCGAGATAGGGGCCTTTATTCCGGTGGATCTTTACCAAGCGGTTGCGCAAATATTAGCACAAGTGTTTAAAGCGAAAAACAGGCGGTAATGAAGAGCGTATATATCTTGGAATTTCCTGTGTATGGTGTTGCCAAATATAGTGTTTATCGGTATAATAGTATATTGGATATGTGCTGAATCGTACTCTAGTGGGTGAGGTAGTCAATGAGGATTAAAGACGCGTTTATAGCATTTGTGGTGCTGGTAATCATATTGCTGATTATCGTGCCTTTGCCTACGCAATTATTAGATATCTTTTTAATTGTGAATATTTCCGTGTCCTTGTTGGTGCTCCTCATGTCTATGTTTGTTAAGGAAGCACTGGATTTTTCTGTTTTTCCAACGCTACTTTTGATTTTGACACTATTCCGGCTGGGCCTCAACATCGCGTCTACACGTCTGATTCTTGGCAATGGCGGAAACGCGGGGGAGGTAGTGAAAGCGTTTGGTGAGTTTGCCACCAGTGGAAATTTCATTGTTGGTATTATCATATTCCTGATTATTGTTGTTATCCAGTTTGTTGTTATTACCAAAGGTGCTGAACGTGTGGCAGAGGTGTCTGCACGTTTTACTTTGGATGCAATGCCAGGTAAACAGATGGCGATTGACGCTGACCTGAATGCTGGTCTGATTGACGAGGCGCAGGCAAGAGACCGACGTGATAAGGTGACACGGGAAGCGGATTTTTACGGTTCCATGGATGGTGCCAGTAAGTTTGTAAAAGGCGATGCGGTTGTTGGTATCCTAATTACTGTCATCAACATTGTGGGCGGACTCATTATTGGCATGATGGATAACCCCGATGCAGAGTTGATGGATACAGTTATGGTCTATACTGTGGCAACCATTGGTGATGGCCTTGTAAGTCAGATTCCCTCACTGATCATCTCCACGGCAACGGGTATTCTAGTAACGCGTTCCGCTTCCAAGGAAAATCTTGGTCGCGACCTGATGGATCAGTTTACGCGCCAGCCCATGATATTCTACATATTGGGTATTATGCTTCTCATTGTCGCGATGATCCCTGGGCTGCCCAAAGCGCCGCTTATCATTATTGCGGCATTAATGCTGGTGGCGGGCTTTGCGCTTGGGCGCGCAGCAAAAAAACCAGAGCAGGAGGTTGTGGAGCAGGATCAAGTAGAGGCGGCAGCGGCCGAAAAACGAAAGCCGGAAAATGTTACGCAACTTTTACAGGTAGAATTGATTGGAATTGAGCTTGGATATGGATTGGTACCGCTCGTTGATGCAAACCAGGGGGGAGACCTTTTGGAACGTGTGGTTATGATACGTAGGCAATGCGCGATGGATTTGGGAATTATTGTGCCTGTTATCCGCATTCGTGACAACATACAGTTGGGCACAAATGAATATGTAATTAAAATAAAAGGTGTGGAAGTTGCTGCCGGTGAGGTGATGATGGATCACATTATGGCGCTTTCCACAGAGGATGTAAAGGGACAGATAAAGGGAATCGATACGGTGGAGCCAACGTTTGGGCTGCCGGCAATCTGGATACCAGAAAGCGAGAGGGAAAAAGCCGAACTTCTCGGATATACAACGGTAGACGCACCATCTGTGATTGCAACACATTTGACAGAAACGATAAAGCGGCATAGCCATGAGCTTTTAACGCGCCAACAGGTGCAGATGCTTCTGGACAATCTCAAGGGCTCGCAGCCTGCGTTGGTGGAGGAAGTGGTTCCCAAGCTATTTTCGCTGGGAGAAATACAGAAGGTGCTTGGAAACCTGTTGCGAGAAAGTGTTTCAATTCGAGACATGGGGACAATACTGGAAACACTGGCGGATTATGGCGGTGTTGTGCGTGATGTGGATCTGTTGACGGAGTATGTGAGGAAGAGCTTGTACAGATCTATTTCCAAGCAGTTTATTCCCACGAATAAGGCTCGTGTTATAACACTTGACCCGGGGTTAGAGCAATTGATCTCGGAGAAGACCAAGCAAACGGAACAAGGGACTTATGTTGCGCTTAGCCAGGGAGAAATCCAAAGTATTTACGCCAGCCTGAAGACCGCGATAGAACGGATGACAAAGCTGGGGGTAACACCAATTGTACTCACATCGCCCTTAGTGCGGCGGCAATTTAAAAATGTGACATCTCAAATGGTGCCGGATTTGATTGTTTTGTCTTATAATGAACTTGACTCCAACGTTGAAGTTTTCTCGGATGGGGTTGTCAGTATGCTTGCGAATGCTATGTGAGTGTATTAATAAATTGAGATAGAAAGAAGCGCCGGAAGGAACAGAAATGAAGCTGAAAAAGTATTATGCAGAGACGATGCAGGATGCGCTGAAAATTATTAAAGAAGAAATTGGGCCGGATGCCGTTATATTAAGCAGTAAGTATGTGAAAACCAAAAAGGGTTTTCTTGGTTTGTTTTCTAAAAAGCAAATAGAAGTAGTAGTGAGCTATGAAGAAGAAAAGGAAAAGAAGGAAGAAAGCAAAGCTGCTGAGTTAAGGCGCTTTACACCGGTGATGGAACATGCACAGCAAGAAGCTGTGTTGCCCCCTGTGGATATTGCGCGTTTTGAACCCTTGGTAGTGCCGCAGGTGGAAATGCCTGTTCATGCGACAGCAGGTAATCCCTACGCAGCCTTGGCTGATATACGACGCAAGGAAGAAGAGCCGGCGCAGGTGCTTGGGAATTTACAGATGCAGCAACAGCCACAGGCGACACCAGGGCTTGATGTGCAGGAAACAGCGGAAAAGCTTAAAAAGATTGACAGCTTGGATGAAAGCATCAACGAATTGAAAAGTTTGATCAACAATCTTTCAAGCCGAGTGGAAAACTATAGCGGTGGAACGGAAGAACGCCTTTCGCTGGACGTGCGGAATCTTTTTAACTTGATGGTTGATAACGATGTTCAGCGTAATCTGGCAACAGATTTATGCGTTCGCACGGAGCAAATTATTGCTGGAAGGGATGCAGACCCAAAAGAAGTGTTGAAAAGCCTTATCCTAGATATGATGGGAGAAGTGAAACCCATTCAATATACGAAATATAAGCGCAAAGTTGTAATGCTGATTGGGCCGACAGGAGTGGGTAAAACGACAACCCTTGTGAAGCTTGCGTCAAAACTGCTTTATGAGGATAAGCTGGATATTGGCATGATAAATGCGGACGTGTTCCGTGTGGCGGCGCAAGAGCACTTGAAAGCGTATTGTGATATATTGAATGCAGATCTGATTACGATCTATCGTCCAGAAGAGGTCGTGGATGCGTTGGAAGCGTTTAAGGCAAAGGATATCGTGTTCATAGACACGGCAGGAAAATTGTCTAGCAATCCGGAGTATCAGGAAGAAATAGGAGCGCTTTTGAAGCTGGGGCAGGTGGATGAGGTTTACCTGCTGGTGAGCGCTTCCACGTCAGAGAAGGTAATTACCAAAATATTGGCGGATTATTCCTTCATGAATGTATATAGTATCATCATTACGAAAGTGGATGAAACGCCGACGTTTGGGTCGGTGCTGTACATTTCAAAAGAGAGCGGAAAGCCACTTTCCTATGTAACAACAGGACAAAATGTGCCGGATGACTTAGCGGAAATGGTGCCGGAGGAAATAGTAGACTCTATATTGGAGAGTAACCATGATGGGTGACCAAGCGCAAAGATTGCGTGAAATTGCAAGCCAGCAGCAAACTGGGCAGGAATCGAAAAAGAAATGCCAGGTGTATTGCATCACCAGCGGAAAAGGCGGTGTTGGCAAGACCAGTTTTTCGGTTAATTTTGCGATCGCCTTGTCACGGTGTGGAAAAAAAGTCATGATTATAGATGCGGACTTTGGGCTTTCCAATGTAAACATTTTGTTAGGCACGAATTCGAAATATAACATGAGCCATGTGCTTAACGGCGAGAAAAAGATGAATGAGGTGATGGAAGAGTGCTTCCCGAATGTATGGCATATTTCGGGTGGTGCGGGGATGTCTGATCTTGTAAAGATTGAAGAGGCAAAACTGGCCAGTGTGATGCGGCAAATGGCGTATTTAGAAGACCTTATGGATTATATATTGATAGATACGGGGGCTGGTATTAATGATGTGGTGCTGCGCATGATCTCTGCGAGTGATCATACAATACTGTTGATGACAGCGGAGCCAACGTCATTGATTGATAGTTATGTTGTGCTGAAGACGGCGTCTGTACTACAAGAAAGACCGGATATACATGCAATTGTGAATAAGGCTGCATCGGAAGAAGAGGCGCAAAAGACTTTTGAAAGCTTCTCCAAAGTGGCGTCTAAGCATTTGCATTATAATGTAAATATGATGGGCTATCTGCCACGGGACAACCGGGTAACGAATTCAATTTCTTCGCTGGTGCCGTTTGTTATGCAATATCCGGCGAGCACCTTGTCATCTAGAATTCAAATGATAGCAAACGATGTGACAAAAACCAAAGCTGAGCCGGATCGGGCGAAAGGGATAAAAGGGTTTTTTAACAGGTTTTTTGCCAGTGCGGAGTAGCGAAAAACCAAGAGTACGGTAGAAACGTTAAAGGAGGCTTGAAGAACCGTATGGAAGATCTTATGAAATTGCGGGAAGGGGATACCCTGCAAATAGAAGTATCTGATACAAAACAAATAAAAACGCATGTTGAGGTGATACAGGACCCACGTATTTGGGCGGCGGATTTTTTACCGGATATATGGTCGGAAAATTGGCGAAGCAAAGTATTTGACGTTAGGTTTTTGCGGGGAGGAGCTGTTTATTCTTTTCTGGTGGAAATCGAAGGGCGTGATAAGATTGAAGGGATTGGGCTGACCCGCTTGCTTCGTGTTTCTGAAGTGGAGGAAGTGCAAAGAAGGGCGAGTTACCGTTTGCAATACTCATTCAATGTTTATATGAGGTATAAAAATATAGACGAGGATGAAGAAGAACAATTTGAAAAATGCAAAGGGTTTGATATCTCGGAAACGGGAATAGGACTGACGTCGCAGGGAACGTGGAAAGAAGGCGATGAAGTTATCTGTAAGTTTGAGATAAATAACCAGCAATTTGAGTTTGAGGCAACAATTATGCGACGGTTAATCTGGTCGAAGGAGGATACCTATTATTATAAGCTTGGTATTAAATTCAAGGCGGATGACGAGGCACAATTAAAAAACATCAGGCGGTTTATTTTTAAAGAGCAAATAAAGCATTCGAGATAGAAGGTTTAGGGGTAGCGGTGCTTGAACGATATGTATTGAAATAAATATAGAAAGAGGGGGAGTTCTTTTTTAAAGAATAGTGGCTCTCATGAGTGAAGAAAAGAAGACAAGTGCAGATGTTGAGCAAATGTGGGAAGCCTATTTTGCCGACCCCGATACAGAAAACAAAAACGCTTTGTTAATGCATTATTTATACCTTGTGAAGAGAATTGTACTTAGGATGATGCCGACATACAAAAACCAAAGCGATTATGACGATCTCTTAAGTAATGGTGTGATCGGGCTGATGGATGCAATTAGCAAATTCGATATGCTTCGGAATGTGAAATTTGAAACATACGCGAGCAAGCGAATACAAGGCGAAATTTTGGACTATATGCGCAAGCAGGATTGGATATCCAGCAGTATGCGCACGCGGATAAAAAAGGTAAAGCAGGCATATGATTCCATGGCATCGCAAACGGGAAGACAGCCGACAGAACAGGAAGTGGCCGACGTACTGGATCTTACGCCGACACAGGTGAAAGAAGCAATCGATAACGAGTATATGTATAGCATTATCCATTTTGAAAGCGTGATCTCATCTAATACGTCCGAAGAGCCGATCAAAGTGATCGACACGTTGCAAGATGATGATGAGGAAGCGATGCCAGAGCAGCATTTGGAAAGAAAAGAGATGCTGAACCACTTGTCGCTTGTGCTGGAGGATTTGCCTGAAACGGAAAAGTTGGTGATTGACCTGTATTATCGAAAGGAGCTTTTGTTAAAAGAAATTGCGCAGGTTTTAAATGTAAGTGAATCAAGAGTTTCGCAAATTCATTCGAAGGCGATTAAAAGGATACAGGCAAAGATGCAGGAATGAGGCATATGCAATAAAGTTCCATATCAAAAGAACGATATTTATAATAGGGAAAAAGAAGCTGTTTGGAGAAAAATATGGCAGAAGAAATGGTTGTTTCGCATACCGGCATTAAAGGGTTAGATTTGTATTACGAAGAAGATGGTGTATATCTGCAACTGGGCGGGGGAGAAGGCCAGGCTGATATGTTGCAGATGATCGGCTACATTAAAAGAAAGAAGCTTGAAGGTGCTGATCTTGGACTGATTAGCAGAACGATTTCGGGCAAAAATTCGGATAAGGTGAAGGTGGCTGAACCGCAGGAAGAATTGATATTGGATGAAGAAATTGATGCCGAGGTAGATAAATATCGTATGACGGCTCACATTACTCTTTTTCCTTGTGATATTGGCGGCAGAGAATTAAGCAAAGAAGATGTTTTGGATGAGCTTCGTGTAAAATATAAAGTTGTTTCCGGCATTAACGAAGAGTTAATAGACCAATTACTAGGCGAAAAAAAATATTACGAAAAGATGCTGATTGCGGAAGGGAAAAAGGCTGTAAATGGCGTGGACGCCAAGCTGATTTATCATTTTGATATCGAAAGTTTCACCAATAAGGCGCCAAAGACGGTTGGTGAAGATGAAAAAATAAATTTCAGGGAAGTGAACCAATTTTCCCGTGTGAATAAAGGGCAGAAGCTTGTCTCGCGTACAGTACCCACAAAAGGAGAATCTGGATTTGATGTTTGTGGAACTGTTGTTCCGGCAAAGGATGGCGTGGATGTTTCATTTTCGATGGGAAAAAACCTGGAATATTCCGAAGATGGGCGGGCGCTTCATTCAACCATTGATGGGCGACTGGAATTTGCAGAAGGGGTTGTAAGTGTATCGGCTTCTGTAAAAATTAACGGTGATGTGGACATGACCGTAGGCAACATTGCTTTTGAGGGTGATGTTGAAGTGATGGGAAATGTGAATGCGGGGTTTTTTATAAAGGCAAACGGGAATATTATGGTGCATGGGCTGATCGAGAGTGCGGAGCTTACAAGCGGCGGAGATATCGTTTGTGTAAATGGCATCAGCGGCGCGGACAAGGCAGTTTTGAAAGCGGAAGGAAAAGTGTACGCGAAATATGTGGAGCGTGCCACAATAGACGCAAAAGAAAGTGTGACTACGGAATTTGCATTGCATAGTGTGCTTATGAGCGAAGGATATGTTGATGTCTCTAAAGGAAAGGGAGCGATTATTGGCGGTACGGTGAGTGCGGGAGAATATGTGGTCGCAAAATCTGTTGGTGCGGATTCGGGCACGGCGACGAGCATAGAGATTGGGATTTCGCCGGCAAAACGGAACCGTTACAAGGAAATACAGGAAGCGATCCCTACATATGATGCGGGTTTGTCTAGATTAAAGCTGGCGCTGGAGGCAGCGGCTAACCCGAATAACCTTAAAAGTAATCCAAAAGCGGTTGCGGAAGTGAAGGTGAAACTGGCAGAGCTTTTGAAGCAGCGGTCTTTATTAACAGATCAATTGGCGGAACTGGAAGAAGCGATGCAAAGTGCGCAGGACGGGCAGATTCATGTTGCTGATCGTGTGTATCCAGGAACGAGAATTGCCATTGGCGCATGTACGATACAGATTCGCCAGGAGAATCGGTTTGTAACTTATTACCGGGAAAAGAAAGATATTGAAACAATGACATATCATTTTACGCCGGGGCAGAAACAAGAAAAGAGTGATGCCGGCGCGGGGGCTTAAAGAAAGGAGGTTGTGTCATGGTACGCGGAATAGATACGCAGGTAATGCTGCAACAGTCTATCAACGCAGCGAGGGTTGCGGGCGAGAAGGCTCATGAAGCTGACCAGACAAAGGAATTTCAGGCACAACTGGAGCAAGAACGCGCTGTAGAAGAAATGAACACGGTGCAGGAGATGCAGACTGTCGAACACCGTAGGGTAGAAGAAGAGGAAGACGGTCAATCTCAGGCGGATTATCTTTTTGAACAAAGGAATAGGGAAAAACGAAAAAAGCAGAAAGAGGATGCAGAAGAAGAGCTTGCGAAGGAAATAGAGGAAATAGAAGCGCGTGCGGCGGCGAGAATGAAAAATGTAGGCGGCGGGGTCGATATTTCCGTGTGACGTCAATAAACGGCAGAAGGGCAGAACGTGAAGATATACAGGGAAGAAGGTCAATCTTAATGGGCGCAGAGCATTATTTGTTTGCTTTGTTTGTGTTTGCGCTGGCAGCAATGCTGGTTGTCCTTATTTTGCGTGGTAGAAACAAAAATAGAGACAAGGAAGAGGCGGAGCGGGAAGAGCGTGAGAAGAAAATGATGATGATGTATTTCGAAGTGGAAGACATGATCGACGCTCTGAAAGAATATGTAGAGGCAAGCCAGGGTAGAATTGAGGCTGATATAAGGCGGATTGAAACGGATATGGCCGCGCTTTCTGCACTGCGGGAAAGCCTTCAGATGATGGAAAGCAAGATAGGCGCGCAGGCGGAAGCGATGAAAGCAGCTATTGTTGCCCCGCCTGTGCCGCCAGAACCGATAGAGGTGCAGGAAGAGGAGACAGAAGAAGATCTCCCGTTGCTTCAGGTGACAGCACGTAACATGCAGGATGAAGGAAAAGACATTGATCAAATAGCACAACAGATGAACCTTTCCAAGACGGAAGTCGCTTTTATGCTGAAGCTGGAGAAGTACGGGAGAAGGAATCAAAAAAAAATTAATGATATACAAGAAAAAAAGCTAAAGTTTTGATAGGCGCATCACGATATTATTTATGATATGAATGATATGGAGATGTGTGCATATGCTTAGAAGTTTTTACATTGCCGGTACAGGAATGATGACACAGCGGTCTAAAATGGACGTTGTAATCAATAATATTTCGAATGCCGATACAGTTGGATACAAACAAGATCAGCTTATAACACGTTCTTTTCCAGACTTACTATTAGATCGACTTAACGACACAGCTATTGTAAACCAAACTTATGTAGGACCGCAAAACACAGGTGTTCATGTGGATGAGATCGTTATTGATTTTGGCACAGGGACAATTGAGCCAACAGGTATAGAGACCGACTTGGCGTTTGAAGGTCATGAAAACCAGTTCTTTTGTGTGCTGACGCCGGATGGTGTGCAGTATACAAGAGCTGGTAATTTTCAGGTTGACTCGGAGGGTTGGTTGCGTACGCAGGAAGGTTATCCGGTACTGGGACAGGGTGGACAGCCGCTCAATGTAGGCACAAACGGTTTTGTTGTCCGTTCGGCAGATGGTGCGATTATTGTGAATGAACAGGTAATCGGTCAATTACAGGTGGTGGAGTTTGCTGATGTAAACGCACTGCGTAAAGTTGGCAATAACAATTATGTGCCGTATGGTGGCGCGCAGCCGCAGGTTGTTCAAAACACGGGCATCTTGCAAGGCTTTATGGAAACGTCGAATGTAGATATTGCAAAGACAGTTTCGGACATGATGCTTACGCAAAGGGTATATGAAGCCAGCCAGCGTATATTGCAGATGACAGATGAGTCAATAGGCAAAACGGTGAATGATATAGGAAGCTTTTAAGGAGAATAACACATTATGATGCAGGGAACTTATACAGCGGCATTGGGAATTTACTCTCAGCAACAGCGGCTGGACACGATAGCAAATAATATTTCAAATGTAAACACCCTGGGCTTTAAAAATAGCAGGGCAGATTTTAAAGATGCGCTTTATCGGCAGATGCAACGCCCTGAAGACCCGCAAACACTTAATCTTTTAAAGGGTCACGGCACTGTTGTTTCTGGTTTTGTGCAGTCTTTCTCGCAAGGCCAAATGATGGACGGAACGGAAACGAATTTTTATATTGAAGGCCAGGGATTCTTTGCGGTACAGAATGCGGCAGGGGAAACCTTATATACTCGTGATGGAAGCTTTGTAAGGGATAATGATGGATATTTAGTAACCTCGGGTACGGGATATTATGTATTGGATACAAACGGTCAGAGGATTGCGTTCCCTGCTGATGTACAGTGTTCGACCAATGGATCACTGTTTATTGGAGAATCAGAAACGCCATATACGCAATTGCAGGTTGTGGATTTTCCAAACAGGCAAGGGCTGGAAGCTGTATCTAATAATATGTATATGGTGTCTGATGCTTCTGGCGCGCCTCGTGCTGCTGCTACAGATATAAAAATTCATCAAAATACGCTAGAAGGGTCCAATGTGGAGCTTGCGGATGAATTTTCCAGAATGATTCGTGCGTCGCGAATATTCCAGTTGTGTTCAAGAGCACTTTCCACTGCGGATAGCATGGATCAAACTGCGATCAATTCTAGGCGGTAATTCTGGATGTTTTGCAGCTTGATTATGTGGTATAATAGTAACCAACTATATCTATAGAAGAGTTGCAGGAGGATACTATTATGGTAAACAGTTTTAGAACATGTCAATGGTGTGGAGGGATTTACACATATATGGGTAATCCGCTTTGCCCCAAATGTGTAAAAGAGCAGGAAGAGGATTTTCAGAAAGTAAAAAAATATTTATATGAAAATCCGGGTGCCGGTGTTGAAGAAGTAGTAGAAGAAACGGAAGTAGATATAAAAAGGGTGATGCACTTCCTACGGGAAGGACGCCTGGAAATGAAGAATGCCGATG
>JAJDHD010000034.1 GCA_030266015.1 Christensenellaceae bacterium OttesenSCG-928-K19 | reverse complement strand
AGCCTTGAGTAGTATGGGGGCGCTTTCCCTGTCGATCTGCTCTTCCAGTGGAAGCTCCAGGAAGCCCTGCAAATATTGGTCGTGTTTGTCGGTATCCAGTCGCACGGCAAAGAAGGGTTCGCCCAGATAATCGTTAACCGCCATGGCAAAGCCCTCTACCAGAAATCCAAGGCGGGCGATGATTCCATCCAGCAGGGTACTGTAGGTCTCGTCGTCCTTGTATATCCCTTCGGGCTTGACCGAATGATAGTTGCTTTCATGATATCCTGACCGGAACGAATCCACGAGATAGGAGCCGCTGCTATGGCTCATGGCGTTATTGTGGGTACGCGCCGCTTCGTTTTTCTTTTCTACCAGCTCATTGTAGCGGGCTACCACCTGGTTTGCGTAGGCGACATGGGCATTAGAATAGCCATAGTAGTACATAAGCTTGCCCCGCGTGATCAACACGCCGCTCTCCTCCATCATCTCACACAAAAAGTCAACAACAGGGGATAGCGTTGTCATTACATCATCGCTATAGCAGTCGATTACATTTTCTATGTGCTTATGCTTTTTGTAAAGCTGCCAGTATTCATAGCACTCAGGCTCCAGCAAATCCTTAAACCATTCAAGCTCGCGATAGTTGATTATCGCATCGTGTATCTGGAATGTATGGCCATACAGGTTAAACTCCATTACGCATCTCCTCCAGCAGCCGCAGCTTTTCCCTGAATACCCCGGCAAAGCTCGCCGTTACCCGTGAAATTTCTTCCTCCGTCAACGCAGCAACATCTATATCCGCCCCATAAAAAGATTTTGCCAAAGCAAAAGCCGCCGGATACATGGGGATGGGCTCATCCTCCAGCAGCCGCAGGAAATCGTAGGTTAGGCTGTCTTCCATACCATCTTCCAGATACGTGATATGCAGCCTGCCGTCCGCTGCAACTTCGCCAACATTGCATCCATAATACTGTCCCGAATAGTTTGCCTGAATGCCAAAGTTGCAAATACCCCAGCTAAGGTTCACTATGTCATTCATGGGCACAAGGGCCGTTACGCCAACGGGAGCATCCAGGTGTTTAAAACGCTTTCCCCGGTTGGGGTGAAAAGAAACCTCCCCGCTGATTCCCTCCAGCTTGTTCAGCACTCCATTGTAATAGTATCCATCGGCATACCTGGCATAACACTCGCACCCGGGAAAGACGTCAAAGCGGCCGGCGTCATAGTCTAATACAAACATAACAAACTCCCTCTCATAAGAATTGGATTATAGTACCGCGAGGCTTTTATAAAAAGCCCCATACTAAACAACCGTTTTCCGACTTTCGCGTATCCTGTGCCGCGCGTCGTTTAATAGTTTCATATATCTGTCCGCTTCTTTTTTCGCATATTCATCAGAATTATTGTGTATATCCGAATGGTACAATTTTGCATATTTGTAATACGCCCGTTTTACCTCGTCATCAGAAGCTGTTGGCGGCACCTTCAAAAACCGATAGCAATCGTCCAGTGTCTTTAAAGGCCATTCTTTATTGCCACTTGTTGTTTGTTCATTTTGTGATTTCCGCTGGTTTGCATGAGGCCCATGCTTTTCCTGACGCTGATTTTTTGATCCACTCCCTGTATTGTATCCCGAACCGTCGTGTTGCCCCTGCCTTCGTCTCGCATCACTGTAGCTTTGCTCGTATTGGTTTTCCCGGTTACACTGTGCCGCATTTTGAAAATATTGATTGATAAAATCACGATTTCTTCTTAAATTTTCCGCATATTTTTTTTCGTGTTTTGTGTAACTCCTTTTAACAATCAAATATAAAATCAAGCTACGGATTGCACGAACGATGCCAACAATCACCAAAACAAACCCGATGGGTATCATGAGCACACCCAGCACCACCAAAATGCCATCCCACCACCAAACAGCACCATGGTATCCAATCGCCATAAAAACGCCGCCAACACAAATGGTAATTAAACCACTCATCACTTACTCACAATATCATTATTATCATGCTTATTATGAAACCGCTCCTATACTCACCAGAACCGGCAATCAAACCAAACCTCCCACATTCCGTTCGCCGGTGGGTAGTTAATTTCAAAATAAAAGGTCTCGGCAGATCCATCATTATGAATCCAGTAAGACTGGGCAAGCGGGATGATATCCGCTTCCTCATATCCGCCATATAGCCATGCGTCAATGCCAAACTTTGTATCATATGACGATGGGTTGATAAAGGTAATGTAACAGTCATATCCGCCGTTGCTATTTGGTGTTACATCGAAATCGGAAATCTGGAGAATATAGCCCTCTGCCGGATCATACCGTGGATCCGTAACGTCTGGATCCATTATGCCGCCAAGTGAGATATCAAATGAAGAGTTTCCGGCGCTGGAGGAGCTACCAGAGGACCCCGAACTTTCGCTGGTGGAAGAGGCGTTTTTTCCGGCTGAAGAATCGTTTTCGCTGGTGGAAGAGGCACCTTGCGAAATAGGCGATTCGTCTAGGGGCAAAATCCATTGCATAATCAGGGAAAGGACGCCGTCACGCTGCAAAAGCATAACACTCGAGCTGTCGGCCGCGTTTGCCTTTGATCCAAAGGCTGTACGGAAGGAATAATAGTCCATATCCGATGCAACATGCTCCACTATTTCTTCGTAGGTAAAGCCTTCCCGCTTTTCACTATAAATTTCTAAGTCCTTTGTTTTGCCTACCATCATGTTCATCGCATCCACGGCAGCATAATAGGTATTTGCAACCTCTTCAGGAGAAGCAGACGCGCTGATGTAATACTTGTAATCAAACCGGAACACATTTCCGGTGGGTGCCACATATGCATAACATTCCGCTCTATCGGTCGCAGGCAACGTATGGTTAAAGGGGCCGGTATAAATATCCAGCTTAAAGTCTACCTGCTTCAAGAGGCGCTCTGTCTCCGATGCATTGTAGGAAAGTCCCATCGCAGAGGCAAAAGAGTCGATATCCTTGGATCTGCCCCAGAAGGATCGAATGTCATACGGATCGAGCAATTCACTGGAATATGGATCCAACGTAGGCTCCGGATCTTCTTCGGGTGTAGGCTCGGGTGTAGGTTCTGGTGTCGCTTCCTGCCCGGTGTCTTCCGCTAACTCTATCCCCGCCAGCTTATCAGACAGGTTGCCATTGCCACCCTCCGCTGCCTGCCCAAACAGCGAGCAGCCGCTAAGCAACAGGGTAATTATTGTTATAAGCGCAATCAGTTTTTTCATTGTAGTCCCCTTTTTCATTCTAAACATTTTCCGGGCAATTACCGCAATGCAATATAACCATAAACGGTAGAACAATGACCCTGATTTTATTTTAGCACGATAAAGTTTGCATTATCTTCAGTTCAGTATAAACTATGTTCACCTGTACCGTCAAAAAAACGTTGTTGCGCTTTCCATTGTATTCACAGTGCTCGGCTATGCTATTCTGCACACCGTTCTTCAAAATAAAACAGCACATACAATAACCATATGCCGCATGTGCTGCTTACCAGTTGTCTTTTCAAGAAAACTGTAATAATTATGCATTTTAACCGACTCCAAAGAAATACTTATACTTCTTCTTAAAACACCCCATGGTTGAATCAACTCATCGTTGTTTCATTCCACACAGCTACTCTGGTTGCTATTTTCAATCGACATCGGGGGACCTTTACAGCTTCTGCATTCCTAACTGCTAAATTCTTGACTTCACCAGCAACAAGAGTAAATCATTTCCGTAATAATATTCTGTTTCTGACCACTCTTCCATTTCAATCAGGCATCCGCGCGCTGGTATACTATTCCTTCCTGTTCAAACAGGATAGTGTTTTCATCTGTCATCTCACACCGCAGTATTTCATCTCCGGCATTGATCATCAGGTAGATACCGTCAAAAATGTAATTGTAGCTTTTATATCCCATGCCAGTAGCCCATTCATAAGTATAGTCGTCATAGAAAGAGATTATCCCTTCCTCTTCATCCCCATTCGGATACCAGTTGCCCACCAGCACGGAAGCATCCCCTGTGTTTTCCACGTAAGAATCGCCCGCCATCGGTTCGGGACCAGGCAAGAAGGAAACTACATCTCCATTTTCATTCTCCATGTCGAGTGTATCGATAAAGTAGGTGGCGTACAACTCTGTCCCGTCACCAGCAATCAGGGTAAGCGCATCCCGGTCGGACCATTCGTCCGATTCTACCGATTGCGTATAGGTACCACTTTCCTTTACTCCGTTGACAGACAGTATCTCAAACGTGCCGCCCGCGTATATCGCAATGCAATAGCTGGAGTCCTGCAGATCTGCCTCATACCAATATCCGGCAAAAGAACTTTCCGTTGCACCTTCGTACGTTTCACCATCCAATGCGCTATCATCGGACGTTTCCCATCCTCCATCTACTTCGCCCGTCATCGAATCGTCTGCCACAGGAGTAGACATCTCTTCATTTGTCCAGATATACTCCCCCGCAAACACCTCAAAATCTGGGTTGCCCGCTTCCGCTTCATCCACACTGACCGTCAGTACACTGCCGTCCATCACAAAACGCAATGCGTCCGTCTGTGCAAAATCACCGCTCACTTCCGCAGCACCATTAAAATATGTGCCATCGTTCATCTCAAATGTATAGATCAGCATTTCATCGCTAAAACCTTCGATCACGGCATAGCCATTTTCATTTTTATATAAACCAGACCATGTTGTTTCGAGCGCGTCTCCGGTTTCCGTATCCGCCTCTGGTGCGCCACCACACCCAGAGAATACAGCAATACAAAGCAATATCGCCAAAAGAACAGTCACTGTTTTTTTCATAGTTTCCTCCATTTTCTATTAGGCCATCGTTTCTTTTATACACACATAGTGCTTTATTACCAATCGCCGTAATCGCCTGGATCGCTCCATGCGTCATCGCCGTCGCCCGGGTCGCTCCAGACATCGTAATCATCCTCATAACCATAGCCATCGGAATCACTCCAGTAATCCTCATAACCCTCGTCGCCCGGATCGCTCCAATCTTCTTGACCACCGCTACTGCTTCCCTGCACCGGTTCAGGCGCAGGTTCTTCCTTGCTCAAAAACTGCACACCAGTCAACATGTTGGTCAATATCATTTCATATTCAGATACGCGATCTTCCCTGCACACGGCAATACCAGTCACCATAAAAATCCCGCCCTGCGCCTCGCGCAGCATGGATTTGCATACACCCATATATGCAATCTCTTCGCTTTCCGTTTCCTGTGTGTCAGACGCGGTATTCGTTATAGTGAAATAAGTGACCAGCGAGAAATCAACCTCGTCTATTGCCGATTCCCCGGATATCGTGCTGTCCGGATAAAAATAGCCTATCGCTTCCTGGTTTGCACTGGCAATAAACGCCTGCATCGAAGTCATATCAGCCGCATCGAATTGAGACGTATCTGTGAGCCCGCCCAATACTGTAAGTTCCATATCCGGCTCGGTACCTGTGTTGTCTTGTAAACGGGCATACAGTTCATCTTCCCGGGGCGTTATTTCAACCATTGTGCTTGGGTAAAAAAACTGCACATCGGCCACGCCTTCCTCGCGCGGCAATACCAGACTTTGCTCCAGAGGGTCTTCTGCAGAGATCAACGGCAAGACCGTCGGTTCGGGTATAGGCTCCACTTCTTCCTCAGGCACAGGATCCTCCGGAATGGGAAGCTCTTCATCTACCCAACTATAGACGCCCGCAAATATCTCGTAGTCAGGATTGCCCACTTCCGATGCGTCCACCGCGATAGTCAATTCACTGCCATCCATTGTGAAAAGCAATTCATCTGTCCATGCGGAGTTCCCGTTTACATTGGCAGGACCCACCAAATATGTTCCATCGTTCATCACAAATGTATAGATTAGTGTCTCCCCATCATAATTGTCAATCGAAACATAGCCATTTTCATTTTTGTGCACGCCAAACCACAATTCTTCATCCACACTCGCCGCACATGCACTTAACGCAAACACAAGCATAACAGCCAGTATGCCGCACAATAGTTTTCTTTTCATCGTTTGTCTCCTCTGTATCATTATCATTTTTTTAGCAGGCCAATCGCTTCATCCAGCGAAATTCTGGGCCCGTCTTTCCAAAATACACTGCATCCATCTGTTTTGGGGTATAGCAATCGGTTGTCTTCCCGCAGCATGGCAAATTCTGGCGTTGCCATAAGCGACTTCATATCCAGCAAAATCAGATTGCCGTTACTCAACTCAATGTCTATCGTGTCATCGTCCAGCGCACTTACGCGCACAATGTTAGACATAGCACATACCTTCCAATTCTCTAAAGTAGTTTTGTCAGCATATTTTTCGCGTCTACAATATACCATTTTAAAAAACCAATGTGCATGCGGTAAAGAAATCTTAACCGTATTTGCATTGTTATTCAGTCATGATAAAATGAAGATAAGAGAAACAAAGGAGGATCCTATGCACAGTGCACGCATCCTGATTGTGGAGGACGAAACGGACGTATTGTCCCTTAATATGGAATACCTGCGCGGGCAGGGATATGAGGTGTTCGGCGCGGAAACAATTGCGCAAGCACGTGCCCTGTTTTGGGAATATCCACCTGACCTCATTTTATTGGACGTTCAGATGCCAGACGGCTCCGGATTCGATTTTTGCGCGGAGCTACGCAAAACATCAACCGCGCCGGTCATCTTCCTGACCAGCATGGGACTGGATGAAAACATTGTTCATGGCATCACGCAGGGCGGGGATGATTATATGGTAAAGCCGTACAGCCTTGAGGTTTTAAGTGCGCGAGTGATGGCGCAGTTTCGCCGCAATAACTTTGCAAACTCCGGAAAGATAGAGATCTCCCCACTTACAATCGACCTGCAAAGAGGCCGGGTGCTACTACGCGGAGAGGAAATTCACCTTTCCCAAAAGGAGCTGCAATTGCTTGCTTACCTTGCCAGCAACGCGGGGCGCGAGTTTTCCGCCGAGGAGCTATACCGGGCTATATGGGGAGAAGATCCGGTTTCGTCATCCGGCGTGATAAAGACGCATATTTCCAACCTGCGTAAAAAAATGGAGCTAGATGAAACCAGCCCCTTTGAAATAAACTTTACGCCAAACAAAAAATATATTTTTCTAAAGGTCAGGTTTGAAGCGGGAGGGTGAATGTGATTGTGGCTCCCTTGCCTTGATTACTTTCCACCCAAATTTCACCATCATGCGCTTCTATGATATACCTGCAAATAAATAGCCCCAAGCCTGTTCCCCTGTCTGCATTGCCACCCACAGCGTTTTCCGTTGTTTTATACCGGTCGAATACATGGGGCAGCAGCATCGCCGGAATGCCCTCACCGTTATCCGCAATGCGGATGACAGCTACTCCGTCCCCGCGATGGGCGGAGATGATGATCTTGCCATTTCGCGTATGCCGGGACGCGTTTGAGATCAGGTTCACCAACACCTG
The DNA here is from genome assembly GCA_030266015.1 of Christensenellaceae bacterium OttesenSCG-928-K19. Classification (GTDB taxonomy): domain Bacteria; phylum Bacillota; class Clostridia; order Christensenellales; family Christensenellaceae; genus UBA5399. The sequence goes on along the minus strand of JAJDHD010000034.1, from coordinate 13,770 downwards.
CTGTATGCGGTATCTGTCGCACAGTACCAATGGAATATCGTCATCCTGCTCAAATTCCAGTGCATTGTTGTTTTTTGCATAGACCGGATAGTAGGCCAGCATGGTCTGTTGAATGATTTCTACGATGGAGCAGGGCTCAAGTGTCATCTGCATCCGACCTTCGTCGATCCGCGTTACATCCAGTATCTGCGAAATCATCAGCGCCAGCCGCTCGCTTTCCGAATTAATCAGTTCCATATTCCGCTTCAGGCGATCTGTCCCCGGCATCCCTTCCATTTCCTGGCGGCTGAGCTGCGCATAGCTGCGCATCACCGTTAGCGGCGTTTTCAGGTCATGTGATACATTGCCCAAAAATTGTGTTTTCAATACATCAATGCGTTCCAGCGTTTCCAGCTTCGCCCTTCGTTCCATGAAACGCAGAAAGTATTCCTTGATAGCGAGCACAACAGTCAAAACCAGCAAGTAAATAGACAACAGTTGCAGAAACGCCCCAAAATTAAGTTGGAGGGGAGCTTCCAGCATCAAGTATATTTCATAATACATGCTGTCCCCGCTCATCCACGACAACAAGCTGTAAACGCCAAGTGCCACAACAAACGCCAATGTGATCTTGCCTGCATGTTTGAAAAACCGATTGCCGCTTTTCCATCCCCGTGCCATCAATACAAACGCGAATATACAGACGCCCAATTGCAAGACGTTGAGCCACTCGCTTACCCAAAAGAATTCATCTGGTGTGGAGACTTCTGATGCGAGTTCCATAATAACATAGCCCATGTGGAACAAGGACACGGCCATAGGAACGAATCTTATCCGCCCTTTCATATTCAGCACGAAATATAAAAGGAGCAAATCAGCTGCGCAGTAGTTTGCAACTGCCGTCAAAAACGAACGGGCCGTTTGCATATCCGCACTAAAATACGGCAAATCTGACATTCCAAGCATCTGGAGCACCAGATACATGATGGGCAACAGCAATTGCCAAGATACAGCCCCGCTGAACGCCTGATAGGCAAAGAGGGCGATGAGCAACCCCAGTAGCGTAATCATAATACCTATGATGATAAGGTTTGAACCGGCAGCAACAATACCGAATGCCCGCTCGGCCTCCATAGAATTGAGGAAAACCGTCATCGGTTCCCAAAATTCCAGTTCTTCGGCAGAACGGTATTCAATCACGGTAAACACATTGCCTGCATAATCCCCCGGCAAAGCTAATACTATCTCACGCAAATCATCTTCGCCATATCTCTGATAAATGCCATCCGCCAAGTCAGGTAGATCCTTGAGCGATATCCCTTCCACTGACTCAAAATCGGAATAGAGAACCTCATCATCAAGAAATAGAATGACCGGCGCATTGTTAGGTAAGGGCACAAACAAAGACATTCCTGATCCGGCATCCGGCAAAACACAACGATAACTAACCGAAGCCATATCCATCTGCTCCGGGATGCGAATTTCTTCAAAATAGCCAAGATCGCTAAATAGTACTTCAGCAGGCTGCCAGGCTCCATCCTTGTCCCGACATTCATATGTCCAGCGAACTTCCTCTTTATGATTGCTGTGGATAAGGAACGTTCCCTCTACTTGCTGCATATTGAATTTACTAAACGCAAATAATATCAGCCCCAAAACCACTGCAATCAATACTATAACAATGATAAGTCGCTTTGCAAACACATTGTTATGATGCGGATTTTTCGGACATTTCAATTCTTTTTCTATCGACATACTCCCTCAATATATACTGTTTCTATGATGATTTATACCAGCTCGGTCATGAATCAATAAAGTAATATTCCCTGTGAGAATTATTATATCCGCTTATGTGTGCGTTTATTATGTTGCTCCCTTTCGATCCTAACTCGTTCATACAATTTGCTAGAAAATGAATTGTGTTATTTTTTTGACATCCTTGTTTATGATAACTCTTTTTTCTTACTTTGACAAATCAGATAAAAGCGAAGTGAACAGAATGCATCTGTTTTTTGACATTGACCCTAGCCCTCCGATTCAACTCACTTGTATCAATTGTTTGAGGAAGATGCAGCCGCGGCGGCTGAAGAAGCCGATATTGCGGCAATCAATGCGATCTCGATGGCAATTAGTATATTAGCGACAGTGGTAGTAAGCGTTGCGCTCAGAGTTTCATCCATGCCAACCGTTTCCTGTACAGTCAGAGCGGATGCATATAATATTCGCTGTGCCCGCCCCAGGCCAAGCGCACCAAATCCCTTTTGCGTTTTCAGGTAATCGCTGACTGCCATCACATCCGCGATTGTTTTCTCCTCGTCCATCGCTGCTAGCGCCAGCACCCCCAGCCCCGGCAGCTCATAGCCCATCCCATATTTGTAGCCATTCTTTTTGAGTGTTTCAAAAAGGCGCATCGTTTTGGCGCATTTCTCTTCTGCTTTGTCCTCGCCCAGCGCCAGCACAAAGCTTAGCGACTGGACGGAGTTCTTGGAAACAAACTCGCCCTTCAATAGCTCATAGCAGCGATCTGTTTCAATGACCGCATCCCTTGCGTTCATATCCGAAAGCGCCATCATCACCGCATAGCCATAATCCTTTGACGATGTGAGAATGGGATGGCTTTCCTTTGCCAGCTTGTAAATCTCGCGCGCCTTTTCTACCAGTTGTTCCTTTTCCCGATGCCCCACTTCCTTTATCAAAAAGGAGGACAGTGCCAGGAAGTCCGATCCCCAGAACTTGTTTTTCTTGAAAACGGTATAAGTATCCAGAATATCTTCCATCCTGGCAGCGGGGTCTTCTTCCAATGAGAGCATGGTGGCCAGCGCCAAAAATGTGTTCGACCGGAAGGAAGAGAATATGGATGTCTGCTTCCTTATGATTTTTTTGCAGTCCTTTATCTTTTTTACATCCACCTTTTTGCTTCCATAAATGATTGCGCACAGCGCATGCATAGAGGCATGCTCCAGCTTAAACGCCGAGCGCAGGGCGGCTTTGTTCTCTATAAATTGTTCACAACGTTCCGTCAATGTTTGTTCCATTGTTTTTTTCTCCTATTTACTGTAGATCGATCCGTTCATATTTGCTTCTATATCGTTTTGAGATAATCCACCAGTTCGACCTTAGAAATCGGTTCACAGTGCCCTAATACACAGATGTCAAAATTGCAGCCTTCCAGCCACCGGATCATGAAATTCAGTTCCGCACGGTCATACACGTCTCCGTTGTAATAGTCGGGGCAGGTCGCGTCGCCTAAAAACAGCACTTTTTCCTCCTGTACCAATATGGCCGTCGTGTCGTCCGAATGGGGCGATGGTATCTTCATAATGTGGCAATGAACACCGCCGAGGTCTATTAGGACCTTATCAGAGAACAGTATATCCGGCAGGACAACGCATATCTCTTCCGGATGGGGATACTCCGCCTGCATGCATACGTCATCGTGAAAAATATCCTCTCCGGTCTTAATCCGCTCCTGAATAGCGCTGTCCGACCATGCCCAACCGGACATCTTCTGCAATCTAAGACCGGTATTGACATGGGCGACTGTTTTTCCCGAAACGGCGCACATGCCGAACGTGTGATCCCAGTGCCAGTGGGTAATCGCCGTATATTCCGGCAAGGCCAGCCCCTCGCGGTACAACGCGTCATAAAACAGATTGGCGTGCGCAGGCGATCCGCCCGCATCCACCGCAAGGCTGAAACGCTCACCGTTCACATACCCCAAAACCGGGCGGTCGCGCTTTTCCTCGTATGTGAGGTAGTATATCTTCTTTGTGAGCTCTGTGAAGTCCATACATATCCTTTCTACGTGTGCCAGACAATGTCCTTCCGTACGTTACGCTATCAGATCGTCCGTTTCTTTCCTTCGCTGCAGGCAATCATTCATTGCTTCCGTCTGCCGCTCACCCTGTCAATAAACGCCGCCAGTGGCTTCGGAATATACTTGTTTTCGCGGTAGATGAGCGAGGTATCGTTTGTGATGCGCATATCCGGGATATTCACTTCACGTATCGCGCCCCGCTCTATTTCCGGTCTTGTCACTTTGTCTGCCAAAATGGCAATGCCCATATCCGCTTTTGCAAACTGTATCAGTGCCTGTGTGTTGACGCTTTCCACCACGGGCAGCGCTGTCCTTTTGTGTGTCATGGCCCAACTGTCGAAGGCATCGCGTACAGCGCTTCCTTTTTCGCGGAGCAACAGCGGCTGGGAAAACAGTTCACCGATGCCGACCTTTCTACCATTGGCATATAGATGATTACTGGAGCAGACCGCAATCACTCTGTATGAGTCGATCACTTTCGCATGGCAGTGGTCCAGCGTGTACGGCCCTTCCAGAAAGGCAAGGTCGATTTTGTTCTCCATCAGCAGGTCGATGATCGTTCCGGCGGCAGCCACTTGGGTGCGGAATTTCACTTCCGGATTTTCGTCCGCATATTCTTTGAGCATGCTAGGCAGCCAGTCGCACGCCACGGTGATGCACGAGCCGATTCGTATGGTAGCTTCCGGATGCGCGGAGCCGTCCAGATGGTCGATATCGTCGTACAGGCGCAAAAGGTCTTCCGTTTTTTCCAGCAACCGTTTGCCCGGCTCCGTCAGGAATATCCTGCGAGACAGGCGGTCAAACAGCGAATATCCCTTTTGTTGCTCCAGTTCTTTAATTGCCTGTGAGACGGCAGGCTGGGACAGGTACAGCTTTTGCGCGGCCTTAGTGATGCTGCCTTCCTCGCATACCGTTTTGAATATCCTAAGCGTCCGGATTCCCATATACTCACTCCATAATAGTTTTATTATATATATTATTGAATTATACTATTTTATTTATATATCCGCAACCGATATACTGGGTTGTATGGATAAGATAAAAAAAATGTTGTGGCTACTCGGAACCATGATGTATATCAGCGCCTTCACTTTTGGCGGCGGATATGTCGTCATTCCCATGGTGCGCAAGTCATTTGTACAGAAAAAGAAGCTGATGACAGAGCCCGAACTGATGAAGATCGCGGCAATGGCGCAGTCGTCGCCCGGCGCAATCGCGGTGAACACCTCTACTTTGGTCGGCTACCGCATAGACGGGATGCCCGGAATGATCGCAAGCTTGGTGGGTACGCTGGTGCCGCCGATCATATTGCTCACCATTATTGCCGTGAACTACGCCGCATTCCGGGACAACCAAATCGTCGCTGCTGTGATGCAGGGCATGGAGGCCGGTGTGGCGGCCATTATCGTCGATTTTGTCATTGACATGTGCAAGGCAGTGGCCAAAGAAAAGAAGCTGTTTTGCATTGTGTTGATCCCTGCCACATTTATCGCAAGCTTCCTGTTCAGTATCAATGTAGCGTTGATTCTGATCGCCTGTGTGCTGGCTGCCATTGTGGAAAGCGCCATTCGCCACCGGAAAAGAAAGGTACGCAATGAGCTTACTTAAACTACTGATTGATTTTCTGCAAATCGGCACGCTGAGCTTTGGCGGCGGGTATGCGGTCATCCCGCTCATACAGCAGGTTGTGATCGATACAAACGGCTGGCTTACCATGGGCGAGTATACAGATATCATCACCATATCCCAGATGACGCCTGGGCCTCTCGCCGTCAACACCTCCACCTTTGTGGGGGCGCGGCTGGCGGAACTTCCCGGCGCAATCACCGCAACGCTGGGCTGTGTGCTACCCGGCGTGCTGATATCCTTTGTGCTATATCAGTTTTTCCGGAAGAAGTCTGAAAACTTGATCGTCGGGGATGTGCTGCAATCATTGAAAGCGGCTACGGCGGGCTTGATTGCCGCGGCAGCCGCCACGATATTGCTGTTACTATTTTTTGGTGTGACGGATATTGGCGCGATCCAGTCATTTGGAAATTATCCGGCCCTAGTTGTGTTTGCTGTATGCCTAATCTGTCTGCGAAAGTTCAAATGGAACCCGCTGATCATCATCGGCGCTTCCGGCGCGGCCGGACTTTTGCTGTACTTATGATACTGATTTTTTTAAACAATCTTTATTTCAACAACTTAGTAAATTACGAATTAGTAAATTACATATGTCAGTTTATGTTCACTGCAAACTAAGACCATGAGAATTGTATTGAATGATAAATTTATAATCGATAGCAGGCAAGTGTCGTTTCTAAGTTTTTTCTAACATTTCTGCAGAAAACGTGCAAAAAGTTTGTTTTTCGCCCATCAGCTCCGAACGCTTTCACCAAGCTGTTTTCGCCAAACTTCCGCTCAACCATGCGATTTTCACCAGTCTTGAAGTGACTGCAGATGACTCCAGATAACAGCAGTTGACAATCACCCTATTCACTGGAAATCGATTGATCCGGCTATGAAAGTACACCCGTTTTTGAATGGTGCAACGGCTTTTCTGACAATTGAGCAATATGGCAAAGTTGCAAACACTTTTACCATGAGGAAAAAACAAGATCTGAAATTAAATGTGATAAACAACAACCGAGTAACGTCTGTTTCATGCATGTTGGAAAAAGGAATGTTTTACAAAATTTGCATTAATACGCTGATTTTTGAAGGAGGTAGTGCTTTGCGTAAATTGGGGCTCATGGTATATGGTATATATGCTCATCGAGGAATTGAATGGTTATAATAAAGCTTTAAAGTATTGTTGTCCCATTGGTTCTAATGTGTTTTTATGGAAAAATATTGTGTTAATTTGATTTTTATGTTAGAATAATTTCGTTGATTTCGAATACGAATTAAGAGTTTCTTTAGCGGATGTACAAGTTAATAGTACGCTGGAGAGATGGCTGAGTTGGCTGAAGGCGCACGACTGGAAATGGTGTGGACGGCGCCGACAGAAATGGCTCAACCATGCGGGATACAAGCACTTGACCGTTAGGTTTTTCTAAGGATTTTCTAACGGATGTACAATTTAATAGCAAGATGGAGTGGTGGCTGAGTTGGCTGAAGGCGCACGATTGGAAATCGTGTTTACGTTAATAGCGTAACGGGAGTTCGAATCTCCCCCACTCCGCCAAAACCCTTTGATACTGCGGTTTCAGAGGGTTTTCCTTTTGCCGTTTTCGTATTCAAACTCTCGTTTTAACTGTTCGAGCCATCACTCGTCTTCCGGCTCCGGCCTGCTCAATACCCGCTCGATACAGTTGGCTGATTCCAGCTGTGCGGTAGACTCTAAATGCGAGTATACGTCCGCCGTGGTGGAGTAGTTGCTGTGGCCCATCCAAATCTGTATCTGTTTCATGGATATGCCGTTCGCAACGAGCAGGCTGGCACAAGTGTGCCCATACAGTATAATTACGACAAAGCGGAAAATCCTATAAACAAAGGGTTTCAAAGCTTGTCGAAGTATAGTTTCATCCTTTTCCGAATGAAAAATCGGCGAATCACAAGAACGAAAAACAGGGGGTGTTACATTAGCGACAAAAATATTTGGTCATGCAGGAAGGCATTTCACACACATGAAATGCCCTTTTAGCATAATATTTCGATTATATAGAATTCTTCAAGATGGACGTGACAGAACGCAAGGCAATTCTCATAGGCGTTATCTGTCGGGGTGCCCGGCCTTGAATAGTCCAGCTTGACTCCATTGAAATATGCCCATGCATCCAATGCCCGCGAGATGAACTCCGGGCCATTATCTACCTTGATTCGCTTAGGCAAGCCACGTTTCGCCACTACGGCATCCAGAACATATGTCACATGTTCTCCTCTAATACTTTTATCAGTGTAGATTGCGGGACTTTCGCGTGTATACACATCAAGTACAGTCCATGCTCTGAATCTTCTCCCATTGTACAGCTGGTCCGATACAAAGTCCATACTCCAACATTCATTGGGCGCTGTTGCTTCAACCTTCTGCGGAGCACGCACACCATATTTCTTCTTATATCGACTTTTACGTTCCAGATGCAGTCCCTCTTCTTTATACAATCTATATACTCGCTTATGATTGATTTGCCAGCCTTCACGCTGCAACAATACATGAATGCGCCTATACCCGTATCGCACCCGGGTGGTTGCTATTTCCCGTATCCTGCCCCTCAGGTATTCCTGCTTATCCCGCGTGGGCTGCCGCCGCAGGGATGACCTGCAAACACCCAATACCGCACATGCTCGGCGTTCGCTTAAATCGATCCTTGAATGTGCCGGGTTCGCCTTCGTCCGCATTGCATATGATGTATTTCGTATGCCCTTCTGCGTTCTTCACCATCTCTATTTTACTGCCGGTGGGGAAAGCCGCGCCGCCCCTGCCAAGCAATCCAGACTGCTTGATTTCCTCCAGGCCGAAGTCTGTTCCTCGGGATACTATTTTTTGCAAACTTTCATACCCGCCCTGCTTCCTGTATTCGTCAAACCCCACATGCGTGCCGGGAGTAATGTTGAAAACCCCGTTTTCTTTAAGCTGTTTCATCTTCCTGCCCCTTTCTGAGATCGCTCACAATTTCGATTGCCCTCTCTGGCGTCAGGTCGCCATAAATGAGGTCGCCCACCTTGATTGCAGGAGACATATAGCAGGCGCCGAGGCAGCTTACCGCCTCCAGCGTAAACAGACCGTCTTTGGTTGTTTCGCCTGTCTTGATGCCCAGCTCACGCTCCAATGTCCGTGTGATCAGCTCCTTGCCCGCATTCTCGCACGGCGCATTCCCACAGACGCGAATCAGATGCTTGCCCCTTGGTTTCAATGATATTTCATTGTAAAAGGATGCGGTCGAATAAATCCTGCTGCGCGACACGCCGAGAAGCCGTGCAATTTCGTTGACGGATTTCTCGTCAATGTATTGTCTGTCGCTGATATCCTGCACGGCCAAAAGCACCGAAAGGATGGGGGCGTTTGCGCCGCCAAGGTCTGTAATGATTCTTTCTATACGATTCATAGCGATCCTCCCAAGGATTGATATTTCCCCCATGATAACAACGAAACCCGGGGTTGGAAAGGATAATTTAAAATATATCAAATGCAGCAAACAAGCGGGCAAACTTAGCAGCTCCCCGAACGAATTTTGTTAAAAAATCTTCAAACAAGTGTCATCGCTTCACAGGCTCGGCTAGCAACAGACAATTCTTGTTTTACACAAAAAAACCGGTTTCTCTGTACTATCAGAAAAACCGGCTTGCAAGGGACGCCGTAGATTAGATTACACTTTGGGATCTTCAGCCGCTTCTTTCAACCGATAACCAAGGGTCATCAGGCTGTCGCTGAGTTGTATGTTTTCCACGATGATATGATCCTCCACTTTCAACTCCATGGGTGTGAAGTTCCAAATCCCTTTGATTCCGAGGCGGGCGACAGCATCTGCTACATCGTTGATCTGGTCTTTGGGGACTGCAAGCGCCGCAATATCCACGGGATTATCGTGGACAAATGATTCCAGTTCGTTGATATGCCGGATATCAACACCACGGATTTGCTTTCCGATCACGGAACTTCGGACGTCGAAAATCCCCGTCAGTTTGAATCCCTTTTTCTCAAAATAGGTGTAATTGGCCAGCGCCTGCCCCAAACGTCCGGCACCCATGATGATCATATTGTTCGTTTCATTGAGGCCAAGAATATCGGCAATGGCTTTATACAGGGTGTCCACATCATATCCATAGCCCTGCTGACCAAATCCGCCAAAACAGTTGAAGTCCTGACGCACCTGCGAAGGCGTGTTGCCTATCCTTGCGCTCAGGTCTTTGGATGAGACACGGGATATCCCCATTTGGTTTAAATCCGCAAGATAACGATAATATCTCGGCAGCCTGCGGACAACGCCGTCCGGTTGTTTCACTATTTTCATCACATGCTCCTGGATCAATATATTTTCCGTCGCGCAAACTGTAGCGCCGGTTTCTTTACTTTCAAGTAAAAATAAGTATACGCTTTTTCATCGCGCAAATCAACCTCCCTCAATCAGAACCGGCACGCCCATGCTTCCCAACACAGTAACAGATTCGTCTTGCCTTGCATTTTTTGCGTTTTAACATGTACGCTTATCAGATTGATTCACGATCAAAACCAGTTTTGTATCAAGGACACGAGGATTACCGAAATTGGCGGCATACACATACCAGATCCAGATTCTTTTGATACTTCCCCTCCCAAAGCAAAAGTCGAGCTGCTTGTGATGCTGAAATCAAAAAATGGTGAGCAGGGCATATAGCTTTACACATCGGGTTCCATCCCGTCAGGCTTTCCTTTTCCAGCAGGCAGTTTGCTACTTTGTCCAGCAATGCCCGGTTTTCGTTGAGAAGCGCGACCGCTGCCTGCTGGCAGCTTTCGATGATGGCGCGCACTCTATGTCGTTTGCCGCGCCGGTGGAACTGTCGCCAAACTTAATCAACTCGGCCGTCCTGCCGACAAACATATGCTCCTCCAGCCAAAATAACTAATTTGTATTTTAGTAAAAAATACATTAGTTATTTGCGCGTGTCAATTTATATATGCCGCAATATGGGGTCAGGTCACATAAAAATCAAATTAACACAATATTTTTCCATAAAAACATATTGGAACCAATGGGACAATAATACTTTAAAGCTTTATTATAACCATTCAATTCCTCAATGAGCATATATACCATATACCATGAGCCCCAATTTACGCAAATCACTACCTCCTTCAAAAATCGGCGTATTAATACAAATTTTGTAAAAGCTTCCTTTTTCCAACATGCATGAAACAGACGTTACTCGGTTGTTGTTTATCACATTTAATTTCAGATCTTGTTTTTTCCTCATAGTAAAAGTGTTTGCCACTATGTCATATTGCTCAATTGTCAGAAAAGCCATTGCACCATTCAAAAACGGGTGTACTTTCATATCCAAATCAATCGATTTCCAGTCTCGTTTCGCATAAATATACACATCCGAACTTTCTTTTGTCCATCGAAATTTTTTGCCGTCTTCTTCTACCTCAACTGAATTCCAATTGTTTCCGTAAGCCGTAATTTCTTGTCTTTCATCATCCGTGGACACAGTATCTAGAATAAACACTTTGCTTCTGCATTGCCTGCAAGTCTCGCATATCAACACATTCTCCGCAAATTTTTCCAGCTTTTCTTGAAACTGCTCACTTGTAATATCAGTATCTTCAATATTGCCAAGCGATACCTCACCTTCATAATCCAAGCAACAAGGAACAATCGTTCCATCCGATAAAATGCCAATGTTACCGACCAAATCGCATTTTTCTTCTCCATGCCGCGGTTCCGTATAAACAAAAATATCTTTATCTTCTTTTAAAAGGCGCTCTAAATAATCAACTTTCCTTGTCCACAACCCAAATTTTTTGAAATAAGTAAATATGCCTGGCATCAGCCGATAATAAATAATCTTATCACTTGAATTTTGCGTTAATACTTCATAGGCATTCTGTTTTCCTGTGTGCATGCATACGCCAAACTCCTCCGCATGTTGCCACGGTTCTTCTGTATTTTTAGCAATCTTTCTCCACTTGAAGCAGTTCTTTCTTATAAGCTCCTGCGCGAATGTCTCCATCTCATTCAGGTAGTCATAAAACCACCTCTTTTGTGTTTCCTCATTCTCAAAAAGCTTCAAGCTATCCAATTCCTTTTCACAAACAACAGAATCATCTACGCTCAGCATAAAATCATAAGTCGTTATCGGCAATATTATTCTGATATCGCTCTTATATTTATATTTTGCACAAATGACATCCTTGATTTGCTGCCAATATTCAAAAAAAGTATGCTGCTTATTATACCTACGTTGATATGTTGTTTCTGTTGGGGTCTGGAAGCTTATTTCTATCTCTATATCATCTTTACTATACTTTTTGAAAATTTTCTTTGCGATTTGAGGTTTAATCAACGCCCCATTCGTAACCAGATAAACCCGCAGCCCATACTCTTTACATAAATCAAGGTAATCGAACACCGATTTGTTCATAAAAGGCTCACCCAAAACAGCAAGATCAACCAAAACATCATCCCATCCGGCTTTCTTTAATTGCGATAAAAATTTTCTTGCAATAGCAATATCCAAAAACCCTTTTTGTCTTTTCAAAACATGGTTTGGACAAAAGCTGCAATCGAAATTACAGTGATTTGTTATTTCAATAAATGTTACATCCGGTTTCATTCTATTCCTTTAACCACTATTATTTTCATAGTCCCAGCGGGTTTTTATTACACATCAGATCCGCCCAATCTGTCCGAGCGCATATCGGCCAATGAATCTTCTCTCCTTGTCTCCCCCCAAAGTCCTCTCTAGGCCTGTAGAAATATTCGCCGTGCCCTCAAAAAATCCAGCATACTCGAAAGTCTTTTACTATGGATTTATTGATTACGCATTCTCTTTCGGTTGCGGAATTTCCCAGCTATGCTCAATGAAAGCAACCCCCACACCGCTTTTCTTGGCAATCACTTTAAAATCATTATAAATAATATGATAATCTAATGGTTCCATATCTATCGAATCGATGCACACCTGTAAATAGAACATATCCTCCATCAACGGGAGTTTGTCCATATGGAATTTGACACATCCCTTATCGGGCAGATCCTTGATATAAAGTTCATCAATATTTGTATTCACCCCATACACATACTCTTTTTTCATTGTAAGAAACCCAACGCCAAAACAATATCCGTCTTTCGGCTTTTTGATCTCATAATGAACTTCAACCATTGCGGGTTCCCCTTGCCGCAAAATTTTTGCTCGTTTTCCTTTTGCATTCACCAGATAGGCATCTGTTATTACAACATCGCCACTGCCATAATGATTAGGATCTTTCTCTACTAGCTCAGGATCCTCCGATTGCGGGTCTTCCGCTTCCGGGTCTTTCCGCCTTTGTTGGTCTTCTTGTGGTTCCGCTGCTTCTTCTGTCTGTTTTTCTTCCTGTTTTTTGTCTTCCTCCGCCTGCAACTTTTCCACCTGTTCATCGCTCATATAGGAAAGATAAGCATCAACCGTTTCAATCGCATCGCCGTCTTCGCGTATCACGCCGTCATGAAGCCACATGGCACGCGTGCAAAAAGCTTTGACCGTGCTAGTATCATGTGTCACCAGTACGATCGTCACGCCTTTTTCCTTCAGACTGCGCATATGCCAAAAACACTTTTGCTGAAAATTCACATCGCCTACTGCAAGTATTTCGTCCACCAACAGGATATCCGCGTCCACGTTGATCGCAACTGAAAACGCAAGCCGAGTATACATGCCAGAAGAATAGGTTCGCACAGGATTGTCAATATACTCTTCCAATTCCGAAAAAGCAATGATCTTATCCAGTCGCTCGTCCACTTCCTTCTTTTTCAACCCGAATATAGCGGCGTTTGCGTAAATATTCTCGCGCCCGGAAAGCTCGGGATGGAATCCCGCGCCCAGCTCAAGCAAGCTTGACACCCGCCCTTTGGTGCTCACAAAACCCATGTCAGGATAAAGTATTTTCGTCAGCAGCTTCAAAAGCGTACTTTTCCCACAGCCGTTGTGCCCAATCAAGCCCACGACTTCGCCTTTTTCTATTGTGAAATTTATGTTTTTAAGCACTTGCCTGCGTTCAAATTCCCTGCGCTTTTTAAATAACACTTTCTCTTTCAGCGTCCTTGGCTTATCAGAATAGATCTTGAAGCTTTTATATAAATTGCCAACTTCTATCACACCCATCACGCATTCTCCCCGTTACATCTCTTCTGCAAAGCGTTTTTGCAGTTTATTGAAAATCAAAAAGCCCAGCACAAGCGAAACGGCAGCAATCACCACCGTAGAAAGCAGTGTACCCATCTCCGGCATTTGCTTGTAAAACAAAATGTCACGATATGCCACGATCACGTTGGACATCGGATTAAGCAGAAATATTCCCCTTATTTCCTCTG
>JAJDHD010000033.1 GCA_030266015.1 Christensenellaceae bacterium OttesenSCG-928-K19 | reverse complement strand
AAAGAGAATCATGATTTATAATAAAAAAAGGAGATAAAATCATGAAACAGGCAAGCAGACGATTTTTTAGTTATTTTAGCTTTAGCGGCTTTGGTCGCTATGGCTTTTTTGCGCTGAAAGATTGTCTGATGTGATTTGTGTGATATATAAGCAAGATGGTTTTATATAGCGCTGCAAACATCAGATGAAGATGGATGCAGCGCTTTTGTTTTCAGCTGATAAGAAAAGGAGCAGAAAAATGATTGTAGTAATGAAAAACAATGCGACAAAAGAGGAAGTCGAAAAAGTGACGGGCGATCTTGTGGCAAAAAAAATGCAGGTGCAGGTCAATGATGGCGTTGAATGCACTGTTTTGGGTGTGCTGGGAGATACCTACACGATAGATAAAGAAACATTTTCCATGATGCCAGGTGTGGAACGTGTTGTATCCGTCCAGGAGCCATACAAAAAAGCAAACCGAAAATTTCATCCTGACAACACGGTAATTCAAGCGGGTAACGTTAAAATCGGCGGTGGAAATCTCGTTGTTATGGCGGGGCCATGTTCTGTCGAATCAAAAGCACAGCTTATGGGAATAGCGCGCGACGTATTTGCGGCAGGCGCTGGAATTTTGCGGGGCGGCGCGTTCAAGCCGCGCACATCCCCATACGCGTTTCAGGGATTAGGGGAAAATGGAATCGATATTCTACATGAAGTGAGCCGGGAAACGGGACTACCCGTTGTAACGGAAATCATGTCGCCCAAACACGTAGCGTTATTTGACGAGAAAGCAGATATCATTCAGGTAGGTGCGCGAAACATGCAGAATTTTGATTTGCTAAAAGAGCTGGGCGAGACAAAAAAGCCTATCCTTTTGAAACGTGGACTTTCCAATACGATTGAAGAATGGTTGATGAGTGCCGAATATATTATTTCATCCGGCAATGAAAATGTGATATTATGTGAACGGGGTATACGAACGTTTGAAACCTATACGCGGAATACGCTGGATATCAGTGCTATCCCCGCGGTAAAAAAGCTGTCGCATTTGCCGATTGTTGTTGACCCCAGCCACGCGGCGGGTATGTACGACATGGTGGAATCACTTTCCCTCGCGGCTGTTGCGGCGGGCGCAGACGGGCTGATGATAGAGGTGCATAATGATCCCAAACATGCGCTTTGTGACGGGCCGCAATCATTGACGCCCAAAGCATTCACACAACTGATGGAAAAAGTGAACCTGTTGGAGAGGGCGATGAACCAGAGGAGTGCTATATGAAGGTTGACATATGTGCGAAAAATGGAAGCTATGAAATAC
This sequence comes from Christensenellaceae bacterium OttesenSCG-928-K19, assembly GCA_030266015.1. Lineage (GTDB taxonomy): Bacteria > Bacillota > Clostridia > Christensenellales > Christensenellaceae > UBA5399. Next base: position 20,305 of record JAJDHD010000033.1, on the reverse strand, counting down.
ACATTGGCAAGGGCTTGATAGAAAATGATTTCTTGTCGACTTATAAAAACTATGCGGTGGTAACGGATGAAGCGGTCTACTCATTGTATGGAAGGCGCTTTGAAAAGGAAGTTTGCTATATTTTAAAGCCAGGAGAGGTGTCGAAAAACCTACGGGAATATGAGAACATTTTAAACTTTATGCTACAGCGCAACATTGGTCGGCACGATGCCTTGATTGCGCTCGGTGGCGGTGTTGTGGGGGATATTGCCGGGTTTGCGGCGGCAACCTTTAAACGCGGTGTGAAGTTTGTGCAGATTCCTACAACATTGTTAGCGCAGGTAGATAGCTCGGTGGGCGGCAAGGTAGCGGTCAATTTGCCGGATGGCAAAAATATGGTGGGGGCATTTTACCAGCCATCCATTGTGGTTGCGGATACCAATACATTGCAGACGCTGGACAGGCGGCAATATGCCGCGGGTATGGCGGAAGTGATTAAATATGCGTATATTGCAGACGAACAGCTATACCTGCACCTGCGTGAAGAAAATTATACAGTGGAGAAGATAGTCGCCCGCTGCTGCAAAATAAAGGCAAGATATGTCGAGGAGGATCCCTTTGACCAAGGAATCCGTATGCAGCTTAACTATGGACATACGATAGGGCATGCGATTGAAGCAGCGGAAGGGTATGGCTCTTTTTTGCATGGCGAAGCGGTTGCGCTGGGGATGGTGCTTGCGGCATATGTAGGTGAAAAGCTAGAGGTTTCCCCTTGCGGACTGGAGGAAGATACAAAGATGCTCTTGCGCAAAAACAACCTGCCGTTTGAGGTTGAGAGGGATGTGCTGCGAAAAACTTTTGATTATTTACAGGCGGATAAAAAAGTGGAAAATGGAACGGTGGACTTTATATTGATAAAAAAAATCGGGCAAGCTGTGCTGCATAAAGTCACAATTAAGGAGCTTATTGCCATATTAAAGGAGTATCCTGTATGAAAACAGTTTTTCCCGCCAGACTGGAGGGCGATATAACAATTCAACCTTCAAAAAGTGTTTTGCATAGGTTGATCATATGCGCGGCATTGGCAACGGGTGAGTCCGAAATTCGAAATGTTTTGTTGTCGGATGATATCAGCACCACGCTTTCTGCTTTGGCGGCAATGGGTTTTTGTGAATATGAGATTGATAAAGATCGGTGTGTAATCCGAGGCGGCCTGCAAAAACCGACGGAGCAGGTAATTGATTGCGGAGAGTCCGGCTCTACGCTGCGTTTTTTAATCCCATTGGCGTTTGATGGGCAAAGGCGGGTATTCATAGGACGGGGGCGGTTGATGCAGCGCCCGATGCTGCCCTATGAAAAGTTATTCGCAAAATGCGGCTATTGCAAAACTGAAACGGGAATTGAGATGTGCGGGACGCTTCGTCCGGGCACGTTCGAGCTTCCAGGTGATGTTTCTTCGCAGTTTGTATCAGGCCTGCTTTATGCTTTGCCGCGTCTCGGCAGGACATCCAAAATAAAAGTGAATGGCACGCTGGAATCCGCGCCATATGTCGCACTCACACGGCAATGCCAGGCGCTGTTTGGTGTCAACAGCATTGTGATGGAGAAAGGGTTTAAAGTGAAGGGCGGACAGGCATATCGGCCTGCAGATGTATGTGCGGAAGGGGATTATTCCCATGCGGCTTTTTTTGCAGCTGCTGCGGCAATCGGTGGCAATGTGACTTTTCGCGGGTTAAAAAAGGATAGCCTGCAAGGGGATAAGGCGATTTTTAATATTATCCAGCTGATGGGGGCGGATGTGAAATGGGATGGGAACATTGTAACAGTGGTACATAGCTCATTAAAGCCGGTGGAACTGGACGTGTCGGATATCCCAGACCTTGTTCCCGTGCTTGCAGTGCTTGGCTGCGCGGCAAACGGAAAGACAAAGCTGCTCAATGCAGCGCGCTTGAGGTTTAAGGAAAGCGATAGATTACATGCCATGGCAACAGAGTTGGAAAAACTGGGTGCAAATATTGTGGAATATGAAGACAGTCTTGTAATAAACGGCACAGGTGAATTGACAGGGGGGCAAGCGCACACCCATGGCGATCATAGGATTGCAATGGCGCTGGCGGTTGCGTCTTGTATTGCCAAAGAGGCGATACTATTGGATGAGCCTGATGTTGTAAAAAAATCTGCACCGCGGTTTTATGAAGAATTTTCGCAATTGGGAGGTAGATTGAGATGAGTTATGCGTTTGGGAACGCATTTAAGGTAACGATATTTGGGGAGTCGCACGCATCGGCAATCGGCATCACTATAGATGGTATTCCCGCCGGGACAAAAATAGACATGGACGAGATCCAGCAAAGCATGAAACGGCGCGCGCCGGGCGCAAAGGCAGGCTCTACCAGTAGAAAGGAACCGGATAAGCCGCAGGTTATGTGCGGAATTTTGGATGGAAAAACAACGGGAGCGCCCTTAACCGCAATAATAAAAAATAAAGATACGCGCTCGCAGGATTATGAAAAAACGGCGACATTGCTGCGCCCGGGACATGCCGATTACACTGGATATGTAAAGTATAATGGTGCAAATGATTTTCGCGGAGGAGGCCATTTTTCCGGAAGACTGACGGCGCCGCTGGTTTTTGCCGGGGCGTTGGCGCGGCAGTGGCTTGCGCAAAAGGGAATCACCATTGGCGCGCATATCAAAACGATTGCGGGTGTTGTGGACGATGATTTTCCAGTGATCTCACAAGATGCATTATTACAGATGGAGCAAAAAAAATTCCCCGTGGTGAACGATGCCTCGGGAAAAGAAATGATCCGTCGCATTGCGAAGGCTTCGGAAGAGAAGGACTCTGTGGGTGGAATCATCGCGTGCGCCGCAATCGGCCTGCCGGCAGGTTTAGGAGAGCCGTTTTTTGACAGTGTGGAGAGTCTGCTGGCGCATATGTTGTTCTCTATTCCTGCGGTAAAGGGGCTGGAATTCGGGTCGGGCTTTGCGGTTGCCGGCATGGCAGGCTCGTATGCAAATGACTGTCCTGTTATAGAGAATGGCCAGATCAGGTTTGCGACAAACAATAACGGTGGCATAAACGGCGGGATTACGAATGGAATGCCACTACTTTTCCGCGTGGCTGTCAAGCCGACCCCTTCTATCGGGAAGACGCAAAAAACGGTGGATATTGAAAAACGGCGGGAAACAGAAATAACCATTGAAGGAAGGCATGACGCGTGTATTGTACCGAGGGCGGTGGAAGTGGTAAAATGTGCGGCCGCCATTGTGTTGATGGATTTGTATTTGCAGAACGGGAGAAATTTATGAGCAGGCTGGAAGAGTTGAGGGAAGAGATAGACCGCATAGACGGCAATATAATAGAATTGTTTGAAAAACGGATGCAGTGTGCCAAGGAAGTAGCGCAGTATAAACAGGAGCGCGGTATGCAGGTGCTGGATAGCTCAAGAGAACGGCAAGTGCTGGAGCAAAGGGAAAAACTACTTCGGAATAAGGGCTTATCCGCATACAACAAGCGTTTATTTCTGTTGTTGATGGAGCTTTCCCGGGCATATCAACGTTGTTTCCTTGTGCTGAACGAAGGCAGACAGGTGCTTGCAACGAATGACATGGTTGTGTTCCAAGGTGAGCCGGGGGCAAACTCTCAGGCGGCGCTGGTGTGTTTTTTTGGCAAAGATGTGCGAATGGAGCATTATGCCACCTTTGAGCAGGTGTTTCAGGCGGTAAACAGTGGGAAGGCAGGCTATGGCGTGATTCCCATCGAAAATTCTTATACAGGAAGCATCGCGGCGGTCTATGATTTACTGCATACGTATCAGTTACAGATAGTTGGGGAGCAATATTTGAAAATTGATCACAAGCTACTGGGGGTGCCAGGGGCAAAACTGGAGAATGTTACGGACGTTTATTCCCATGAGCAGGCGTTGATGCAATGTGCAGGTTATCTGAAGGCAAAACAATTCAGCCAACATCCGTATTACAACACCGCCGCCAGCGCTAAATTTGTTGCGGAAACGGGTGACAAAACAAAAGCGGCAATTGCGAGCGGTTACGCTGCAAGGCTTTATGGACTTGATATATTGGAGGATGATATCAGCGTAAGCGCAGGAAACACGACACGTTTTATTATTGTGGCGAAAAATCCTTACACAGGAGAAAATGCAGATAAAGTAAGTGTTTGCTTTGTGTTGGATCACCAGCCTGGAGCACTGGCAAACGCGTTGCAGTTTTTTGCGCAGAATGGCCTTAATATGGTAAAAATAGAATCAAGACCGCTTGTGGACAGGAACTTTGAATACATGTTTTATGTTGATTTTGCGGGCGGAGCAGCACAAAAAGCGTTAGCAGGTATCACGGAGAAGAATAGTGGTGTATTTCGTGAATTTACTGTGCTTGGGGCCTATCCGGGCGGGGAGGCGGAATGAATAATATTTACCTGACCGGGATGATGGGAAGTGGAAAGAGCGCCATAGGAAAATGTCTTGCCATGCATACAGGCGGTGAGTTTGTGGATACCGACACCTTGATTGAGCAGAGGGAAGGGAAGACAATAAATGAAATATTTGCAGAGTCTGGGGAAGGCGGCTTCCGAAAGATAGAAACAGATGTCCTTGCCCAGGTAAGCAAACGAAATGGGCTGATAGTTTCTTGCGGTGGTGGGGTTATTTTAAGTGATACGAATATTGTGCTGATGAAAGATACGGGTTCAATTGTATATATAGAACGGGCAATTGAAGAAATAATAAAAGATGTAAAAACAGAAACACGGCCGTTGCTTCAAAAGGATGGAACGAACATCAGGAAAATTTTTAAGAAACGGAAGGCTCGGTATGAAAACAGTTATGATGTAAAGGTGAAAAACACAGGAAGCATTGAGAATGCAGCTGTTTTTATTAAAAACCGTTTAAATCTGTGAAAGCCGAAAGCAAACCTCTACTTGAAGGTTACTCTGTAGTAGCGGCAGGTTTATGTTTGCATAAAATAAAAAGGCTGGCATCATTTGCATGTTCCAAGTGAAGTGAACCTGCGAATAAAAGCCGGCCTTTAAAATGTGCTTGTGCCGATTATAACAAAAAATCGAACAAGCTGCCCGCTTTGGCAGAGCTGCCAGAGGAGAACAGCGCGTTTAATAAGCTGTTCTCAACTTTCATATTGCTGAAATTTGTGTAAGTTGCCGCAGGTATGCGCAGCGCCTTGTCAACGTTGGTGATCATGTCGTCGCTTAAGCTACCATAGACGGACAACGCACCCTTTACCTGAGAGGGGCTTTTTTCAAAAGCTGCCGTCAGTTTTTCCGCGTCAATCTGCATCATGCCGTCGTCATCTATGGAAATACCCATAGATTGCAGGCGGGAAGCTGCAAAACCGCCGTAGTTCGCCATTGACATCTGTGTCATACGGTTGTTTGCGATATAGCCAAGCGCTTTTGAAACGCCTGCGCCATCAGCCGAACCATTCGTCAGGTGGCCAACAGCTTTGTTATATGCGCCTGCAAACGCCTCCGCTGCTTTCACAATTTTTTCCGAATCGCCATCCTTGGCGCTGCGAACGGTACTTCCCAAAGAAGAAGCGGTAGACTTTAACGCATTCAGGTTGGAGGCGTTTGTTTTAGTGAAATTCACGTTGCTTTGGGCTGTTTTGCTGGTAGTGCCCAGCGCGTTGTTTAAAAAACCTCCAACAAGGTTTGTTGAGTCCTTGTTTTCCGTCATGTAGCTTTTTACAAGGTTTGTGGCATAGGAATGCACATTGCCAATAGAACCAAGATTAAAAGAGCTGCTGCTTACGGAACCAATCAATCCCTTCACCTCCTTTCATTTCGCGGGAGATGGGCTTTTAGTGGACAGGCAAAACAAAATCTCCAGTAAATACCGGAAAATGATTACTCAACATGTGTTTTTGCTGTTGTGCTTTGTGAATAATAAAGAATTGGTCATGTTTAGCATCCTGCCTTTAAAACCGTTTCATCCATGAAGTATTTTAAGGGTAAAAAAACACCTTATATTTTTTATCGTAAAGATGAGAGGAATCTTTATATACGGGCTTCAATTAAACCCATGATGGTATCAAAATCCTGAGATGTGGGCATGATGCCAAGAAAATACCGGAAAGCGAAAAATGCCTGCCATATGAGCATAGGTAGCCCGTTCAATGTTTTATGCCCAAGCTCATTTGCGCGGCAAAGCAGCTTTGTTTTGGCGGGGTGGTAAATCAGGTCGCAGACACTGCTTTCGTGTGGTAATAGGTTTAAAAAAGAAAGGGAATCAAATTCCAGCTCCATCCCTTGCATACCAAGTGGGGTGGTGTTGACCAGAAGATTACAGTTTTTCATGTATTTACCTAGATTAGAGAGGGAATCTGCAAGTATTACGTGACCGTCTGCCAATTCTTGGGCATGGCCGAGTGTGCGGTTTACAACAACAATTTTTCGTGCTCCGCTTTGTTTTGCGTCCTGAATAAGGCTTTGAGCGACGGCGCCACAACCAATGAACACAATATTTTTGTATTTATAACTAAAGCCAATGCCCTCCAAGCCTTTTTTGAAGCCCGCTGCATCGGTGGAATAGCCGTGTAAGCGGCTATTCTTCACAACAACAGTATTTACCCCATAAGCGGCGGAAGGATCGAGCTCGTCAAGATATGGCTGGATGTCTTTTTTGTATGGCATGGTAATGTTAAATCCTGCAATCTGTTCGGCGGCGAGCTTTTCAATAAAGGTTGACAATTCGGCGGATGTGAGTTCACGGGTTTCATAAATACACTCGTTTATGCCGTATAGTTCATATAGTTTGTTGTGGATAAACGGCGACAGGCTGTGTTTTGCCGGGTTTCCAATCACACAATATTTTTTCATGTGGAAAAGCCTTTCGTTTTTGTGATAGAATAATACAAAGTTAAGTATATCAAACGAACCGTGGAAAATACAAGGAGGCGTTGCAATGAAAAGCATCATGGTGATCAATGGTCCAAACCTGAATATGCTGGGCATACGGGAGCCGGGCGTCTATGGGCCGCAGTCGCTGGAGGAAATCAATTCGTTGATACTGGAGGAAACGTCGGACCTTGATGTAGAGATTGAATTTGTGCAGACAAACCACGAAGGAGAAATTATAGATGAAATACAGGCGGCATATTACGATGTCAGGGATGGAATCGTGATTAACGCAGGGGCGTATACGCATTATAGCTATGCAATAAGGGATGCAATCGCTTCGGTGAAGATGCCGTTTGTTGAGGTGCATCTATCGGATATCAGCGCACGGGAGCCGTTTCGCAGGGTATCGGTGATTGAGGATGTATGCGTCGCGCAAATAAGCGGTTTGGGTTATAAAGGATATGTGCGGGCAATAGAAGTGCTTGCCAAGGGAACGGAGGAAGAAAACAATGGCTGAAAAAACAATGAATTCTACAGTAACATTGAACAATGGTGTGCAAATGCCCATCTTTGGGTTGGGGATGTATACGCCAAATGCTGACGACGATACTTATATGGCTGTCAGGTGGGCGATTGATGCGGGTTATAGGCTGGCAGATACTGCTTCTTTTTACGAGAATGAAAATGATCTGGGGCGGGCTTTTGCAGAAAGCGGTTTGGCGCGCGAAAAGTTTTTTGTGGCAACAAAGCTTTGGCCGTTGGATTTTGATAATGTAGAGCAAGCGCTTAAGAAAAGCCTAACAGAGCTAAAGATGGATTATGTAGACCTTTACCTAATGCATTGGCCGGGAACAGACGCGGAGCTGATGAAAAAAGCATGGAATGAAATGTTGGAACTGATGGAGAAAGGCTATATAAAGGCGTGCGGCATATCGAATTTTTACACAGCACAGATCGACACGCTGATAAAGGATTCCGGCGTTACTCCCCAGGCGCAACAGGTGGAACTGCACCCATGGTTTCAGCAGCGAAAGATGCGTGCTTATTGCAAGGAAAAGAATATTGCGGTAACGTCATGGGGGCCCATTTTCCACGGGCATTTATCTGAAGTGCCGGAAATGGGGGAGATTGGCGCAAAATATGGTAAATCAGCAGCACAAGCAACATTGCGTGGCATGTGCAGCATGGCATTAACATCATTCCAAAATCGGTGCATCAAAACAGGATTATTGAAAACGCGGAGATCTTTGATTTTGAGCTGGATGAGGGTGATATGCAACGGATCGACGCAATGGATGGGAAAGGTAGTTCTTATATGTTCGATCCGCGGCTGTATGAGGGCAAGGAGCCGGTTGCAACACTTCCGCCCGGCATAATAGGATTGGATTAACCAATATATCCAAAGGGCATATGCAAAAATGTATATGCCTTTTTTGTTTTTGTTGAAATATTTTGTGTGATATGAAGGTTCTTACTTATAATGAAAGAATCGAACGAAAGTCTTCAATCGCGTTAAAGTTGTCTGTAGCAAGTATTATGGTGAGTAGGGAGGGATGAGTGAAAATGATGCAGAGAGCAAAATGGGGGATATTATCAGGAATAATATTCTTAGTGGTAGTGTTTGTGGTGATAAATATAAATGCGTGTTCTGTGCCAAGGGCAGTACAATCGGAAGAGCAACAGGAGCCACAGGGCAAATCAGGAGTGATATTGCCGGAGACATTGGCCGAAGGGAAAGCAGTTGAGGAAGAACTGCAAATTATAGATCCGCAAGAATATGCAAATGGTAAAGTAGTTTGCTATGATAGACCAGAGCAGGGAAGTGTGATTTATTATGAAACGCTGCTTACCGCGTTGCAGGACAGGGATACGGACAATGCGCTATTTCCGGTTGTGTTTTGCATTTGCATCCCTGCCGACTATGAAGATAGTTAATCTTCTTATGAATATAACGGCAAAAGTATAAGCGAGTGGGCGGTTTTGAAGGATTTGGCGGATGACGCCTATCCTTATTCTGAATATAATGGTGATCACGGCGGCAATGTGACGAAAGAAGAGTGGCAAGAACAAAAAGAAGAAGCGAGGTCGCTCAATGCAGAAAGAAATTATGAATTGGCAGTACAGGAGTATGAGGAAAAAGTGTTGCCAGGCGAAGCTCGTAAAAGGAAGTTATTGCTGGAAGAAGAACAGCAACGGTTGAAAAAACTTAGTTATGATATTGAAAAGATGGAAGATGCATTACAGGGAAGATGCACCAAAGGTCAGCTACTGGATTTTGATATAAATCCTGAATTTGGATATTTGATAGAATGGAAGTATTAGAAAGAAAAACGGAGTTCAAAATTGAACTCCGTTTTTGTATGACATGTGTTGGGGATTAATACATCCCAGGCATTCCGCCGCCCTGGGGCATTGCCGGAGCCGGAGCTTCCTTTGCGGGAATATCTGTTACAACACCTTCTGTAGTGAGCAGCAGGGCCGATACCGACGCCGCGTTCTGGATAGCCGAACGAGTGACCTTGGTTGGGTCGATGATCCCAGCCTTCATCATGTCGGTGTATGCATCCTTGTTGATATCATAGCCATAAGTCTTGGATTTGTTAGCCATGATTTTTTCTACAATAATGCTGCCTTCGAGACCTGCGTTTGCGGCGATCTGGCGCACTGGTTCTTCCAGAGCGCGCAGCACAATTTTTGCACCGGTGCAAGCGTCGCCTTCCAGCTTGCCGCCATCGCAAAGTTTTTCAACATCGGTGGTCGCCTTCAGCAGTGCGCTGCCGCCACCGGGTACAATACCTTCCTCTACAGCTGCGCGTGTTGCTGCAAGAGCGTCTTCAATACGCAGCTTCATTTCTTTCATTTCCGTCTCTGTTGCCGCGCCAACACGGATCACAGCTACGCCACCTGCAAGCTTTGCAAGGCGCTCCTGTAATTTTTCTTTGTCATAATCAGATGTGGTTTCTTCGATCTGGGCTTTAATGGAGGAGACCCTTGCTTTGATTTCCTTCGCGCTGCCGCCGCCTTCCACAATAGTTGTGTTGTCTTTGTCAACTTTGATCTGCTTTGCTGTTCCCAGCATATCCATGGTAGCTTCTTTCAGCTCTAGGCCAACTTCCTCGGAGATAACAGTGCCACCTGTAAGAATGGCGATATCCTGGAGCATAGCCTTCCTTCTGTCACCAAAGCCAGGTGCTTTTACGGCAACGCAGTTGAATGTGCCGCGCAGCTTGTTTACAACAAGTGTTGCAAGCGCTTCGCCTTCTACATCTTCAGCGATGATGAGCAGCTTTTTGCCAAGCTGTACAATCTGCTCAAGGATGGGCAGAATGTCTTGAATGTTGGAGATTTTCTTATCTGTAATAAGGATCAGCGCATCCTCCAATACTGCTTCCATCTTATCTGTATCCGTTACCATGTAAGCGGACGCATAGCCGCGGTCAAACTGCATACCTTCTACAACGTCAAGGTCTGTCTGCATGGTTTTAGATTCTTCAACAGTGATTACGCCGTCGTTGCCCACTTTTTTCATTGCTTCAGAAATCAGTGTGCCCACATTTTCATCGCCTGCGGAAATGCTGGCAACATGCTCGATGTCCTTTGCGTCAGCAATCGGCTTGCTAAGGCTTTGCAGGGATGCCACAACGGTTTCAGAAGCTTTCAAAATACCGCGTTTGATTCCCATTGGGTTTGCACCAGCCGCAACATTTTTCAGTCCTTCGCGGATGATTGCCTGTGCAAGCAGGGTAGCGGTTGTAGTACCGTCGCCAGCCACGTCGTTTGTTTTTGTTGCAACTTCTTTTACAAGCTGCGCGCCCATGTTTTCAAATGGGTCTTCCAGTTCGATTTCCTTTGCAATGGTTACACCGTCATTGGTGATAAGCGGGGAACCAAACTTTTTGTCCAAAACGACATTTCTGCCTTTGGGTCCAAGCGTTACCTTTACTGTATCCGCAAGCTGGTTTACGCCGCTCTCAAGTGCGCGGCGTGCTTCTTCGCTGAATTTAATCTGTTTAGCCATTTTTAACTATCCTCCTAAATTATTTCACGACCGCAAGGATGTCTCCCTGGCGGACGATCACATATTCCACACCGTCTATTTTCACGTCTGTACCCGCATATTTTGAATAGATTACACGGTCTTTTTTCTTTACTTCCATTTTAATCTCTTTACCATCGACCATGCCGCCGGGACCAACTTCCACAACTTCAGCCACCTGGGGTTTTTCCTGCGCGGAACCAGGCAATACAATACCGCTTTTTGTTGTCTCTTCGCTTTCGACAGATTTAAGAACGACTCTGTCTCCTAATGGTTTTATTGTCATTTTTGATGCCTCCTATCAAATTAATTGTTAGCACTCGACATTGGTGAGTGCTAATAGATTCTTTATAATAATATCCAGTTTGTGAAAATAAATCAAATAAAGGGTGTGTTCAAAAAATGTTGAAAATTGCGGTTTTATAAAAATACAATTCAAAAGATTCGAAATGCTACTAAATACTTGCAAATGCTTTTTGGATGTTTTCGCCTAAACAAATACAAACATTATATAATAGAAAAGAATCCTTGAAAGGGGCAAATGGATATGGATAAATGGGACAAGAGGTTTATGGATCTTACCAATGAAATTGCGAAATGGTCCAGCTGTTATAAGCCAAACCGCAATGTCGGCGCGATTATTGTAAAGAACAAACGCATATTGACGACTGGCTACAACGGCGCACCGGCTGGGATTGGCAGCTGCAAGGAGCGGGGCGAATGCATACGCAACAACATGGGAATAGCCTCCGGCGAGCGCCATGAACTTTGCTATGCGATCCATGCCGAGCAAAACGCGATCATTCAGGCGGCAAAACTGGGTGTATCCATAGAAGGGGCGACGATCTATTGCACCCACCAGCCTTGCGCCATTTGTGCGAAAATGATTGTAAATGCGGGGATTATACGAGTAGTATACTTGAATGCATATCCAGATGATTTTGCCAAACAGATTTTTGAGATGGCAGATATGCAGGTTGAATTATATAAATAAGTAGTGTGAGGGCTGGTAGATGAAGAGAAGTGAAATTGTGAAATTGCTGGATGCGAAGGTCATATGGGATGGAGGGCGGACGGATCAGGAGATATTGTGCGCCTGCGGGTCAGATATGATGAGTGACGTGCTGGCCTTTACAAAGCATGACGCAATCCTTTTAACAGGGTTGGTGAATAACCATGTGTTAAGAACAGCAGAAATGCTGGATATCGATAATATTATGTTTGTACGAGGGAAAATGCCTGCGGATGATATTATTGACATGGCGCGGGAGATGCATATGGTTTTAATGACAACAGAGCTCCCCATGTTTACGGCTTGCGGGATTTTGTATGAAAATGGCATCAAAGGCGGAATGCGGGGAGAATAATATGCTTTATGCGCGTGAGTATGACGTAAAAAAAGATGATTTTGCGGCTGCTGGAGAGGTGTCGGCGCGGATCAAAAGAAAGTTGAAGCAAATCGGTATTGACGCTTCGCTTATTCGGAAAATAGCAATTGCTTCTTATGAAGCTGAGATTAATATGATTATCCATAGCTATGGCGGGGTGATGTCCATCGAACTTGATGAGGACAATATCATCATCAAATGTGTGGATACCGGCCCGGGCATACCGGATATAGAGCTGGCGATGAAAGAGGGCTATTCCACCGCGCCGCAAAGCATACGTGAAATGGGGTTTGGTGCAGGGATGGGCCTTGCAAACATCAACAAAAACAGTGACAACATGGAGATTACCTCCAGCCCAGAGGGAACGACAATAACAATGAAGTTCAGTTTTTGAACAGGAAGAAATGATGACCTATGGAACAAGAACAATATTATCATTCAGTCCGTTTGGATAAAGACAAGTGCACCGGCTGCACTAACTGCATAAAGCGGTGCCCCACGGAAGCGATCAGGGTTCGCAAAGGTAAGGCGCGAATTATGAATGAACGGTGTATAGACTGTGGGGAATGTATCCGCGTGTGTCCTTATCATGCAAAAAAAGCGGTGACCGACCCGTTGGAAAGCATCAATGAATACAAATATAAAATTGCGTTGCCTGCGCCTGCGCTCTATGGGCAGTTCAAATCACTCAAAAGTGTGGATGTGCTGATCGCCGGATTAAAGGCGCTTGGGTTTGATGATGTGTATGAGGTTGCCAAAGGTGCGGAAATTGTGGCAGACGCGGTTGCTCGGCGATTAAATGGCGCGGATATGAAGCCGCTGATATCTTCGGCGTGCCCTGCGGTGGTGCGGCTTATTCAGGTGCGCTTCCCAGAGTTGCTCGATAATATTGTGGATGTGGACGCGCCCATGGAAGTGGCGGCACAGGTTGCGAAGAAGGAGTTTGCGGAGAAGCATCAGGTTGATACAAATGATATAGGAACGTTCTTTATTACACCGTGCCCGGCAAAAATGACGAGCATAAAGGTGCCCATTGGTAAAGAAAAGAGCAGTGTAGACGGCGCAATTTCCATTCTCGATATTTATGGGTTGCTTACAAACCAGATAAAAACAGAGCCGACAGCACCCGCGGCGGAAACGAACGATGACGGTGTGGCAAAGAGTAACGAGAATGCCAGCGCGATTGGTGTGGGTTGGGCGGTCAGCGGTGGCGAAGTTATGGCGGTTGGTGAACGTAATGCTCTTGCGGTTGATGGAATTGCTAATGTGATAAGAGCGCTGGAGGAGATTGAAAACGACAAGCTGACGGATATTGATTTCTTTGAAGGGCTCGCGTGCACTGGTGGTTGCATTGGTGGTCCCCTTGTGTTTGAAAGCTCGTATGTATCAGAGAACAGGTTGAATAAATTGTGTGACAGCATATGGAAAAACAAAGGTGTACTTGATAAGCGGGGCGAGTATGTAAGCGAGGGTATTGCGGAACTTAATTTGCCAATCGAGGCACGTGATGTGTTGAAGCTGGATGACGACAGGAAAGTAGCCATGCAAAAGGTACAGCAGATAGAAGAATTGCTGCAAAAACTGTCCGGGCTTGACTGCGGCAGTTGTGGATCACCAAATTGCCGCGCCATGGCAGAGGATATTGTGCGGGGTTATGCGCATGAGATGGATTGTATTTTTATACTAAAAGAAAAAGTACGCTTTTTGGCGGAAGAGATGGTAGATTTGGCAAGTAAGGAAGAAGGAGAGAAATAAAGATGGTGCAGATAGATAAGTTTGCGGGAGAGCTTGGACTAAAGCAACTGACGACTATTGAAAAGCTGGATACGGATGTAAAAGACGGGTGTGTGTGTGACCTCTTAAGTTGGGTGATGGCGCGTGGAGAAGAAGGAATGGCTTGGATTACGGTGCAAACGCACCTTAATGTGATTGCAGTGGCATGCCTGCATGATTTTGCCTGCGTCATAATTCCGGAAAGCATTGAGGTGCCGCAAGCTACGCTCGATAAGGCAAACGAGGAAGGGATGATGGTGTTCTCTTCAGACAAGACCGCATACCGCCTGTGCTGCGAAATGTGCAAGCTGGGAATTGGCGTCGGGTAATGAAGGCGTACTATGACCTACATATCCATTCAGCGCTGTCGCCCTGTGCGGATAATGACATGACACCTAACAATATCATCAATATGGCGGCATTGAAAGGGCTGGATGTGGTGGCGATTTGTGACCATAACAGCACCTTTAATGTGCGTGCCGCAGCCCGGGTTGCGAAGGAAGTAGGTATATGCTTCATTCCAGGCATTGAGCTGAATACCGCGGAAGAGGTTCACCTGCTTGTTTATTTTGATGATGTAGATAAGGCGGAGGCGTTTGGAGATATGGCCTATGATGCGCTTCCCGCAATACAGAATGAAGAGATGTATTTTGGTAACCAGCTTGTGCTGGATGAACAAGACGAGGTTAGTGGGAAAAAAGAAAAGCTCTTAATTTCTGCCCTGCCTTTTGACTTGAAAACCTGTTTTGAACTTGCGCGGGAGTATGATGGTGTGGCCGTTCCGGCACATGTAAACAAATATACGGATTCTATTTTGGCGAATCTGGGTTTTTTTCCAACGGATATAGCAATCAATACAATTGAGGTAATGAAAAGTGTGCCGCTTGATATGGACACATCGGCATATCAAGTGATATACAATTCGGATGCGCATATGTTGCCACAGATATCGGAAAGAGAGAATTCTCTGGAGGTTGATAGCATCATGGCGTCTGGAATTATTGAAAAAATACAAACAAGTAAATAAAAGTAGTGCAATTCACTGCAATGTGTGATAAAATGATCAAAGTAAAGTTTTAAGTTTTATGCAGGAGGTTTGTATGGAAAGCAAAGAAGAACTGAAGCAGAATTATGACGAGTTGGGTGCATACATAGAAGAAGCGATGCAGAGCCCGGGTCCGCTTATGCCTGTAATGCAAAAAGCGCAGGATATTTTTGGTTGCCTGCCGTTTGATGTGCAAAAGTTTATTTCAGACAAGATGGGCATTCCCATGGTGGATGTTTATGGTGTGGCAACATTTTATTCCCAGTTTGCGCTGGAGCCAAAGGGAGAGCATGTAATAGGCGTGTGCATGGGGACGGCTTGCTATGTGAAAAATGCGGAGAGCGTCCTAAATGCGTTGGCGGATGATTTGCAGATCATTCCCGGCCTTACAACTGCAGACCGCTTGTTTACCTTAGAGGCGACACGTTGCCTTGGGTGCTGTGGTCTTGCGCCGGTCATCATGATTGACGACCAGGTGTATGGAAGGCTGAAGCCGGACGATGTTCATGATATCCTGAAGATTTACAGGGATAAGGCGGCAGTGTCGGCTTGATCTTATGAAAGAAATATCCCTTCACATCATGGATATTGTGCAAAACTCTATTAGTGCACATGCGTCGCTCATAGAGGTTGCGATAGAAATATCTCAGGATGAAGATACGCTTAGTGTATCCATCACAGACAATGGGGATGGAATGAGCGAAGAAATGGTGGAACATGTAACAAGCCCTTTTGTTACGACACGGACGACACGAAGGGTAGGCTTGGGTATATCTTTACTTGCCGCTGGTGTGCAAAGCACTGGCGGCAGTTTTCGTGTTGATTCAAAACTTGGGGAAGGGACGAAGGTTGTTGCAACCTACGGCCTTACACATATTGACCGGCCGCCGGTTGGCGATTTTGCGGGTACGATGCATACGCTTATTGTGTCAAATCCCTCTATTGATTTCGTTGTATGCTTTTCGGTTAACAGCAGGGAAGAGCAGTTGGATACGCGGGAAGTACGGGCGGTGTTGGGCGAAGATGTTCCGTTGGATACGCCGGATGTATCCCTGTGGATAAAGGAAAACCTGGAAGAACTGTTTCCTGCGGAATATATGGATTATTGAAAGCAAAACCAAGGGAATGGCTGACGTATTAGGGAATTGCTACGGCAATTCTGTTTTTTTGTGTTACAATAGAAGCATCATTGTGTACAGGAGAAAAAGAATGAACATTGTATTGACGAATGATGACGGCATCCATGCCTTGGGGATTATGACGCTTGCAAAAAGGCTTTCGAGGGAGCATAACGTGGTAGTTGTGGCACCGGAGAGCGAGCGGAGCGCGTGTAGCCATTCCATTACGCTGGGGCAGCCACTCAGTGTTAAGGAGGTTCATGTAAGTGATTATGATGGAATTGAGGCTTATAGTGTAAACGGTACGCCGGCGGATTGCGTAAAACTTGCGACAAGCGCATTGCTGGAAGATAAAATCGACCTGGTTCTTTCTGGAATAAACCTGGGGGCAAACCTTGGCACGGATATTGCTTATTCCGGTACAGTGAACGCAGCGCTGGAAGGAGCGATTTGCGGTTATCCCGCGGTTGCGCTTTCACAAAGAATTGATTCGCCTGCTGCGGCGTCTTCGCTTCGTGAGATGTTTGAACAATCAGCAGAGCTTACGGCGCAGATGATCGGTCAGATTGATTACACATTATTGGAAGATTGCATCTATAATATTAATTTTCCTGCAGTAGAAAAAGAGGAAATTAAAGGAGTGAAGGTTTGTGGCCAGGGAATCAGCTCTTATAATTCGGAATTCCAAAAGCAGAACGATCCGTTTGGGAGGGAGTTCTATTGGCTGTGTGCTGTGGACAATAACAGCGGATATAATGAAAAAAACCAAACGGATGTATGGTGGTCGAAGCAAAATTACATCACGCTAACCCCGCTTGCGTGGAACGACACCTGTCTGCCAGTGCTGGAACGGGCAAAATGCAAGAGCGAAGATATAAAATTGCGTTTTTGAAGCGATTATGCTACAATAGCCAGTAATTGCCGGGGGAATGGCAGTTGCTGGTTTTTTTATTATATGTATATGAAATACTTTGAAAAGGGCGTTTTGTGGTATGTGGACAGGGAATCTTTTAGACAGGCTTAATTTGGAATATGATAATTTTTCTAAGGGACAAAAGAAAATATCAGACTATATCATGAAGCATTATGATAAAGCGGCGTTTATGACGGCGGCGGTTATGAGTGAGATTGTTGGCGTAAGCGAATCAACCATTGTACGCTTTGCCTATTCAATGGGATATGACGGCTACCCAAAAATGCAAAAGGATTTGCAGGAAGTGATTCAGAATAAAATGACGACGATTCAGCGGCTGAACCTGATGGAAGGCCTTACCGTGGAAGAGATTGTAAACGCGTCGTTTAAAACAGATATCAACAACCTGCGCGTTACACAAGAGAAGAACAAGCCGGAGCAGCTAGAAAAGATTGTCGATATTCTTGTAAATGCGCGCAAAATTTATATTATTGGCACTCGCTCCAGTGAACCGCTTGCCGAGTTCTTACGTTACTACATGGGATATATGATGGACAATGTTCATTTGATACGTTTTGACGGTAGTGATGTATTCAGTCAGATCATTCATGCAAACGAACAGGATGCCGTGATTGCTATCAGCTTTCCGCGATATTCAATGCGCACGATAGAGCTTATAAATTCTTTGAAAATGAAAAAATGCAATGTGATTGCCATTACAGACAGGGAGTCCTCGCCACCGGCCCAGCTTGCGGATTATACGCTTACCGCAAAAAGCTATATGAATTCTTTTGTGGATTCTTTTGTCGCGTCGCTTTCTATTATTAATTTATTGATAATTCTGATGGGGCTGCGCAAAAAAGATGTACTGGTGGAGAATTTCAATATATTGGAGAGTCTGTGGCAGCAGAATGAAGTTTATGTAAAGAATGAAACAAAGGCGGCGGAAGAACAGGATGAATAGTGTTGCAGTAATCGGTGGCGGCCCAGCGGGGATGATGGCGGCTTTTTGTGCTGCAAGACGAGGGCTGGATGTCACGCTGTATGAAAAAAATGAAAAGCTGGGTAAAAAGCTCTTCATTACCGGCAAAGGACGGTGCAACCTGACAAATGCCGCGGATATAGCAGAATTCTTTCCGCAGATTGTGAGAAATCCCAAATTCTTGATGAGCGCGTTATATGGATTTCCAAACACAGAACTTCTTAATTTATTAGAGACTTATGGGCTGAAAACAAAAGTAGAACGGGGAGGAAGAGTGTTTCCTGTGTCCGATAAGTCAAGCGATGTGATTAAGACGATGCAAAAAATACTTGCAGGGGAAGCGGTCAAAATTAGGCTAAATGCGAAGGTGGATTCAATCTCTCAAAAGCAAGAAAGATTTGTTATTGATGTAAATGGAGAAGAAAACGTTTATGACGCGTGTATTATCGCGACGGGCGGGCTATCTTATCCTATAACAGGGTCAACAGGCGACGGGTATAAATTTGCGCGTGCGTTAGGGCATGCTGTTACAAAGCCTGCGCCGGCACTTAGCGCCATAGAAGACGCCTGCCATGTGTGCGAGAGAATGCAGGGGCTTACGCTAAAGAATATTGAGTTCGCTTTATTCCAGAATAATAAAAAGGTTTATGAGGAACGGGGAGAATTGCTCTTTACGCATTTTGGTATATCCGGACCCGTTGTGCTTTCGGGGAGCAGTTATATTGACCACTCAAAAGCTGAGGAGCTTTATTGTACAATAGATTTTAAACCGGCCTTGTCACAAGAACAGCTTGAAAAGCGAATTCTACGTGATTTTGAAGAACATAAAAACAAGCAATTACTGAATTATATGGGGGAACTGTTGCCTACCAAAATGATTGTCCCTTTTTTAGATGAATCTCACCTTCCAGGGAGAAAACCAATAAATCAGGTTACACGCGAGGAGCGTGCGGCGCTTATAAAGAATTTGAAAGAATTTCGCATCAAGCTTGCGGATGTTCGACCTATTGAAGAAGCGATTATTACAGCGGGCGGTGTAAACGTGCGAGAGATTAATCCATCAACAATGGAGAGCAAGTTGGTGAAAAACCTTTATTTTGCAGGGGAAGTAGGGGATTATTCTGCGCAAACAGGCGGGTTTAATCTACAGATAGCGTTTTCCACCGGATACTTGGCCGGGGATAGTGTACTTGCGAAGTAATGTTCGTGCGTTATTAATTGACATTATATTAAAAAAAAGTTACAATAGTTTAAAGGTATTTTTGTAATTGAAAATTTACCATAAATCGCATGATAATGCAAAAATTTAAGAACGGAGGTGGATAAGTGGAGAATGTACTTATTCCTATCCTCGTAGGCGCTGCGGCGGTCGTAATTGGCCTTTTGGTTGGTTATAACTACAGGCGCAACATTGCCGAAGCAAAAATCGGTCGTGCAGAGGATTCTGTAAAGAAATTGGTTGATGACGCTCAGAAGCGGGCGGAAGTGATCAAGAAGGAAACGGTACTGGAAGCACAGGAAGAAGTTCACAGACTTAGAAATGAATTTGATAAAGAAGTTAAAGAAAGACGCAATGAGATCAACAAGACAGAAAAGAGATTAGTTCAAAAAGAAGAGACGCTTGATAAAAAGAACGACAACGTTGCTCAAAAAGAAGAAGTGCTGGAGAAGCGTGCAAAAGAAATCACGAAGATTAAAGAAGACCTGGAAACTGTTCATACTCAGCAACTGGAACAGTTAGAGCATATTTCCGGAATGTCTATAGAGGACGCAAAGGGGTTGTTGCTTGAAAAGGTGGAGCATGAAGCCAGGCACGATATGGCAGTTATGCTACGTGATATTGAACAAAAGGCGAAAGATGAGGCTGATAAAAAAGCACGGAATATCCTTTCGCTCGCGATACAAAAGTGCGCTGCAGACCATGTAGCAGAAAGTACGGTGTCGGTTGTCAATCTGCCGAACGATGAAATGAAGGGCAGGATTATCGGCAGGGAAGGAAGAAATATCAGAGCGCTTGAAACGGCCACCGGTATCGATCTTATTATCGATGATACACCAGAGGCAGTCATTCTTTCGGGGTTTGACCCAGTGAGAAGGGAAGTCGCAAGGCTTGCGCTCGAAAAGCTGATTGTTGATGGCAGAATCCATCCCGCGCGTATTGAAGAAATGGTCAATAAAGCGCAAAAAGAGGTTGATA
>JAJDHD010000032.1 GCA_030266015.1 Christensenellaceae bacterium OttesenSCG-928-K19 | reverse complement strand
CTGCATAAAAATCCACAAGCACACGTCCTTTATCATCCATGACCTCTGATTGGAATTGGCTTTCGCTGATATGTTTTACACTCATTTTCCTTCTCTCCTTTGTAAGAAAAGCACCGTTGTGCATTTCATATTTTTTCTCTATATATTATAAATTATACCCAACTAAAACAAAAGGTAAACAACTAATGACCATTAGTATGCGATGCTGGACAATATGGCGGAAAGCACAATTGTGGCGGCAAGCGCCGCAACAATAACAAGCATGGTAATTCGTCTGGCTTTACTGTTCATAAATCCTCCTGCCGTCCGGTTTCCTTCATCTTTTTATTTGAGCAGCTTGTCGGTTTTTTTAAACACCCAGTCGCGCTGGATGGGGAAGCTGACCATGAAGATGACGAGATCAATGATAATCTTTAGGAGCGTATTTGTTACATCGCTGCCGCCAAGGAGCGAACCAATGCCCCAGACAAGGAGCCAGGATGCAATGAGCTGCACAACCGACATGATGATGAAACGCACAACGGCGCCGCCGGTTTTTGCTTCGGATTTAAACACAGCGCCTTTATTGAGCAGGTAAGTTGCGATGGAACATAAAATTCGGGATAATACGGTGGAAAATAATATTTTTTGCTCACTGGCGAATGCATGGAAAACCTGCTCGAACAGATAAAACGTGCCAATGTCTACAACATACGCAATCATGGCGGCAATGCTGAATTTGATAAAAACCTGGTAAAGCTTGAAGGAACGTGCCAAAATGCTTAGCTTTGGTGGTTCGTCATAGCAGGCGCTGGTGGGCACCTCTGTGACAGTGATGGAATTGGCACGGGCCTCTAGCAGGATGTTCATGGCGTAGGCTTTGTCCGTGCTCTTCATGTTTACCATCATGGCGCAAAGCGCGGCGGACATACCGAAAAGAGACGTCTCTACATCGGCGGCGCTGATGCCGGCCAAAAAACCGAACACAGCGCCAGCGAGTGAGTTTTTGCCTTTGGTGCATTGGCGCGTCCCCACATAAAGCGCGCTATCGTCTTTTAGCAGGGCGTCAGCGATTTTGATAACGTCGGCAAGCTGGAAGTGGTCCTTCTCGTTTAAGGTAAGCACATATTCATAATTTTGCGACAACGCTTGCCGGAACGCCTCGCGCAAGGGATCGCCTGCCGCGATGACCGCTACGCTACCGAAATCGCTTTGCTGTAAGCTCTGTATAAAAGAATTGTCTTCTGTCTGTTTTATGTATATTACAGCGATTTTTTGATAATCCATACATGGTATTGTATCACCCGATGCATAGATGCGCAATGTATGTTTTGCAAAATGAAATAATATCGTATATAATGGCGGGGTAGGGGCTTAATACGAATGCATGTTTGCGTGGCGGCAATCAGTTTCATGGACAATATTTTGGACTTTTAGTTGCTGGCAAGGCTGCAATTAAATTGCAATAAGCGGTGTTTTGACCGCGCCAAGTGGCGCGAAAATCAGAATGTGGGCAAACAACTCAGTTTCTATGGCGGTTAAGCGGCTTGCCTGGGCAGCTCTTTTACTGCCGGAGCAATAAATTTTATGGCGAAAAAATCAAAAAAGACGGTTGCGACTATTGTAACTGTCGCTGTTATCATTATAGTTATTGTATCATTATCCGGCTTGGGGTATTCATCCGAAGGGAAGTTCCGGGGGGCGCTTTATGCCTGGTTTAGCGGGAAGCTATATGAAACGCAAGGCGGCGGGTATATCATAAAGGAAGAAAACCAATATAAATTTATTGATAAAATGCTGGAGGACGGTTGGGTGCTTCACGGCACGCAAAACGGGATATATACGTTTGAACGAAATGGCCATATCATTGAATATATGGAGAAGTCTTTTGGGTTGGATCTTTATATATATGAATTGACGGGGTGAATTATGAAAAAGCAAGCGGTTACGATGAAAGATGTTGCAAAAAAGGCGGGTGTGACACAGCCGACAGTGTCCCATGTAATTAATGGGACGGCAAGTATTTCCACGGCAGTGAAGGAGCGTGTGTTCGCGGCGATAAAAGAGTTGAATTATCGTCCGAATGCGCTGGCAAAGGGCCTGAAAACAAATTCGACCAAGACGATTGGGCTGATTATGCCGGATATTACAAACAGCTATTATGCGTGCATTGCAAAGGAAATGGAGCAGCTGCTTATAGAAAAAGGGTATATGACATTCTTTTCCTCTACGAATTACAGCAGGGACAGTGAAATGCGGCTGGTGGACAAAATGATGCGCTACAATGTGGACGGGATCTTTGTGATGTTTGAATTCCTGAATGAGGAACCGCTAAAGACGCTCCAGCAATATGGGATTCCTGCTGTGGTGCTGGATGACGACGCGGAGCAATTTATAAAGAGCAAAATTAATATGGATAATGAGCTGGGTGGATACCTTGCTACAAAGCACCTGATTGAACGGGGGCGAAAGCGCATTGCGTTTGCCGCGGAAAAAGCTGGCATATTGGCGATGAAAGACCGGTTTGAGGGATATAAGCGTGCACTCAAAGAAGCGGGCCTGCCGGTGGATGATGCTATTGTGTTGCGCGATGAAACACTGCAATACAGGTTTGACGCGGGGCACGATTACGGAAAACAATTGGTGGCAAAGAAAATAGACGGCATTTTTGCATCCACGGATATGGTGGCGCTGGGCGTTTTGCGCTCATTTGCCGATCAGGGAATAAAGGTACCGGATGATATTGCTGTGGTTGGTTATGATGATATACCACTTGCGGAGCTGGCCACCCCTGCACTCACAACGATGTCGCAGCCTGCGGAAAAGGTGGCAAAGGCGGCTATGGAGCAATTGCTGGTGCAGATCGCCGGAGAGGGTGAAGGGGAAAAGGTGGTAGTAAACCCGCAGCTTGTGGTGCGCGAAACAACATAACAAAAACAGTGCGGAGGAATTGGTAATGAATTTTTGCGGATTGGATGTGGGCACAAGTGGTGTTAAAGCTGTCGTGTTTGATGAAACGGGCAAGATAATAGCGCAGGCCGAAGGCCCTTATGTACTGGAATTGAAGTCGGACGGAACACGTACACTGGAAGCGGCGGACCTTTGGGAAAAAACAAAGACGGTGCTTCGCGCTGTTGCTGCCAGTACAAATGGGCAAATTGACGCTGTTGCGGTGAGCTCGTTTGGCGAAGCGTTTGTGTGCCTGGATGAGAATGATAAAGAAATCAGCGAGGTGATGCTGTTTACCGACCAGAGGGGGGAAAAGGAATATTTTGAAGCGATGAAGCGTTCCTCTGACCTGGAAATTGCACAGGTCTGCGGGCTGCCGCCTTCTATGACGTATTCTATTTCCAAGATTCTTTACCTGAAGGAAAACCGGCAGGAGATATACAAAAAAACAAAACGGATGCTTTTGATAGAGGATTTTGTTAACTACCGGCTTACAGGGCTTGCGGTGGGCGACCATTCTGTGGCATGCCGCACAATGCTGTTTGATGTACACAAGAGGGAATGGAGCAGCACCCTTTTTGAGAAGTTTGATGTGGACAAATCGAAGTTTTCACAGATGGTATATACGGGCACGGTAATCGGCACATTGCGAAAGGAAGCCGCAAAGCAGACAGGATTGCCGGAAAACCTGAAGGTGATCGCGGGTGGGCACGACCAGCCCATGGCGGCAGTTGGCGCGGGTGCGGGCATCTATGGAACAGTGTGCGGAATGGGCACAAGCGAGTGCATGACGCCGGTGTTTCGCGGGGCGATTCCAGCGGAGGTGACGCTGGAGAGCTGTATGAGCAGTGAGCCAATGTGGGCGGACGATATTTATTGTTCGCTTGCGTATAATGTTACGTCTGGGCTTAGTATCAAATGGTTTTATGATGTTTTTGCGTCGGAAAGCGCAAAGCCGCCATATGCGCTGTTTGAGGAGAACCTGCCCAAGAAGCCGACTAAGATTATGGTGCAGCCATATGCAATGGGCAGTGGCACGCCGTATAACGATCACAAGGCGCGATTTGCCATAATTGGCACAGATGCGGGCACGACGCGGTATGATATTTACAAGGCGGTGATGGAAGGCCTGGCGCTGGATGGCAGGCTGAACAGGGACGCGCTGAAAACAGGCAGCGTGGAGGTTGATGGATTGGTGTGTGTGGGCGGTGGCGCGCAAAGCAGGCCGTGGCTGCAAATAAAAGCGGATGTGTTGCAGGCAGAGGTGAAAACGCTGGAATGCAAGGAGGCTGGCGCGCTAGGCTGCGCAATCGTGTGCGCAACGGCGCTGGGTTGCTATGACAGCATAGAGCAGGCGGGCGGCGCTATGTCCCGCATTAAGGATACGTTTGAACCGGATAAATCGAACAAAGCCTTTTACGATGAAAAATACGAACTGTATAAACAGCTGCACGGCGATCTTGCAAAATATAGCGGGTTTGCCGCGCGGCTGGGGTAGGCAAGACAGGGCGAACTTGCTTGCCTAAGCTTGGGATGGCTCTTCGGAAATAACCTTCGCCAGCGAAGCGCCTTTTTTGCCGGGGTCAATGGAATAGTCTTCCAGTATATGTGTCAGGTTGCGGTTATAAAGTGGGTCGGAGGGGTAGGTGTCGACCCACTTAGCAAGCCATTTTCTCCGTTCGCTGTTAAACCGGGCAATTTTTTCCTGTGATTCTTCCTCATAGCCGCGTGTTTTGGATTCGTAATGATATAGCTCGGCAAACGGCGTCCATACGATGCGGTAGCCGAGTTTTCTTATTTCCAGACACAGGTCTACGTCGTTGTAGGCCAGCGTGAACTGTTCGTCAAACCCGCGCGCGGCAAAGAAGACATCCCGGCGTGTCATTAGGCAGGCTGCCGTTACAGCGGTTACATCGTGTACAATCTTCATACGGGCGAACGAACCGACTTCGTCGCGCGAGGTGAACTTGTGTGAATGCCCTGCTATGCCGCCAATGCGCAGCACCACGCCGCCGTGCTGCAAGGTGTCGTCCGGGTAATACAGCTTTGCGCCCACAGCACCCACATCCGGGCGCAGGGAATGCATGGCCATTTGCTCTAGCCAGCCGGGTGAGATAACAGAAACGTCGTTGTTTAAAAAGAGCAGCAGCTGCCCTTGCGCCTGTTCCGCCGCGAAATTGTTGATTTTTGAGTAATTGAAGGTGAAATTGATAACCTTAAAGTGGTAAAAGTAAATGTAGACGAAGCGCAGTCCCTCGCGCAGCAATATGGCGTAATGTCCATCCCCACTGTTTACCTGTTTGACGGGGGAATGAAAGCTGGCAAGTTTGTAGGGGTGAAATCCAAGGAAGATGTGATTGATTTTATCCAAAATGCCTAACCAGGCCAGAAGTTAAAAACCACGGTGTATCATTACCGTGGTTTTTTTAGTTTCCCGGGCAGAGCCGGCGTATTAACCCCTCTGTCATCTAAATCGGCACAATAAAGCTCTTATTGATATTCCTCCTCGTCATAGACTGCTTGGAGTGTTGGTGTCATTAAAACTGAAACCGAAAATTCCTTTTCCGTATATTCTATGTTTACAACACCATTATGCTTTTTTGCAATCTCCCGCACAGATAACAGGCCAATCCCCTGCCCGTCCTGCTTGGACGACATCAATACAGACCCCTCTTTTTTCAAAAGCCCGGCATAGCTGTTTTTCACCGTCACCGCCACCATATCATCGCCGGCAATACCCGCAAAAAAATCAATATGCCGCTTCTTCTCTTCCTGCCGCGCGCACGCCTCCACCGCATTTTCCATCAAATTGCCCACTATTACACACAAATCACTCTCCACAACCGGCAGCTCCTTTGGCAGCTTGCACGACAGACGAACGTCCACCCCCAGTTTTTGTGCCATATCCATATAATTCAACAGAATGATATTAAGCGCATAATTTTCACACACCGGCTTTCGCTCCAAAAAGTCCAGGTCTTCCATATAATCCGCCAAATACTTTTTCATTCCCGCTTCATCGCTGCTTTCAAACAGTCCCGCCAATACTGACATATGATGCCTCATATCGTGCTGCATCCTCCTGATAGATTCCGCATTCTTTTGCATCAGCACATATTGCTCCCGCTGCATCAGCATCACCTGGTCCATCGCCTTCATGTTCTTTTCCAGGCTCGCTTTTTCATAAGTACGCCGCATCATCAGGTGAATAATGAAATATACAATAAACACTGCGACAAACGTGAGAACAAGGACAAATATATAAGATGCCGGCTCATGGATACCGTCGTCAATATAGGTAAGGTCAAACATCATGATTACTGAAAAGGCGAGCGGGATTGCCCACAATATCCGCCACACAGGCATATAATGATAATGCTCCACCATCCACTCCAATTGTTTTGCAAACGTAAACTTATAGAAAAGAAAAAACACCGCGACGAGGATCGCATAGGGAATTACAAAGGTAACGTGGATCGATGTCATGATTGTTGGGTCCGTCATGTAAGCAATGATGTTTGCTATCCCGCTGACAAAACAATCTACCGCCGCCACTGTCATCAATATGAAAAGCAACTTTGTAAAAGGCGCTTCCACCGCACGGCAATATGCCAAAAACAGTATTAACGCCATTGTTATCATAACCAGGTTGGTCCCTAAGCCAACTTGTAAAAACAAAAAAGAAAGCACCGCAAACCCCGGCAGCGTCCACACAAGCATAAACCCCGCTGTCCTTCCAGCAGAGCGGCGCGTCCTTCCCCGCACCGGCATAAATCCCATAACCGCATAAACTGCCATGGTAAGCGTGAAGTAAAGAAACACTTCCATATATTCAGAAAAAGTAAAGCCCACCTCAAACGGCTGCATTCCGCACGCTCCTACTCAACGCATCTGTTAATTCCATCATATCCCCCATACCGCAATATGCAAGCGGTTGGCGCAAAAAACCTGCTTTCTGGCAACTATTCACACCCTTTCATATCAAAAAAGGCAGCAACACCGCCACCTTTTCATCTGTCATCAAAACGCTCGCCTGTTGTTATAGTATTCCCAGCTTTTTACGCATTACTTCCTGATTTACGCTATGCAGCAACGCCTTATCCGGGGTAATAATGCCCTTTTCTTTTAATTGCAGCAGGCTGGAGTCCATCCCAATCATGCCTTCGGCCACGGACGATTGGATCGCCGTGTCAATCTGGTGCGTCTTCGCTTCGCGGATCATGTTACGAATGGCCGTATTACACAGCATCACCTCAAAGGCCGGCGCAATCTTTTCATCCACAGTCTGCACAAGCTGCTGCGAAACAACCGCCTGGAGCACCATGGAAAGCTGCACACGTATCTGCCCCTGTTGATTAGGTGGAAAAGCGTCCACAATCCTGTCTATCGTATTTGTCGCCCCCATCGTATGCAAGGTGGAGATTACCAAATGGCCTGTTTCCGCCGCCGTCATGGCAATGCTGATCGTTTCGTGGTCACGCATTTCGCCCAGCAGCACAACATCCGGCGCCTGCCGTAACGCCGCGCGGAGCGCCACCGCGTAGCTCTCCGTATCCGTCACAATCTCCCTCTGGCTAATGATACTCTTTTTGTGCCTGTGTAAATATTCAAGCGGGTCTTCCAGCGTAATGACATGCTTGTTGTAATTCGAATTTATCATGTCAATAATACACGCCAACGTCGTCGATTTACCGCTGCCCGCAGGGCCTGTCACAAGCACCAGCCCTTTTGATTTGTTTCCCTGGTCAAGCACAATATCCGGTATGCCCAGCTCCGAAGGATCGGGAAGGCTAAACGCAATAACACGCACAACCGTAGCAAGCGACCCACGCTGCCTGTACACACTTACTCTATACCGGGAAACACCCTTCATAGAAAAAGAAAAATCATCGTCCCCCGTCTCCAGCATCCTATCCGGGCTGCGCTGCCCCAGGCCGTAAAGCTCGTGTATAATGCGGTCTGTGTCCTCCGGCATCAACACCTCGTCCTGATACCGCTGTATCTGGTTATTTACCTTAAGCGAGAGCGGCAGGCCGGAAATAATAAAAATGTCCGACGCTTCCGTATCTGCTGCAATCTTCAGAATTTGTTCCGCTTCCAATGATCCGTTACCTCAACTCTCTTTAAAAAACATTCATGGATTCGTCTATTATATACTCCCCTGTAATACGCGTTTGCCAGACTGTCCTGTTCCATTCCCCAGTCGCCTGGCCTTCTGCGTCCACCACCAGCTCTATCTCGGCATACAGCTCCTTTTTATCATTGATGGGAACCGTGTAGGCAACAACTGTCGTTCCATCGCGCAAAAAAATCTCAAAGCCCTGCTCCATTGCATAGCCTTCCCACTGGTAGCCTCCCGTCTTCACAACTTCCAGAAGATCGGCAAGCTTTGCCTCTGCCGCAGCGTCTGCCTCATAATACTCTTTGGAAACCTGCGCTGTTTTTTCCGCCAAAACATAATCCGCACGGGCGGAAACAAGCGACAACGCCGATAGCGTTGTAAGACACAACACAACAAAAATAGCCAATATGGAAACGCTGCCCGTGCCTATTCCAATGCTTTCTTTTTTACCCATAAAGCTGCACCGCCCCCTCTAATTGTCCAGATAACGCGCCGCCGTTAGCTGAAACAATTCCTTTTCCGCCTTGCTCACCACAATATCCGCGTTCACCAGGCTGCCTTCCTCCGAAAATACAACCTGCATCCGATATACAGCACCAGCGCTGTCCTGCTGTGCCTTCCATTTCTCATCATAATAAACTGAATACCCGTTCTCTTCCTCCACAGCACCCTGAAGCCATTCCGTTGTACGCACGTCACCGTTTGTATTGCGCACCACTTCTGCGGCGGCCTGCGCTTCCAGCATAGCGTTTGTCGTTTCCGTGCTGCTCACGCTCATCAACTTTGCCTGCGTAAAAAGATTCATGCACACCGCACCCGCAATGGAGAAAAACAGTATGATAATAATCAGTTCCATTAAGAACAATTTGGTTTTTGACGTTCTTATATCCATAGTTATTCCAATCTTGTAGGCGTCCCTTTCAAGCTGACCATGGTATCGTAATTGTTACCGTCCACATCCACAGCCGTAATCCTAAAAAGCCGCCCGTCCAATGATTCAAGCACAAGGTCGCTGAGTTCCATAATCGCCTGCCCCGATTCCGGGTCAAACTCCGTCCCTTCCGGCACCATCAACTCTGTCAAGCTTCCTTCATTCAGGTAAATCCACGTCTCATAAACCGCGCCTTCTATTTCCTGAGACAACACCAGCGCATCGCCCTCTCCAAATTTTTCTATTACGATATCACCGTGTGAATCTCCCTGATGTATTTTTTCCGTCAGATAGGATATGGAGCTGCGCACATTGTAGTTTTCCGTCATCACACCGGATATGCTTTGGTAAACATTTGCGCCCAGCACCACCACAAAGAGCGCCAGCACCGCAAACACGCAGAACAGCGAAAGGACAAACACAATATCGATAATATGTTGGTCTTTTTGTTTCAGCATATCCCGGTCATCCTCTCTCAAACACCGTTATATCCGGCATCATATTCGACCCCACAGCCCGGTAATGGTATACATATTTATCCGTATCCAGCAACAGCCCATAATTTTCATTCAAATATTCCAGGCTGGTGGGATACTGGCCTTCTATCGCATAACACTGCACGGCCGCACGCCGTATGCTCTGCTCCATCACCTTCAGGTTTTCCTCATTAGAGGAAACTGTCATGTTTTGCAGGCCAATCAATACAATTGCCACAATCAGCACAAAAAACAGTATTGGCACAAGGTATTTTACAGAATCCGCAGCATTCTTTTTCTTTTTGGTAAACGCTTTCGCCATATGGCTTCCCCTTTTTAACCGATCGCGGACATCACGCCCATAAGCGGCAGCATAACAGCCAGCAATATCAAGCCGACAATCAATGACAAAATTGCCACCAGCGTCGGCTCCAGCGCCGATACCAGCGCGCCAATCTTGCGCTCAATATCCTCTTCATAGTGCTGCGCAATCCGCTGCATCACGCTATCCAGCGTGCCCGTGCGGAATCCCACCGTAATCATCCTGCCATACACGCCGGTAAAAAGCTCTGTCTCCACAATCGCGTCCGCAAATGCTTTGCCTTCCGCCATCAGTTCCTTTGTCCGCTCAATTTTTTTGCGTGCCGCCGCATTTTCCGTCAGTTGAAAAGACATATCCAGCGCTTGGTCTACATCCATGCCGCTGCCCAACATCAGTGCCATTGCCGAAGCAAACCTGCCGGACGAAATGGTTGTTGCCAGCTTGCGGAATATTTTTTCAAACAGATTTGAAAACGCATTCCTGCCCCGCCTGGAGCGGTATGTTATCAGCACAATCACAATAAGCACCGCAATAACAGCAACAATCACAACGGAATACTGGCTGACCGCATTGCCAAACTCCATAATCCCCTGCACTATGGCAGGCACCTCGCTGCCAAGCTGCTGGAACACACCCTCAAACACCGGCAACACCTGCACAATGATAACCAGTATAACCGCAATCATCATAGCAATCATCACAAGCGGATAGGTAATCGCACTCCTGATGCTGCGGGAAATCGACTCGTTTCTTTCATAATAAAGATATAACGACTCCAGCACTTCCTCCAATTTACCCGAGGCCTCGCCAATCTCCACCATATGAACCATGTAATCCGGAAACACCTCCGACTGTGTCAACGCGGCACCCAGTGTCTGGCCTTCCTCCACGCATTCCAACAGCCCAACGGTAATATCAGACCCTTTGCTGTTTTTTGCATCCTCGCGTATGATCATCAGGGCTTCCTGTAATGAAATCCCTGCCCGCACCATAAACGCAAGCTGCTCGCAAAACGCCGCTATTTCCATATTGGAAAGCTTCTTTTTGCTCATCCTTTTCTCCTTCCAACATCAAAAGTATTGCAGTTCATTATATATATCTCCCTGGCCTACGAATTCCCCAAACGAACCGCCCGTAGAGGCAAGCGTGGGATCCATAAGCACCCAGTCTTCTCCGGAAAATTCTATTGCGTCCACCCAGCCCACACCATCAATATGGACACGAATCCATGCATGGTACCTGTCATCGGCATAGCCAATCACCAGCTTGCTTGGTATTCCCTGCGACCGCAGCATAGCCGACACCACAGCAGCATAATCAAAGCAAATGCCCTTTGCGTCCACCAGCGTCTGGTCTACATTGGGCAAATAACCGGATAATTGCCCTTGCTGCGCCAGCTCTGCCTTGTCCCTGTCATATTCTATATTATTTACCGCATAATTGTAAATATGTTCTACAGCGTTAAAATCATCCGTCGCGTTCGCTGTAACCTCTTGGGCAATTTTAACCGCCTGGCTGTCCGCGCTAAAATTTACATATTGGTTTGGGTAAAGCGCGGGCAAAAACTCATCTGCAATCTCCGCAGAAAATGTATCTTTGAATATCTGCGTATATTGCGTCCCCTGAATAATCTCATAAACGCCTATTTCATATTCTCCGCTTCCCTCTGAAAGGGGAAACACTTCATATGCGTCCTTGGTCAGGTCATATTTATAATCGATATCCCCGCCCACTTTTGTAATAATCAGCTTTACCTTGGCGCTATCCCCCACATAATGCACCACAACATAGCCTTTGTCTTTATTGGAGATATCAATATCCACCGCGTCAACATCCGTCGCAAGCATTTCCGTTCCCGGTATCTCCGGCGTCAACACCTTTATGCTGTTGTCCCACGAGCTGCCTGCTGGTTGCTGCTCGGACTGGTTGCTACCAGGCGAGTTGCTGCCGGACGAACTGCTGTTGGACGGCGCCGGCTGGGCAGTGTTTCCAGAAGAAACCGTCTGCGCAGGTGGCTGCTTATTATCGCCCATCACCGCGTCAATGGAATCACACCCAAGCAAAACAACAGAGAAAAGCATAGCAAAACATACATACAAGATGCTTTGTCTAACCGTTTTTACCGTAGAACGGTGTTTCTTCCCCATTTTGCTGTACCCGGTCGCCATATCCTGTTTTACGCAATTCCTTGCTTGAATGTCATTCTTACTTCTATCCATTTTGTTCTCTCATTAGTATACCTAACTTCATCCCCATTGTAAATAGCAGGAGCTCGCATATCTCCGCTTATTCTTTCCCTTTATTGCCTGAAATAATTCTAAAAACCCACGGCAACAAATTCCACATTCATTTGTCGTGTTTTTCCATATTCCATGCTTTTGACAACTTATAGAGAAACACCCTTTTCCTCAATTTCCAGTATACACGCAACATGTTTCCATTCGTTGAATAAACTGTTAATAATCTTAACCCTCACAAAAAATCCAAAACGCTTTTTCTGTTTTGCCGTTAGCTGCCCACACCAGATGCCCGGCTTGCTGGGCATCAAATACCAAACGGTGTTTCCAATCCATCATTGATAGAAAAACCCCCGCCATCAGGCGGGGGACTACTATTCTTACATGTTACCAGCTATCAGTGCGCCTGGTTTTCCGCTTTCTTTTGATTGTTTTTCTTTATCAATATGATTGCCAGTGCCACCACGATTCCCAGCAGTGCGATATCCAGCACAATCCAGCCCCATTTCAGCGAGCCGTCCTCATTCCGGAAAGCAGAGGTTGGCGTGTCGTTATCGTCAATGTTTGCTACTGTTCCGCCATTCTCGTCTGCCGCATCGTCCGTTCCGTCGCCCTCGTCGGCGGGCGGGTTATCCTCAGGAATATCGGCCGTCGCATCATCCTCTGTCGCGTCATCCTCCTCCGGCTCAATCACATCTGCTTCATCCTCTGTGCCGCCACCAATTACATCAACGCCGCCGCCCACAAAATTTGTAATCTCACGTGATGGGCCAGTCACTGTGTTGATAATTGTATCCGGCGTGCCTTCTGCCGCTCTTCCCAATTTGTTTAGGAAAATATCATATACTCTCCTGCTATCACTAAATTGATGTACAAGAACCACATTTCCATTTATGTCATAACTTAACAGGCTATTATCCTCTGTGCTGCTGTCGCTTGGCAACAGGGATTTGCTGATCTCGTACCGAACACCGCCCAAGACAATTGCGCCTGTGCTATAAGGAATTTCTACGCGCGCCCCCGTACCAATATTTACAGTTTCTTTAATCGGTGTTCTCACGATTGCGTTTGTCTCACTGTCGCGGAACCTTACTGTAATTTCATACGGCTTCACTTCGTCCGCGCCTTTTGCATTATAGTACACTGTGTAAGTGCGCGCCGCATCCTTAAACGCGTGCTCAATCCTTGTCGCCTGCCCTGCCGCAAGGTAATATGTCGTCCCGTTTATGCTCAACACCGAGTCTATGTCCTCCGACACACCTGTCTGCGTCACATATTTTGTCACTGTTTTCAGCGTAGCGCCCGTAGCCGCGTTCGCATAGTTAATTTTAATATTATATGGTTCCGTCGCTCCAGTAACCTCTTTATAAAGGATATCGTATGTCGTTCCCTTATAATAATCCTTATGTGAATGCTGGAGGGTACTTTCTGTCGAAACCTTTTCGTATGTTTTCCCATTGCCCGCAGCATATTCACTTGGCAGGTCTACTGTTATCGTCTTATTCGTGGGCACGCTCACGTTCCTGATGGCAATTACCGCGCCAGAAGAATCCTTATACCTCACCGAAATATTATATGCACGCTCCGGTGCTTTTGCGGAAACATCATAGTAGAAATAATATTCCGTCTGCCCATCGCCATAGATATGCGTCCTAGACGCTTGACCTGTTTGCAACGTATAATCCCTGTCATTCAACATAAACTTTGTTTCCGACGGGAACACGCTTACTTTACCGTTCGGCGCCTTTACCGTAAACGTTTCAGTCTTTATGGTTGTATTGCCGTTCACATAAACGGCCGTCACATCATAGTCCTTCGGTATATTCTTTTCATAAAAGAACGTTACGCTACGCTGATCCAATGATGCGAGCGCATTACAGGTAAACACTGCCGACTGTGTAGATACCGGTTTGTACGGCGTTCCATCCGTATGTGTATATGAGGCCATCGGGCTGATGGATACCGTCTTGTTGCTGCCTGTCATTGCAACGCTAAACGTCTTGTCTTCCACAGCAAGCACTTGCCCGCTTTCCTTGTCTACATGCTTCACATAAATGTAATAGCCCCTGTAGCTACCCGCCTGCACAATGTGCTGCGGAGATATGGTGCCATTGATCACGTTCATGGCATAAAAGGTGACTCCCCTCAAGCCCGGATCCGAAACCGTAACTTCCTGCGTTGAAGTTGCCGGAATACTGATCGTATCCGTCTTTTGCAACGAGCTTTCCGCTGTGTTCAGCGTGCCATACTCCACATCAATTGCAAAGCTGTTCGGATTGTAGAGCTTAAACACCTGCTCTGTCACCACATCCCCGGCAGGCAATACTTCTGTAATCTGAACCGCCGACTGCGTCGCGCCAGACATTGCCACCATTTGGCTTTCCTGTCCTTCCGCAGCTAATGCTGTTGTCACATTGCCCAAAACAAGTGTGATTGCCAGTATTGCGATTATTGTCACTTTCCATGCTTTTTTCATAACACTCATCCCTCTTCCAAATCTTTTGCCAACCAGGCACCCATGCCGGTTTTTTGTGTTTTTATTTTTTCGGGCCTATTCCCATCCGGCCCCGTCGTCATCCCTTGCAATCACGCTGTCCATCAGTTTGATCAGCTCCAACGCACTTTTAAACTGCGTTTCCTTTTCGCCTTTCAGCCACTGGATCATCCCTTGCCAGGAAGCATTTTGCCTGTATTGCACCTTGATCACAAACGTAGGTGCTTTGTCCTTCAACTCACTTGCGTCCATGGCAATGTCCTCCAGGCTAACCTCTATTTTTCCCGCGTTTTCTTTTTCGCTTTTCATCTCCCGCATCTTGTGTGTTGCCTGCGGAAAATTCTCAGTGTCGAAAAGCTCTTCCAAATGATTCACCATGTCCACCAACCCTTTAAAGCGCCATGCCCTCCCGGTTGCTTTGTGGACAAGATAGCCGTCGATGTCTTCCATGTTTGTCCCGGTGTCTATACAAACCTCAGTTACCATGTAATCATTCCGGTACTTTG
Organism: Christensenellaceae bacterium OttesenSCG-928-K19; assembly: GCA_030266015.1. GTDB lineage: Bacteria > Bacillota > Clostridia > Christensenellales > Christensenellaceae > UBA5399. The sequence goes on along the minus strand of JAJDHD010000032.1, from coordinate 7,410 downwards.
CCTGCTCACCCAACATTCACTTTTACCCCGCTATCTACCATAATAATAAACACAAACATACTCACTTCGATTTCAATCTGATGATATCCCAATCACACGAGCGATTTTTTTCATATTTTTTACACATTTTTTCAATTGCCCCCGCAGCGCACCTCACAATACGCCGCGGGGGTCTTTTTGCCTTTAACGGCGCCTGCCATATGCCTTTTTACGCCTTTGCAGCACCACGATAATCGCAACACCGGCTATCGCGGCCAGTACCACCCACAGCCACAGCATGGTGTCATCGCCCGTGCGCACGCTTCCGCGGCCTCCGCCGCCATACGTCCTAATGGTTGTCTCTCCCTCTCTATAGTCGGGGATTTCCTTTGGTGTTGGCGGCTTGTAGATCCCTGCGTCCCAGCTCCAGTCAGTCTTCTCATCCTGCAAATACACCAGCCGGGTCACATGCTTATAGCCATTGGGATGCTTTACGCTGTCCCAAACCGCCGGGTCTACTGTAATCCCGCTATAGTCAACCTTTCCTACACCACCTGTGTAGTCAATTATCGGTGTATCGCCTGCCGCCATGGCCGACATCGCCGATCCTGCATCCATAGCTTGGATTTGTACACCAAATGCCTCTGTCAACGCCGCCGCCATTTGTGCATCACCGGCCACAACCGTATGCTCATCCGTGAAAACAACTTTTTCATCATTTGGGATCGCATCCGAGTCATATTTAAATGCAGCCTCGTTGCCCACTGCAACCTTCGCCTCATCAGACTCCAGCACCGTCACATCATAGTTCTGCGGTAGGTAGAATGTGATTCGATAATTGCCACGTTTGAGATCATTGAAGCGGTAATAGCCACCACTATTGGTTACCGCAACTCCAATTTCCTTCCAGGCCGGGCTTTCTGACGGATTGTCCTCTGTGTATTCAAGCAAAACAAGCGCACCCTCTACTCCCGGTTCCAGTTCCCTGTTCTGCACACCGTCAGGCCTCCACATGTTATCGTCGCCTAATATCAGCTCGCTGTCAAACCAAATCTGGTCTCCAATGGCTGCTGTCACATCGATGATCCCGCAATCCCATGTCGGGTCTTCCTGACCATACCCAAGTATGATCGTGTCCGTCGGATAACCCCAGCCATCAATATAGGATGGAAGCGCGTTAGAGTCCAATGCGCCATTACTGCCTGCATAGGCAATCGTCACCTCATGCTTATCATCCGGCAGGAAAATCACCCTGTATTGGTAATTCGCGTTCAGGCCACCCTTCAGCCCGTCAAACCAGTAATAGCCATTTGCGTCTGTAACCGTTTCCTTGTGGTATTCCCACAGGCCGTCCGGTCCTTCGCGGCGTTGCAGCGTCACCTTCACTCCTTCCACAGGCTTTTCGCCCGCGTCCTGGATGCCGTTCTTATCCGCATCAAACCATACGTAATCGCCCAGTGCGCTAAATTTGTATGCGCCCGCATCCCAGTGCAGCTGCACCTCGTCATCCTTCAGGATAATCCGCTCTGTCCAGCCTTCATTCCTGTCGTCAGACATATCGTAGCCTACATCCGAATCCAGCGTCCTGTCATCGCCCTCGCGATAATCCACCGCAATGTAATCATCCGGGAAGTCAAAGTGTATCACATACTCTCCACCCTCCAGGAAGTCGAAGTAATAGGTTCCGTCATTGCCAACCGTCTGCTGGCCTACTTGCGTCATCTTGGTATTGTCTACATCATCGTACTTATACAATGTAACCACGGTTCCCGGCAACGCAATTCCCAGATCCTGCACATGGTTATAGTTCTGGTCATCAAAGCAATAGCCGCCAATCGCGCTGTATACCGTCAGCCCTGCATCCCACGTCATGTCGTCCCTGTCCGGCTGTCCGTCCAGCACAATATAATCGGTACGCCTTATCCTGTCATCCACATGCACCGGATCCTTCTCATTCTTTATCGCATCCGAATCGTCGGTGCTTCCCAGCGCGCCTTTTTTCGCTTCTGTAAATGCATACTGGTAAGAGTATCCATCCGTCTTCATCAGCTGTGAAATATCAAACTCCACAACATATGTGCCCGCCGGCAGGTCGTTAAACAGGTACAGCCCATCCATCTCTTTACCATAGATATCTGTCCTGCGTTCTGTTTCCATCGTGGCAATAGGATAATTCTCTACATATTGCTTTCCATCATCATCCGTCAGCACACGGTAAAGGTTCACTGTCACACCGTTTACGCCAACCTCATCTTCATCCTGGATGCCATTTTTGTTCGCATCCAGCCACACATAATCACCAAGCCGCATGGGCAGTGTAAACCCGGCATCCAGCGTTTTATTGGTTTCGCCTGTCAGCACACCATTTTCATCCGCCGCAACCTTCAACCGGATATCTGTAATCCTATAGTTCTCATCAATATCCGAATCTCGCGTATCGTCGCCCATATTTTGGAACGTACGCCCAAACAACTGTCCTCCCACCGTCGGCTGTTCAAAGTACAGCTCATAGGTATAATATACGCCGCCTACATAGTGGGCCGGGTTGCTCGATCCTTCATATTCCGGGTTCAGCAGCATGTTGCACGGCAGGTCTGTGAACTCATAATAGCCGTCCGCATTGGTGGTTGTCTCTCTCGCTGTCTCCACCATCGGTTGGTTTACAGCATATTTCTTCTCATAGAGATGCACCTTCACACCTGACAGCGGCTCCTCTTTTGCCGGATCAAGGCTTGTTTTTGGCTCATCCGGGTCTTGCATTTGCATACCGTCATTGTCCTTATCCCAGAACACATAGTCGCCAATCGTGCCTGTGGGCAGCCGCATGTAGCTGATTACCTCGTCATTCTCCAGCACCGTGGGGTAGGTCGCTGTGTTTGTCTGATCCTGCACTACAGAAACTGAGACGGAGTTTGCCATCATCTTGTCATAATACTCCGTTACCTCCTCTGCCGTAAAGCCAGGCGCCTTCATCGTCATGATGATTGTATAGGTGCCGCCACTGGCCGCCAGCCCACTGGGGAAGTCCACGTCAATTCCCACCGCCGTCACATCGTCTATATTCCCGGCGCTTGTAACCCAGCCATTGTCCGTCCACATTGTCGCGCCTTGTTGCTTAAGCATGGGCAGGTCGGTATCCGGCGACATGCCATTACGCACGCCACGTGTCCATCTTTGCCCACTCGCGTCTTCATAATAATATACTGTCGAGGTTGCCGCGCTGCCGCCTGATCCGTCTGTTGCGCTCGGGGACACACCCACAAGCGTCGGGCGTGTAGGCACCTCTGTCTTTCTGGCATTCGCCTCGTATGGGGCGGAGGAACTTCTTACAACATAGCTGTCCCCTTTAAAGGGCAGGATGTCGATAAACCTCAGCCTGTATACATCCGACGTACTGTTGTTCGTAAAGGTAATCCTGTACTCAAAATCACCAGACGGCAGGGTATAGGCCGGATCTCCCGGCTCCTTAAAGTCTGTGTCGTACGGCCCTTTTACCTCTTTCACAATCTGCAGGTCTTGCGAAACACCCACAACAATCGTGTCGTGCGCGTCAAGATACTTGTTTTCCCCAGGCTTATCGTCCCCTTTGCTCGACTGGTCATAGAGTGCATCCACCGTATTGTCAATCCCGGTGTTTTCTTTCAGGTCACCCATGCCAATCGCCTTATCAAAGGACATACCCAGCGGGTTTTCCACAGATTCCGGCAGCCTGTGGGCGCTGCTCACATAAGCGTTACCCGTCAGCTTTGTAATATCCCGCGGCATCCTTGTACTGATCGTTGCTTCATACATAAACACGAGCTGGTTTCCCGCCTTCAGCACATAGTCCGGGAAGGTATACGTCATCCGGCGCACCATCACCGGGTCGCCGTTCGCGTCATAGATTGGTTTCGCATTGCCGCCCACGTCAAGCTCGGTTGCCTGCACGTATTCGTCCATCTTCACTGTAAAGTCTGTGCCTTCCGTAAGACGCCAGTAATTCGTGCCGTCATACATTGTTACAATCACCGCGTCCGCGCTTGCCGGATTTTTCAATGTCGTCCATGCCGGCAGGTCTATGGATACAACCGGAGAAATCAGTGGAATATCCGGCGACTTGTTCTCCACAACCGTCGTGAGGCTCAGGTCGTCCTTCGGATAGAAGATGTAATCATCCGTAGGCTTATCAATCGTAGTCGTAAGCTCTACAACCGGCTTGGCAATATCCTGAAGTGGCAGGTATGCCTCTACTTCATTGCTAGGTACGGGGATCTCTTTCACTTCATCCGTCGTGCCATCCGCACCCTTTATTTTGTACGAATAGTTGATGGAGCCGGTATTAGAAATCCGTTGGATCTCATGCACTGTAGGGCCACCTTCGCGTTGCTTGAATGTTACGTCAAACTCCACGCCATAAGCGACAAACTTTGTGCCCGTGCCCAAGCCCGTGCCATTATTCGAGCTTAGGTAATTCACCTTGATTCCTGTCGCCCCCAGACCAGAGAGGTCTACCGTGATATACCCTAGCGCACCGCTGCTCACAGACAGGTTTTGCAGGTTCTTCGCCATGTGTTCATCACCAAGCGACTTCCATGTGTTTGTCCCTGTCTGGTATTGCACAGTGGCGTTGATCGCGTTGCCTTCCTTGTCCTTTGCGGCAAATATCCGCACAGCATCAATCGTGTAATCGCCATTTTTGATCGTTTCTTCAATATACTGCCCGCCCGATTGGTACTGCATACCAATCAGGGTATCCTGCACAGAGAACGTCTCGTATGGCAGCGGATTTGTTCCGGTTGCATAACCATTCAGGCCATAAGTCAGCTTGATATCGCCTTGCATCAGGCCATGGTCAAACTTATCCTTGTCAATCAGATACGGACTGGTTGTATCAATCGCTTCACCAGTCTTTTTCACTGTCTTTGTAACCGTCTCGGAGAAACCTTCCAGCGTGTCCGCCTTCTTGTTTTCAAAGACAACGTAATTCTTTGCTTCCTGGCCTTCTTCAGGTGACACCGGTGCCTGGATTGGATAAACAGTTATCTTCTTCTTCGTAGGCGCTACCGTATCGTCCAGCATATATCCATCGGGCGCTTTCACCTCGACGATCCAGTATTCACGTCCACCCGCATCTGTAGGCAAAAGCGGCGAGAGTGCAAAACCCGTACCATCTGTATCAAACGTGATGTTGCCCACGGGCGTTCCCGAAGGCGCTCCGTTCACATTTTCATATACGGCAAACCTTGCGCCTGCCAGCGTCTTGCCCGAGTCCATGTCAATTTTCTTTATCAGCACGCGACCCGCATTTGACGTGTTTGTTGCCGTGATTTTATAGGTATGATGGAACCCCCACTGCTGCACGGTAACTTCCATCGTTTGCAGGTATTGCTCATAGCCCGCAGGCGCTTTTGTCTCTTTTACATAATAATCGCCCGCGTCAAGGCCTTCCCACAAAACTGTGCCATCGCCCGCAACAACGCCGTCTGTCCCCGTAACCTTGGGATCACCCACAAGTTCGTCCGATCCCTTCCGGTAAAGCTGGAACGTAGCCCCGTTAAGCGGCAGGCTGCCGTTAAGCGCGTCTGTCTTCTTTGTCAGAAGCAGGGATGCCTTTGCGTAGTTTTCCACATCAATGGTAACTACTTCTGCTTTCTCTATCGTGAAATAATGCTCTGTCACCTCATCCAGCGTGTATCCTTCAGGCGCCTTGGTCTCTTTAATCATGTAGTTGCCCTTGGTCAAGTAACCAGACATATAGATTCCGCCTTCGCCCACCGTAAAGGTTGTCGTGGTTCCACCCGGCACTTTATAGGGTTCGTATACGCCCGGCTCATTTTCCTTTTCGCGGTGAAGCATGAACATGGCACCGGCCAGCATCTGCTTTTCACCCTCGGCGTCCGTCGCGAATTTTTCCACACGGAAGCGTCCTTTTATCGCCGTATTTATAATAGGTGTTTCGCCGGAAAGATCCGTATTGATCTGCCCGCTTTTCACTTCTACATAATATTTCCCATCGCCCCGGATTTCAAAATTTCCGCCCAATCCCGGGGATGTCGCAAGTTCCTTCACCTCATACCAACCCGGATCAAGGTATGTCGAAAGGACATAGCCACCGTCCTTGGTCACAAGTTTTTTCGCAGTGCTGCTATCATCCACGGTGAATGTGCCATCGTTTTCCTTCACCGCCTTGCGCACTTCGAATTCGATATTATCCAGCGTTTCCTCTAAGAATTCGCCAGATGTAATGTCCTTAAACTGTGCCACCTTGTTGATGGCAATCTGGCCCTTGCGTTCATTCTCCACTGTGATTTTCACTTCGCCTGTGTTGTTCGTATCCACCACAATCGTATCCGTTTTAATCACAATATCATTGGGAACGCTTGTCTCGCGCACGTAATATTTCGCATTGGGCAGCAGTCCTTCAAATATCGCCAAGCCGCCTTCGCCCGTTTCCTTAGATTCTACCGTAATAGCGGCAATATCGCCCACATGATTGTCCGGGTTCTTGTTGTACAACCCGCCGCTCTATGGTCGCTTCGAATTCTCTAAAACGGATGCGCAGACAGGCAAACTGATTATTGCGAAGTTTAAGGTGCAGAGAAATGAAAACTTCGGCACGCCCAACCCGGAGGATTGGAAGGATTATTACCCGCTCAATGCGGATGGAACACAAGGAACAAAGCTGCTGGAGTTCTCTACAAAGGCGGATGAGGAATATCTTTCGGATTACCTGCCTCCGGGCGAATACCGCATTGTGGAGGTGAGTGTTTCTTCTACTTATACAAAGACTGTGGAGCCGACAGACCCGTTTGAGATTAAGCAGGGCGTTATTACAACCGGCGTTACGATGGAGAACGTGAGGAAGGGCTCGCTCAGGATTATAAAACGCAGCCAGTTTAACGGCGGCGACCTGGTGGCGATGTCCGGGGCTACATTTAAGCTGTATGAAGTGCTGGCGACAGACCCCACCACAGATACACTGACCAGTGTGCAGCGCCAGGCGATTCTGGACGATGCATCAAGGACGGCGGCAGGCACAGGCACAACAGCTGGCGCTAATGGCGAGGTTACCATTACCGGCCTGGACGCAAACAATAAAAACGGCAGTACCTACAGCAAGGATTATTGGCTGATAGAAACGGCAAACTCGAACGATGGATATAATCCGGCTACGTTTGTTGCGCGCAAGGTGACGGTTGTTCCGGGACCCACGGTAACGACAGTCGGTGGTTCGGGCGAGCTTGTGAATGTTCCTGTATGGGGCAAACTGAAGATACGGAAAGTTGACGCGAATGACTCCAATGACGCGACAAAAGGACTGGAAGGCGCAGTGTTCAGTATCCATACGGATGCGAGCTGCACTGACACGAATAAGGTCGGTACTATCACTACCGATGCAGACGGGTATGGCGAATCAGGCCTGCTGGCACCGGGCAATTACTTCTTAAAGGA
>JAJDHD010000031.1 GCA_030266015.1 Christensenellaceae bacterium OttesenSCG-928-K19 | reverse complement strand
GCCGATGTGCCGTTGTTTATCATTGCGTTTGCGTTTGGGCCGGTTCCGGCGTTTATTACTACGGTGGTTGTTTCGGTGATACAAGGGTTGACTGTAAGTGCGCAGTCCGGCGTTATTGGCATTGTGATGCATATTGCGGCGACGGGAACAGCAGTTCTTGTGGCGGGCGCAATCTATAAGAGAAGCAAAACAAAGAAAAACGCGGTAGTTTCCTTGGTAGGCGGCGTGCTTTCCATGACAGGTGTCATGGTGATAATGAACCTTATTTTTACGCCGATCTTCATGGGGGTGGAGCTGAAGGTGGTTCAGGCGATGATCCTGCCCGCAATATTGCCATTTAATTTGATTAAAGCAGGTCTCAATGCCGTAATTGCCTTTGCGATTTATAAAGCGGTTGGCCGGGTGTTCCGTGACAACTGGGAGAAAAAGAGGAGCATGGCGATGCAAGAAGAAAGTTCAAAAAACGCGGGATAGGGCCTCGCATGTGTCATTCGTGTTTCTTATTCTGTTTTCCAACGCAAAATGTAGGATAGGCAGGCCTGAAATGATATGTTGACGCGTACACACTACAATGAAGCCGGACCAGTGAATGGAGTCTTTGGGGCAGGGTGAAATCGCCATGTGGCAGCAAGTGGGAGTATTTGCGCCAAAGCTCGATTGCATTTTAATGAGCCGCGATGAGGAAAAACCTGCCGTTGGCGGTATTGCTTGGAGAACAGAGGACGTCGTGCCACGGGGCTTTTTGATCCGGTATTCTTTATGGAGGGATAGAAGTATGGCACATGGAAAGTTGATTAGAGGGAAAAAAATTACACAAACGCAATATATCACAAGGATTGCGATTTTGGCGGTGGTGGCTTTTGCGCTGATGTATATTGAATTCCCCATACCGATTGCGCCGCCTTGGCTGAAGCTGGATTTTTCAGATGTTCCTGCGCTATTGGGTGGGTTTGCGCTGGGGCCTGTGGCGGGGATTATCATCCAGGGAATTAAGTGTATATTGTTTTTCTTTTTCAAAAACTCCGGTACGGGCGGCGTGGGAGAGCTGGCAAACTTCCTCATTGGGATTGCGATTGTGATTCCGGCGGCGATTATTTACGCAAAAAAACACAATTTCAAATTCGCCATTGTGGGAACATTGATAGGCGTTGCGGTGGCATGCGTTTCCGCAGCAATTTTGAATTATTACTTGTTGATACCCGCATACACACAAATAATGCCGATTGAAGCAATACTGTCAATTACATCGGCAATTAATCCGGCGGCTGATTCGTTGATGGGATATGTGTTGGTTTTTGCAATGCCATTTACAGCTGCCAAGCTGGCGATTGATGCGGTAATTGTATTTTTGTTATATAAAAAGCTTGCGCGGCTGCTGCATCGATAGCCTGCGGCGCATTGATGGTGGGAAAAAGCAAAGCGCTGTGGATATTGCATAAATGAGGATTTTCTGATATAATATGCCCCGTGCGAATGAACAGGCAGGCGGGAAATATGGCTGTATATACAACAAACAGCGAGGCGGAAACACAAGACTGCGCGCGAACTTTTGCAAAAACACTGGAACAGGGTAGTTTTGTAGCGCTGAATGGCGATTTGGGTGCGGGTAAAACTGCTTTTGTGAAAGGAATTGCAAGCGGACTTGGCATAAGCGATGCTGTTGTGAGTCCGACCTATACACTGCTCCGCGTATATGAATCGGGCAGGTTGCCGTTGTATCATTACGATGTGTATCGCCTGGAGGGGGAAGACGAGCTGGCAGATATCGGCTTTTACGATTATGCGGAAGGCGGAGGCGTTTGTGTCTGCGAGTGGGCAGAGCGGATTGCGGAAGAGTTGCCCATAAAACGTATAGATATTAACATAGAGCGGCTGGATGAGCAAAAGAGAAAGATCATAATAGAACAGGTGGCTGAATGAAAATCCTGGGCGTTGACACAACGGGGGAAAGTATGTCTGTCGCGATAACAGATGAAGACGTGCTTGGCTATGAGGTGTTTACCAATATAGGAAAAAAGCATTCGCAAACACTAATGCTGGCGATAGATCAGATGCTGGGAATTACCGGTATTTCGCTGGAACAGCTAGACGCATTTGCTGTTTCAACCGGCCCGGGTTCCTTTACGGGGATACGTATAGGGACGGCGGCAGTCTCTGCGCTTGCATATGCGCAGCAAAAGCCAGTGTATGCAGTAAATGCACTGGATGCCCTGCTGGAGAATGTGACAGGCAGTGCGACTGTGTGTGCAGTGATGGATGCGCGGCGCGGTGAGGTATATACAAAGGCAGAGCATAACGGGGAATTGATTATACATGAGAGCGCTTTGCCGCTGGAAGAGCTGCTGCAAGAGTTAATGCCATACGAAAGAGTTGTTTTTGTTGGTGACGCAGCTGCAAAATATGAGGATGTTATTTTAAGGAAAAAGCCGGATAGCACCATATTGCACCAGCAATTTCTTTTGCAAAGAGCGTCTTCCGTGTGCATGTGCGCGTGGAAGGGAAAAGCGCAAAAGACGACTCATGATGCTCTGAAGCCGCATTATTTGCGGATGAGCCAAGCGGAGAGATTGAAAAGAAATGAAGGAAAATGAAGAACAGTTGATGATTCGTCCGGCAACTATGGACGATCTGGAATCAATTTTCGAATGCGAAACAGCCAGCTTTGCGGAACCGTGGTCGTATGCGATGCTGTATGACGATATCATTGAGAATGGAAATACGGTTTATCTGGTGGTGTTGCTTAATGGGGATATCATTGGGTATGGTGGCATGTGGATTGTGCTTGATGAAGCGCACATTACCAATGTGTGTATTAAGCCGGAGTACCGGAAAAAAGGGTATGCAAGGCAGCTGATGAAAGAATTAATCAGCATGAGCAAGAAAAATGGCGCGACCAGCATGACGCTGGAGGTGCGCGTGACAAACAAACCGGCATTGCGGCTTTACAAGCAATGTGGGTTTACGATCCAGGGTCTTCGGAAACGGTATTACAAAAACAACGAAGACGCTTATGTGATGTGGACAGAGCGCGACACCTTGACGGTGTGATGTTTTTATAACAGGGTATTGAAGAATGCCCAATAACGCATAATCCGTTTTGAAAAGCACTTTTTTGGCAAATAAAACGGACGATGTCAGAAAAAACTCGCGAGGGGATCGGATCCCTTTCGTGGCGCATGGCAGTAAGCCATGCATTGTTTGTGAGGCCGGTAGTATGATGTATTCAGATTATTTTGCATTGTTTTCTTGTGCGTTCAGCGTGCTGTTTACGCCTTTTTTGATTGTGTCGCAGTTGCGGTTTTCACATATTATGCAAAATGCAGGGTATGATACCAAACGTTATTTTGGCTGGATAAAAAACAATTTGCCGTTGGTGTTTCTTCCGCTTGCGGGCATCACAATAATTGTGCTTATGACGGAACCAATGCTTGCCGCGTATTTAGACAGGTCAGCGGTTTATGAGCTGCACACTAAAGTGCAGTATATGGTGATATACGGATATCTAATTGGCGTTGCGGCTGTGGCGGGCAGTGTTGCGTGGATCTTTTACAGGTATAACCGCTTTATCAAGATGGAAACCATGGGGTCGCCTCTTGTGTGTACGGGGTGTCTGGTTAACTTGTTTTTGCTGAGCAGCGTCATGCTATGCGCTGTAATTACATTGCAGTGTATGTTCATAAGCCTGCGCCATATAGTGTTTTACTTGCCTTTGTTGGCACCGTTTTTTGTGCCATTGGCAAATGTCATGTTGCGCCAGCCGAAGGTAGAGACTGAAAAAGCATAACGGCCGTGCCAAAGCGCGGTATAATAGATTTAAGAAAGTGAGTGTGAATATGCAAAAAATCCAAATGAATGTGCCTCTTGTGGAAATGGACGGGGATGAAATGACCAGGATCATCTGGCAGATGATCAAAGAAGACCTGATATTGCCGTTTATCGACCTGAAATCCGAATATTACGATCTTGGCCTGAAATACAGGGACAAGACGGACGATAAAGTAACATACGACGCTGCTTATGCGATCAAAAAATATGGCGTGGGTGTGAAATGTGCCACGATCACGCCAAACGCGCAGCGTGTGGAAGAATATGACCTAAAAGAAATGTATAAAAGCCCCAATGGTACCATCCGTGCCATATTGGATGGAACGGTTTTCCGTGCGCCGATCCTGGTAAAAGGGATCAACCCATCTGTGCGTTCGTGGAAAAAACCCATCACAATTGCGCGTCACGCCTATGGTGACGTATATCGCGATACTGAATACAAAGTGCCGGCAAATTCTAAATTTGAAATGGTGATTACTACGGACGGCAAAGAAACGCGCCTGCCTGTGTTTGAGTTTGAGGGCGGTGGCATTGCGCAGTCCATGTATAATACAGACAAGAGTATCAGCAGCTTTGCGCGCAGTTGCTTCAACTATGCGCTGGATACAAAGCAGGACCTGTGGTTTGCCACAAAGGACACGATTTCCAAAATATATGACCATACATTTAAGGATATTTTCCAAGAAATTTATGATGAGGAATATGCGCCGCAGTTTGAGGCGGCTGGTATTGAATACTTTTACACATTGATTGATGATGCTGTGGCGCGCGTAATCCGCTCGGAAGGTGGTTATATCTGGGCATGTAAAAACTACGACGGCGATGTGATGAGTGATATGGTGGCGACAGCATATGGCAGCCTTGCCATGATGACGTCGGTGCTTGTTTCGCCGGAGGGCAATTATGAATACGAGGCTGCGCACGGCACGGTAACGCGTCATTATTATAGACATTTGGAAGGGGATGACACCTCTACAAACTCCATGGCGACGATCTTCGCGTGGTCGGGCGCGCTCAGAAAGCGCGGCGAGATCGACGGGATTGACGCATTGATAAAATATGCGGATGAATTGGAACGCGCCTCTATTGCGACAATTGAGGAAGGCACGATGACAAAAGACCTTGCGCTCCTCACCGAAGTGGAAAATGTAAACGTGGTAAACACAGGTAATTTCATTAAGGAAGTGGCAAAGCGGATTAAGGTGGCGTGGTAAGAAAGGAATGGCATATGGCTTTATATGATCAATGGCAGGGAATGGCGCAGATGATGCAGACGCCGCAGCAACAGCAAGCGTTTTGGGATGATTATTTTGCGCAGGAAACGGAAGTATATAAAAAAATATTAGCAGATACCAGTGTGGTATATGAAGGCGCGCTCAAGGATGTAGCGGAAAAGCTGGGGATGGAGCCGGTGGTGTTTGCTGGGTTTATCGATGGTGTTAATACCAGCTTAAAAAAGGAAATCGACCTTGATACATTAGAGGAAGATACAGAGATTAAGCTGGATATTGACTTGGAAATGCTCTACCGCAACATGCTGGACGCCAAAGCAAAATGGCTTTTCACATTGCCGGAATGGGAGCCGCTTTTAACAAAAGAGCGGCGGGAAGAAATCACACGTGAATGGCGGCAAAGTAAGCAGGCCGTATCAGAAAAAACAGTGGGAAGGAATGACCCGTGTCCCTGTGGTTCTGGGAAAAAATATAAAAAATGTTGTATGATAAAGGAGCAGGCATAAACGCCTGTTCTTTTTTTGGTCAAAAGGATTCACGAATCTTGAAAGAAAAAGCGCAGGTTTGATTTTACACTATACTTTTAGGGTTATTAATATTATAATGTTGGTATCAATAAGTGGCCCGTCTTGAAAATCACATCTTATTAACCGTTGTTTAGATGATCCTTTCCGGGCGGCTTGATGCTATGGGCTTAATAATGACAACGGAGGCTTTACATGAAAAGGGGAAATGGGATATTGCTACACCTTACCTCCCTGCCGTCGGAATATGGCACGGGCAGCATGGGTAGTTCTGCATACCGTTTTTTAGAGCAGTTGCAGGAAGCCGGGCAGGGTTATTGGCAGGTTTTGCCAATCTATGATTTGGAATCAAACAACCCATATCAGGCAGTGAGCGCGTTTGCAGGCAACCCCGGGTTGATTGACATTGGGCTTTTGCTGGAGGAAGGATTACTTGCCAAAAAGGATATTTCCAATGCTGATTTTGCGCAAGATGGACAGCGCGCCGCCTTGCAGCGGGAATTGCTCTCTAAGGCATGTAAAAACGGGTTAAAGCAGAATCAAAAGGAATTCACGGATTTTAAATATAAGCATGCGTCATGGCTGTTTGATTATGCATTGTTTTTTGTGCTGAGAAACCACAATGGCGGAAAGCCTTTCCAAGACTGGGATGAGGACATACGTTCGCGTAATCCTGTGGAAATCATGCGTGTTACTGAAAAATATAAGGAGCAGATTGAATGTGTACAGTTTGCTCAGTTTTTGTTTTGGAGACAATGGGCAAAGCTGAAGGAACAGGCTGCGCTTATGGGTGTGAAGCTGATTGGCGAGCTTCCCTTTTATCTTTCCGCCGGGTGCGTGGAGAGTTGGGCAGAACCGGAGCTTTTTGACGGACAGGGCGGTTCGCCGGGACGGCCACCACAAAAGGGAAAAGAACATGGGCGCAAGTGGAACTACCGCCTCTATAATTGGGAATATCTGCGGTTGCATGGATACCAGTGGTGGGTAAAGCGCCTACAATATGCCCTGCAACTATTTGATATTGTCCGGGTGGATTTGCTGCGCGAGGCAGATGCGTTTTTTGCCATTCCGGAAGGCGGTGTTCCAGCAGATGGGCATTGGGAGGCAGGCCCGGGCAAGGAGCTTTGCGATACGTTGCGTTACTGGCTGGGTGATGTAAATATTTTGGCAGGTGATGATGAAGCAGTCGCTCCTGTTTATTTTAATTCAGTGGAGTATAATGGCTATGCGTGCTCAAGGGTGTTGCAGCGGGCATTTGACGTACAAAACAGTGCAAACCTGCCGCACCGGTATGAGCGCCATGCAGTGTGTTATACAGCAGCGCCGGGGGAATACACCACAAAGGGATGGTTTTCCCGGCTGGGGGAAGAACAAAAAACCAACCTGAAACAATATATTGGCACATGCGGGGCGCAAAGTATTACGGAAAAGCTGATGCGCATGGCGATGGGTAGCGTGGCGGACGTGTGTATCCTGCCGATGCAGGATGTGTTGAACCTTGGTATAGACGCGAGCATGTACCGTGGCGAAGGTGTGCCCGGTAATTGGAAATGGCGGCTGGAAGAAGGACAGTTTGGTGCGGAAAAAATAATAGAATTGAACAAGATGACAGCAGTCTATGGAAGAGGCTGAGAAAATATTACTAACAAAAAAGAGGAGCGATGAAGTATGAAAATCGATTTTAACAACATGCTGGAAAAAACGATTGGCGGACATGGGATTACGGAAACGGAAATCAACACGATCAGCCAGAGAATCACAAAAGTGCATGAGCAGATGAATGCGAAAAAAGGCCAGATGGCTTGGCGTGCTTTGCCGTACAACCAGGATGAAATTGTTAAGGACATCGTGGCGCAGGGCAAGCGGATCAACAAGGAATTCGATAATTTTGTGGTGTTTGGCATTGGTGGCAGCGCTCTTGGCTCCAAGGCGTTGTTTACAGGCATTAAGCATTTAAAATATAACGAGTTGCCAAAAGAAAAACGTGGTGGCGCAAGATTTTATGTGGTGGATAATGTGGATCCGGATGGCATTAATGCGTTGTTTGATATTATTGACGTAAAAAAGACATGCTTCCATATCATTACAAAGAGCGGAAACACCGTGGAGACAATGTCGCAATTCATGATTGCGCTTTCCATGCTGAAGGACGCGTTGGGCGATAATTTTAAAGACAATATTATTTTAACTACGGATAAAGAAAAGGGTATATTGAAAAAGATTTCCAACCAGTATGGATTTAAAACCTATACTGTGCCGGACGGTGTGGGCGGGAGGTTCTCTGTCCTTTGTCCAGTTGGTTTGCTTTCGGCGGCGGTGCTTAATATTGATATCGACGCGCTTTTTGCAGGAGCAAAGGCGATGGATGAAGCGTGCACAAAGGAGAGCGTGTGGGAAAATCCTGCTTATATGTATGCCATGCTGATGTGCATTGCTATGTCCAATCAGGTGAACATATCTGTGATGATGCCGTATGCGGATGGCCTGCTTAATATGGCGGAGTGGTATGCGCAGCTTTGGGCGGAATCGCTGGGGAAACGAGTGAACAATGACGGCAAGGATGTTTATTGTGGGCAAACCCCTGTGCGTGCGTTGGGCGTGACCGACCAGCATTCGCAAATACAGCTTTATACGGAAGGCCCGTTTGATAAAGTGGTAACGTTTATCGACGTGGAGCAGTTTAATACAACGCTGACTGTGCCCAAAACGCCCATCGATATGCTGGACGCGACGTATATAGAAGGACAAACAATCAACAAGCTGATCGCATCTGAAATGCGCGCGACAGAATATGCCGTGACGCAGGCAGGCAAAATGAATATGCGCATTACCATTGACAAAATGGGCGCGAAGGCAATTGGAGAGCTGTTTTTCTTCTTTGAGATGGCAACGGCTGCTGCGGGCGAATTTCTTTCCATCGATGCATTTGACCAGCCGGGCGTGGAAGCAGGCAAAATTGCCACGTTTGCCCTGATGGGTAGGGAAGGGTATGAGAAAAAGGCGAAGGAACTTAACAAGGCGGATGAAAAAGACCAGGATTTTGTTTTTCAGGTGTGAGGAATATACAGCATAGCGGAGGCGAGAATGGCTGACCTGAGCAAATACATACCCGACGTGGATATATTTTTATTTAATACGGGCGAAGCGCAAAATGCCTACGAATTGTTCGGGTGCCATTATATACCGGAAATAGACATGCACCGCTTTTGTGTGTGGGCGCCAAATGCGCGCGCGGTCAGCGTGGTGGGTGATTTTAACAACTGGGATACCGCGGCAGACCATATGGAATTTTATAAAAATGGCGTTTGGGTTGCTTTTATCAAGGGACTGAAGAACGGCGATATTTATAAGTACATGGTGCACGGATATGATGGTAGCCGGGTGATGAAAACAGACCCTTTTACTTTCCATTGTGAAACGCGGCCCAAGAATGGGTCCAAGGTATGGAACCTTGATGGATATGAGTGGCATGACGATGCGTATATCCAAAAACGGATGAAGTGGAATGTTTTCAAAAAGCCCATTTCCATCTATGAAGTGCACATTGGCTCGTGGCGTACAAAAAAAGGATACCGTTTTCCCAGCTTCCGCGAGGTGGCGGATGATCTGGCGGAATACGTGTCTGAGATGGGCTATACCCATGTGGAGTTGCTGCCCGTCACGGAATATCCCTTTGATGGTTCGTGGGGCTACCAAGTGACAGGATATTTTGCCATCACCTCACGTTATGGCACACCGCAGGACTTTATGTATTTTGTGGACAGGCTTCATTCCAAGGGTATCGGGGTCATTATAGACTGGGTTCCCGCGCATTTTCCGCGGGATGAGCACGGGCTGGCGCATTTTGATGGCACATGGCTGTATGAGCATGACCTGCCGCTGCAGCGCGAGCATCCCCAATGGGGTACGTATATTTTCAATTACAGCCGGCCAGAGGTGCAGAGTTTCCTTGTTTCCAGCGCAGTGTTTTTGATGGAGAAATACCATGTGGACGGGCTGCGGATTGATGCGGTAACCTCTATGCTGTATCTTGATTACGCGCGTGACGACGGGCATTATATGGCAAACGCGGAGGGGGGGAACATTGCCCTTGGCGCGGTAGAGCTTTTGAAAAAGGTGAACAGCGTGGTGCTTACAAAATATGCGGGCACGATGACAATAGCAGAGGAATCTACCTCTTATCCGATGATGACACAACCCCCAAGCCATGGCGGCCTGGGGTTCACGTTCAAGTGGAGTATGGGCTTTATGCATGACACGCTCAAATATATGTCGATGGATCCTTACTTCCGGCAGTTTGAGCACAGCAAAATGACGTTCTCCCTGTATTATGCGTTTTCTGAAAATTATATACTTGCTTACTCGCATGATGAGGTAGTGCATGGTAAGCTTTCCATGGTAAATAAAATGTATGGCGATTATTGGCAGAAATTTGCGTCGCTAAAAACGTTGTATGGACACATGTTTGCCCACCCTGGAAAAAAATTGATGTTTATGGGGGACGAATTTGCCCAATTTATAGAGTGGGATTATGCGAAGCAGCTTGACTGGTTTTTGCTGGATTATGATTCCCACAGGGGCGTACAGCAATATGTAAAAAAGCTGAATAAGATATATAAAAAATATCCGGCGCTATATGAGGTGGATGACGGATGGGACGGCTTTGAATGGCTGAATGTAAACGACTATATGTACAGCACGTTTGCCTTTATGCGAAGCAGTGGGGAGAGCCATATTGTGTGTGTCACGAATTTCACGGCAATTGTTCGCGAGGGCTATATTGTCGCGTTACCCGAGGCGGGTAGCCTGAAACTGATTCTAAACAGTGACGATACCACTTATGGAGGCTCGGGTGTGAAGCCGGAAAAGACCATTCAGGCAATGCCCATGCAGGTAAACGGGTTTCAATATGGGGCAGAGGTGAAAATGCCACCTCTTGCCGCGCTTTATTTTGAATTTACACCAGACAGGGAAAAGAGGGATGCGCTATGATCAACAAAAAAAAATGTGTGGCAATGCTGCTTGCCGGCGGACAGGGAAGCCGGCTGGGCGTGCTCACCAAGCACCGTGCAAAGCCTGCCGTAACCTATGGGGGTAAATACAGAATCATCGATTTTCCGCTATCCAATTGCATTCATTCGGGAATCGACACGGTGGGAGTGCTGACACAATACGAGCCACTGGAGCTGAACAGCTATATTGGCACGGGCGCGCCATGGGATCTTGACAGTATGAATGGCGGGGCGTTTGTGCTGCCGCCCTTTGTGAAGGGGGAGCGTGGCGAATGGTATTCTGGCACGGCAAATGCTATTTACCAGAACATTTACTTTATTGAACAATATGACCCGGAGTATTTATTGGTGCTTTCTGGTGACCACATTTATAAAATGGACTACAGCCTAATGATTGCGGCTCATGAAAAGACAGGCGCAGACGCAACAATTGCAGTTATACAGGTGCCGATGGAGGAAGCATCCCGTTTTGGCATTATGAATACGGACGAGGACATGCGCATCTATGAATTTGAGGAAAAACCCAAGAAACCAAAAAACGACATGGCTTCTATGGGCGTATATGTATTTAGTTGGAGGAAACTGCGCAGCTACCTGGATGCGGACGCGAAGGATGAAAAGTCCTCCAATGATTTTGGCAAAAATATCATCCCCAAAATGCTGGAGAAAAATGAAAAAATGTATGCATACCCATTCAAGGGCTACTGGAAGGATGTGGGGACTATTTTCTCTTTGTGGGAGGCGAATATGGAACTCTTGCAGGAGCAGCCCGAGCTTGACCTGTATGATGAGCCCTGGCGCATTTTTTCCCGTAACCCAAATATGCCTCCGCATTTCGTAGAGAAAAATGCTAAGGTCAAAAATAGTTTGGTGTCGGAGGGATGTCATATCTACGGCACGGTGGAAAACAGTGTGCTTTCGGCAGGGGTTGTTGTGGAGCGCGGTGCATTGGTGCGGGACAGCATTATTATGCAGCAGACAAGAGTGGGCGAAGGCAGCAAAATAATCATGAGCATTGTGGATGAGGAAGTGAACATCGGCAATGATTGTACTGTGGGCGGCGGTGGAGAGATCACCGTTGTAGGCGGCGGTGCGGTCATAAAGGACGAGGTCGTTATTGAAGCGGGAGAAAGCGTGAATGCCAAGCGGGTCGTGAAAAATACTGCGGGAGGTGGGCGGAAATGATCAGAGATGCATTTGGGCTTATTTATGCGGGAGAACAGAATATAAACCTGCGCGAGCTGGTTTACCTCCGGACGGTGGGCGCGCTTCCTGTTGGCGGGCGATACCGCTCCATCGATTTTGTGCTCTCCAATATGGTGAACACAGGTATTCACAATGTAGGCGTTATTGCGCAGCGCAGCTATCATTCGTTGATGGACCATCTGGGGTCGGGCAAGGAATGGGATCTTTCACGTAAAAGTGATGGTTTATTCATATTGCCGCCGTATTCCAGCAGCGAAAACATGGGGTCATACCGTGGCATTGTGGATGCTATCAAGGGGGTGATGGGATATATCAGGCGGAGTAAGCAGCAATATTGTATCTTCTCCGGCTCATATACCATCTACAACCGTACCTATGACGATATGCTGAAATACCATATCGATACCGGCGCGGATATTACAATGCTTTACAATGAGGAAGAGGCTGACTCCTTTAAAGGGGAGCGGTTCAAGGATGTGCGCATCCACCAGAACGAGGAAGGGCGTGTGATTGACCTGGAGATCAACTCGCCGCTTACGGATTCCAAAAAAGCGGGAATGGACACCTACGTGATACGTAAAGAGCTGCTGGAATACCTGGTGGAGGATTGTGTGTC
Organism: Christensenellaceae bacterium OttesenSCG-928-K19; assembly: GCA_030266015.1. Taxonomy (GTDB): domain Bacteria; phylum Bacillota; class Clostridia; order Christensenellales; family Christensenellaceae; genus UBA5399. The sequence goes on along the minus strand of JAJDHD010000031.1, from coordinate 10,424 downwards.
ACGCGGCAAATATAACTTTGTGAGCGATCTTTTGATGAACAACCTGAACCGTATTCGCATCATGGGCTTTAAGCATGAGGGCTATGTGGGGCGCCTGCATTCGGTGGCGTCTTATTACAAGCTCAATATGGACTTTTTGGATGTGGATGTGCAGCAGGACTTGTTTTACGCCAACAACCGTATCTATACAAAAATAAAGGATGAGGTGCCCGCAAAATACGCAAAGACCTCTAATGTCAAGAATTCGTTGATTGCGAATGGCTGTATTATTGAGGGCGAGGTTGAAGACAGCATTTTGTTCCGCAGCGTGTATGTGGGCAAAGGGGCCAAGATTAAAAATTGTGTTATTATGCAAGATAGTGAAATCTACAATAACTCGACGCTTGAATATGTCATACTGGATAAATCGGTCAACATCAGGCAGGGACGCAGGCTTGTTGGGGACGAGGTGTTCCCGGTTGTAATCAGGAAGGGGGCTATTGTATGAGTATGCCAAAAGTGCTTATAGCGGCGGCGGAAAGCGCGCCTTTTGTCAGTACGGGCGGGCTGGCAGAGGTGATGGGCGCACTGCCAAAGGCGCTTTTAGAGCTGGGGATGGATGTGGCGGTGATTATGCCCAAGCACAGCGCGGTCAAGCAGAAATACCAGGATAAGCTGACGAATATTTTATCACTCAATATCAGCATGGGATGGCGCAACCAGTATATGGGTATTGAAACCATGCAGATGGATGGCGTCACTTATTATTTTATCGATAACGAATATTACTTTGGCGGGCCAGTCTATAAAGGCGGGGACGCGGAAACCGAGCAATACATGTATTTTTGCCGCGCGGTGCTGGAGGCGTTGCCGTTTATTGAGTTTAAGCCGGATATCATCCACGCAAACGATTGGCATACAGCCATGATCCCTATGCTGTTGAAAACACAATATCAGGAGCGGGAGCAGGGCGGTATAAAAACGGTGCTTACTATTCACAATTTGCAATACCAAGGGCAGACTGATTTTGCAAAAGTTGCGGACTTCCTTGGTATATCGGATGGTTATTTTTCAACCGAATATCTGGAAGCATATGGCTCAGCAAATATTATGAAGGCAGGGCTGGTATTTGCGGATAAAATAACCACGGTAAGTCCTACTTATGCAAAGGAGGTTGTGCATCCCTTTTACGGTAGGGGCATGGAGGGTATTTTGCAGGCGAGAAAAAATGATCTCTCCGGTATTTTGAATGGGATTGATTATGGGGAATACAGCCCGGCAAAGGATTCCAAAATCGCTTGTAATTATGATGTATCTGACATAGCGGGGAAGTATAAAAATAAGACGGCGTTGATAAAAGAGATGCATATGGACATTGACGAAAATGTACCTGTCATTTGTATGATTACCCGCATGACGGAGCAAAAGGGAATAGACCTTGTACGTGTGGTGCTGGAAGAGGTTTTGCACGAAAACGCCGCGTTTGTTGTTTTGGGTAGCGGCGACCATCAATACGAGGAGTATTTCAATTATATTGCGGCAAGGTACCCCAAAAACACGGGCATATACATTGGCTATGACGACACATTGGCGCACAAAATTTATGCTGGCAGTGATTTTTTGCTGATGCCTTCGCTGTTTGAGCCGTGCGGAATGTCACAAATGATTGCGCAATCGTATGGCACGCTGCCGATTGTGCGCGAAACGGGCGGTCTGGTGGATACGGTGCAGCCGTATAATATTTATACGCAGGAGGGCAACGGGTTTTCGTTCAACAATTACAACGCGCATGATATGCTCAATGTGATATGGTTTGCCCTGAATGCTTACAAGGACAAGGGTGCCATGCTGCGACTGATCAAAAACGCAATGAAAACAGACAACAGCTTTTTAAAATCCGCAAAGGAATACAAGGCGCTTTACGAATCGCTGGCGGGTTGAAAATGCTTACAGGTAATAGCCGGGTCTGTAGCAAGGAAAATGGGAATACAGGCCTGCTTTGTTATATGAGCGAATAAAGCTTAACTGGAAAATGCCGGTGGGAGATGGGTATGTATGGCACAGAAAAATGAAAAGCGGGAACGGATTAAAGAAATGATACTTGGCAAGCTGCGGCGCGGATTTGGCAAGACGCTGGCAGAAGCGACCAAGGAACAAATTTATAAAGCGGTGGCGCTTACCGTGCGCGACCTTGTTGCAGATAAATGGGCAGACAGGAACAGCATGGTGGAGGCACAGGGAAATAAGCGTCTTTATTATCTTTCTGCGGAGTTTTTGATGGGCAGGCTTCTGGTGAATAACATGATTAACCTGCACCTGATGGAGGATTATAAACAGGCGCTGGAAGAGCTGGGGCTTGACCTGGGGGAAATAGAAGAGCAGGAAAGGGACGCAGGTCTTGGCAATGGTGGCCTGGGACGGCTTGCGGCGTGCTTTTTGGATTCGCTTTCCACGCTCGACCTGCCTGCTGTGGGCTGCTCGATCCGCTATGAATATGGCTTGTTTCGCCAGCGCATACTGGATGGGGAGCAGATAGAGGTGGATGATAATTGGCTGGAGCAAGGGAATGTATGGGAAATTCCCCGCCCGGAAGACCAAGTGGAAGTGAAATATGGCGGCGAGATTGAGGAATATTGGACAGAGCAAGGGCTGAAGGTGGCACATAAAAACTATTACAGTGTCATTGCTATTCCATATGATTGTCCAGTGATGGGTTATGACAGCAAAATTCCTGCTACGCTACGGCTGTGGAGCGCAAAAGCAAAATCTGGCCTCGACATGGATTATTTTAACCGCGGTGAATATTCTCGTGCGGTACAAGAGCGGGAACTTGCGGAGATTATCTCAAAGGTGCTTTATCCGGAAGACAACCATGAGCAGGGCAGGCAGCTCCGGCTAAAGCAGTTTTATTTCTTTACATCCGCCACCATGCAATATATGGTGAGGAAGCACAAGGCGGTCTTTGGCGATCTTCGGACATTGCCGGAACATGCTACCGTGCAAATTAACGATACCCATCCGGCGCTTGCTATTCCAGAGCTGATGCGTATTTTGATGGATGAAGAGGGGCTTTCCTGGGACGAAGCGTATGGGGTCACGTCAAAGATGTTTAACTATACCAACCACACAGTGATGTCCGAAGCGCTGGAGTGCTGGAATGTAGAAATGTTCAAGGAACTGCTGCCGCGTGTTTATGGGATTATTTACGAGATAAACGAGCGATTTTGTGAACATCTTTGGCAGCAATACCCGGGTGATTGGGATAGGATCGGCGCAATGTCTATTGTGTCCTATGACGAAATCCGCATGGCAAACCTGTGCGTTGCAGTGTGCGGCAGGGTAAACGGGGTATCACGATTGCATGGCGAGATTATTCGGGCGCGGTTGTTTCGTAATTTTTATACCGCTTTCCCAGAGAAATTCTTGAGCATTACAAATGGCGTTACACACAGGCGGTGGCTTGTGAAGGCAAACCAGCCTCTCGCAAGGTTGCTGGAAGATCGCATTGGTACAGGATTTTTGAAGGATTATCGCCAAATGGATCAGATTCAGGATTTGCTGGAGGACGAGCGGTTTTTGGATGAGTTTATGCAGGCAAAGCTACAAAACAAAATACGCCTGTGCGACTATGTGAAACGGGCACAGGGGATTGACATCGACCATAATACATTATTCGATGTGCACGCAAAGCGGCTGCATGAATACAAGCGGCAGCTTTTAAAGGTGTTGCATATATTGCACTTGTATCAAACGCTAAAGCATGGGCAAGGCGCGCATATTACGCCATGTACATTTTTGTTTGCCGCTAAGGCATCGCCCGGATACGCGCGCGCTAAGAGCATTATCCGGTTAATTTTGGCAGTGGCCGGCCTTGTGAACAACGACCCGGATACAAGGGATATTATAAAAGTGGTGTTTTTTGAAAACTACAATGTTTCGTGCGCGGAAATACTGATTCCGGCAGCGGATGTGAGCGAACAATTATCCACCGCCGGGTTGGAGGCTTCTGGTACGGGGAATATGAAGTTTATGATGAATGGTGCTGTGACATTGGGTACGATGGATGGAGCGAATGTGGAGATACATGACCATGTGGGTGCGGAAAACATTTTTATATTCGGTGCGTCAGTGGAAGAGATTAATGAGATGGAACGGTATGGCACGTACCATCCAAGTAGGTATTACGAGCAGAATTCGGATATTCGCCAAGCGCTTAACTGCCTGATTGACGGTACACTGGGTGAGCAATTCTCAGACCTGTACCATTCTATTTTGTTTGGTGATAGCGAACGAGCGGATAAGTATTACATTGTTTATGATTTTGCTTCCTATAACCAAGCGTTTATAAAGCTGATGGAGACCTATGACAACAAAGACACGTGGAAACGGATGGCGGCTAAAAACACAGCAGCGTCTGGATATTTTTGCGCAGACAGGACAATAGGCGAATACAACGACAAAGTGTGGCATTTAACGCCGCTGGACCAGGGTGGAAACAGATGAATAAGGAAATCGACTTTAGAAAAGTGCTTATGCATGATACAGCAATGGAGCGATACCGCACGCCGCTGGGGGCTGTGCCCACAGGCACGCGCGTAACATTGCGGCTGGCAATTAAAGAATTCTATTTTGAAAAAGCGTATTTTGTTGTGATGAACGGCCCAAATAAAATGGAAATAGAGATGCGCCGGGACGAGGATGTTTTGTATGTGGAATATGACACGCCCTTGGAGCCGGGGGTGTTGTGGTATTGGTTTGATATTCATTTAGCGGGTGAGGAAAACAGGTTGTTTTATGGGGCAGGTACAGGATTTACCGCGGGAGTGGGCAAGGTATACTGGGGTGTACCGCCGGCGTTTCAGATTACAGTGTTCGACAGCGGGTTTACCACCCCGGGCTGGTTCAAAGGGGCAACCATGTATCAAATCTTCCCGGATCGCTTTAAATGCGGCGATCCGGAGAAGATGCGGCAAGGGCTGGAGTGGCACAAAAGTATGGGGCGGGATATCTTTTTTCATGAGGAATGGAATGATAAACCGATATACCAGCCGCTTCCGGGCAGGGAAAATTACCAGCCGTGTGATTATTATGGCGGTGATTTGAAAGGGATTGAGGATTCGCTGGATTATTTTCGGGAGTTGGGCGTGGAGGTGCTATACCTGAACCCGGTGTTTGAGGGGGCGTCTAACCACAGGTATAATACGGGCAATTATCTTAATGTTGATCCTGTACTGGGAACAAATGAAGACTTTGAGCATCTGGCAAAAAAAGCCGGAGAATATGGTATACGCATTATGCTGGATGGTGTGTTTTCCCACACGGGCGATGACAGTGTATATTTTAACAAATACGGGCATTATGATGACATTGGCGCTTACCAAAGCCAGGATTCGCCCTATTTCCATTGGTATAGCTTTGAGGAATTCCCTGATAAATACAGAAGCTGGTGGGGGTTTGAAACGCTGCCAGAGGTGGAGGAAACAAAGCAAGACTGGATTGATTTTGTCATACGAAATGAAGACAGCGTAATGAATACATGGCTGCATCGCGGTGCGGCAGGCTACAGGCTAGATGTGGCGGATGAACTGCCAGATGAGACGATAGAGCAGATGCGCGAGGCGATTAAGCACACAAGCCAGGACAATGTATTGCTGGGCGAGGTGTGGGAGGATGCCACCACAAAGCAAAGCTATGGCGTAAACCGCCGGTACGCGCTGGGACGCGGGCTGGACAGCGTGATGAATTACCCGTTTACCAATACGACAATTGACTTCCTGCTGGGAAACAAGGATGCGGGTTTTTATAAAAAACTTTTGGTTGCCCAAAGCCAGAATTACCCAAAGGAGATGTATTATTCGCTGATGAACCTGCTCTCATCGCACGATGCTGCCCGGGTGCGGACGCTACTGGGAACGCGGGCACAGCCGCGGGAGATGACGCGGGAGCAGCAGTTTCATTTTGTGGTGACAAAGGAGCAGGATGCTCACGGGGCAATGCTGCAAAAGCTGGCGGTGGCAATGCAGTTTGCCGTGCCCGGCGTGCCGTCTATCTATTATGGAGACGAAGGCGGGATGAATGGGCTGCTGGATCCCTTCAACAGGCGTTCCTTTATTATACGTGATGAAGAGCTGCTGGAATATCACCGTATGCTTTTTGGCCTGAGGCGGGGGCGGCAGGTGATGAAAACAGGGAATGTAGCATTTTATACACAGGGGGCAGATGTGATTGGCGTGCTGCGGTATTGTGTGGATGGTGTGGATGCATTCTCTAATGTGGTAGAAGATGACGCGGTGTTGACGGTTGTAAACAGGTCAGATAGGCCGCAAAAAATTGTAGTGGATCTTTTTGAGGAACAGGAATGTATAAAGTCAGATGAGTTAAAATTTTTCCGCGATGTGGATTTGCAGGAGGCGGTTAGTCTTGTTTCCGCAAAGCATTTTTCATTTAATGACGGACTTGTGGGCATAGACCTTCCGCCTTATGGCGCGGAAATATTGGAGATTACCTGGATATGAGATATAAAACAGTTTTGTTTGATTTCGACGGAACAATTATGGATTCGGGAAAAGGTATCATACGCTGCGCGGTGGAGACTGCGCAGCATTTTGGCTTGGAGCCGCCGGGTGAGGCACAGTTGAGAAAATTTGTGGGGCCACCTATTGTTCTTTCCTTTGTGGATACATTTGGGGTGTCACGGGAGCAGGCGGAAAAAATGGTGCTTCATTACAGGGAGGTGCACCGTAGCAGTAACGCAAAGCTGGAAGGCAGTGTGTATGCGGGAATAGAAGAGTTGCTGGAAAGATTGAACGAGGCAGGGGCAACGTGTGCCGTTGCATCTGTAAAAAACCGTGTGACAGTGCAGGAAACGGTGGAGCACTTTGGGCTAGAGAAGCATTTTAAAGCGGTGTGTGGTGGCGATGGCGTAACAATGCCGGATAAAGCAGTCATTGTGCGAGAGTGCCTGCAAAAGCTGCATGTATCAGATAAAAGCAGCACCATACTAGTAGGCGATAGCGATTATGACGCAATTGGGGCAGGGCAGGTTGGTATTGATTTTTGTGCGGTGCTGTGGGGATATGGTTTTTCCGTCGAGGCAGATGTGAAAAAGTTTGACTGTAAATCCATAGCACATGATGTGCAGGAGCTGGGCAGATTTTTGCTGGGTTAATATAATCAATGTGCAGCTTGCAGGCTATAAGGTGCAACTTATCCGGAAACGCGTAATATGCGCGTTTTTTTGTATTATGATGCTGATGAAGGGTATCATGAAAAGAAAAGGGTAGGGTGTTGCTGTGAGAACTGCTTTTGGCTTAAATAAGGCAGTGAAAGAGGGGGGGAATGTGGTTTGGTATAAAAAGAACAGGAAAAGCTACTGAATAAAAGGGACAAAAAAACCACCGATTATATTAACCGGTGGTTTTACTGTTGTAATTATACGATATGAGCGGGTTTTTCAGTAGGCCTGTCCACCTTGATCCGACCGCAGTTGCCGCAGTCTGCTGTGCCGCCGCAAGTAAGGTCAACCCTCTTTTGCAGCGCGTGGTTGATGATGGCATTGTGCGGATAGTGACCGCAAGACCAGATTTGATCTGCTACCGGTTTCCACGCGGCAGCAATCGGGTCTGTTTTTGCCGTAAGTACGTCCACGCCCTCAAGGTCAAGATCCTGTGTCGGTTTTGCGCCGGATTCGCTAACAATCTGGCGAAGCTTTTCAGGATTATCCAGAAGCGGGCAGGGCTGAAGCAGGTTGTCGGAGAAGGGCTGGCCTTCCTGGTATTTTTTGAACAACGGGCTACCAAGAGCTTCTTCCAGTGTGCATTCGTTGATGTTGTGTGTTGCATAGTGAATGAACGCGCAAGGTTCGCAGTCGCCATTGGAGTTGATGTGGAAGTAACGCCTGCCACCCGCGATGCAACCGCCGACATATTCGCCGTCATTCCAGAAGTCAAGCAGGAAGATAGGCTTATACTCGCGCATTTCACGTACACGCTTGTACATATGAGCGCGTTGCTCTGGGGTTACACACAGGCTTACATCTGCACCCGAGCCAATGGGCATATAGGTGAACAGCCAGCCAAACAGGCAACCGTCATCGATCATTTCGTTAATCCACTCATCGCTGGAAATTGTCTGGTAGTTTTTGCTTGTATATGTGCCAGAGAAACCAAACGGGATGCGCGCATCCTTCAAAAGCTTCATGCCGCGCTTTACAGCATCGTATGTGCCTTCGCCACGGCGAGAGTCGGTTTCTTCCTTATTGCCTTCTGCGGAGATCATGAAGGTGAAGTTACCCACGCGGAGCAGGTCTTCCACAAAGTCCTCATCAATCAGCGTTGCGTTTGTGAATGCGCCGAATGCGCAGTCGTTATGTTTTTCCGCAAGGCGAATCAGGTCTTTTTTACGCACAAGCGGCTCACCGCCGGAATAGATGTAAAAGTAAACGCCAAGCTCCTTGCCCTGCGTAATGATTTCATCCATTTTTTCATAAGAGAGGTTGTAGTGCTTGCCATATTCAGCAGCCCAGCAACCGACGCATTTCAAGTTACATGCGGATGTGGGGTCCATCAGGATAGCCCAAGGAACGTTAACACCCAGTTCTTCGCTCTTTGCGCGGGCAATTGGCATACCCTTTACACCCGAATTCAAGAAGAAGTTCAATATGAACTTTTTCAGGTAAGTGGTGTTGCAGTCCTGCAATACGCGCTTTATAAGCACGCCCTGCCATGTTTCTTCATCAAACCAGTTTTGGAACCGACCGACAGCTTTATTCCAGCTATTACCCTTTGTAAAGGTATCCGCCCATTTCATCAGCTTGGGGAAATTCTTTACCGGGTCTTTTTCCAAATACTTAAAAGCGGCTGAGAACGCTACGTTTGCTCCTGTTGCTTTAATGGTATTACCTAAACTTGCCATAGTGCTGTTACCTCCAAATGATACATGTTTCTCACACGGTTTTGAAAAATATATTTACAACTGTTGATTTATCAACTAATATTAATCATAATGATTTTTATAGAAAATTCAACCGACAATTTTTTTTCTTATGTTGAGAATTCAACACTTTTGGCGAATCTGTTGATTCTTTTATAAGAAAAATATGAAAAAAATGTGTTTTGAGGCAAAGAAATGAGCCGGAAACCACAAGATGATGTGGAGGAGTTACAATGAACCCCAAGGGAACCAACCGCAGTGTAAAGCGCACAAAAGAAAAATTGAGGAATGGGCTGGTGGAGCTTTTGCAGCAAAAACCGGCAAATAATATTACGGTAAGGGAAATTGCCGACCTGGTGGATATCAACCGGGGTACATTCTACCTATATTATAAAGACGTATATGATATGATCGAACAGATCGAAACCGAAATGTTTGAGGAATTCAATGAAATAGTGAAACTGAATGCGCTGGAAGGGGAAGCGCCACCACCGGTGATGACGGACGTGTTTTCTTTTCTGAAAGACAATGCCGATTTGTGTATGGTATTGATTGGCCCGAATGGTGACTTGGCGTTTGTCAACAAGCTGAAAGGCCTTGTGCGAGACCGTTGCCTCTATTATTGGACAAAAATATACAACGCAAAAAGTACAAAGTATTTTGAATACTTTTATGCATTCTTTATTTATGGATGTATTGGCATGTTGGAAGCATGGCTCAAAAATGGCATGAAGGAAACACCAGAGGAAATGGCGGATATTCTGGATAAAATGATTATGAATGGTGTAAAAGCGCTGGAGGAATAGCGTATCTTCATTGACACGGCCTGTCCCTGTTGCTATAATTTAATCGTATACACATTCGTACGTATTATGGTATGAAAATCATTTCAGACGCATGGATCAATGTGCGAGGCATCTCAATGGACGCGGAATTATTTTCTCCGCAATCAGGCTGGTAAATGTAAATAAAGGAGATACTGTAATGGAAGTAGGCGTATTTTTGGCATTGGAACCATATACTTCGGTCGATCATAATCTCAAGCTGGCAAGTGAAGCGGGTTTTAAATGCGCGGATATCACAGACACGCATTCGGGCGGCAGTATGTTTGCTTCAGCAGGGCTTGCGGCGTCTGTAAGCCTAGATGACAATCCGTTTGACGTGAAGCGTATGTTTGAGCGGCATGGCATGAAAATTATGACAATAAGCGCGCACGCGTGCCTGCTGGAGGCGTCCAACCCAGCAGAGTACCAGACGAAAGAAATCATGAAGGCGATTAAGTTTGCCGCGGCAATCGGTATACGCGACGTGGTGACGACAGAGACAATCCCCAAAAGCACGTGGGCAAAAAAATTGACATATGAGCAGCAAATTTTTACGATTGCGGAAAAGCTGTACCAGCCGTGCAGAATGGCGGAAGATTACGGCCTTAAGATTATTTTTGAGCCGCACGGACCCATTACGGATTCCATAGAAGGTATTGGCGATGTGATGGAAATGCTGGACAATCCGCC
>JAJDHD010000030.1 GCA_030266015.1 Christensenellaceae bacterium OttesenSCG-928-K19 | reverse complement strand
CGGAAAATTTGTGTGTTTTACAGGGCAGTCTGCCGTGGGTAAGTCTTCGCTCATCAATGCCATTAGCGAAGATATTGTGCTGGAAGTGGGCGGAATGAGCAAAAAAACAGCGCGGGGAAAGCACACTACGCGTACAACGGAGCTCTTGTACCTGCCGCAGATGAAGGCGTATGTCTTTGATACGCCAGGTTTTTCCATGTTTGACATGAAAGGGATTGGCAAAGAAGAACTTGGCAGTTATTACGGGGAGTTTGTGCGGTATGCGGGAGAGTGCCGGTTTAGGGCTTGTGTGCATGACAAAGAACCGGATTGCGCCGTGAAGGACGCTGTGGAAAAAGGAATGATAGACGAAAGCAGGTATCATCGATACCTGAAATTGCTTAATAGCATCAACGAGGAGGAAGACTATGGTTAAGATCGCCCCTTCGATATTATCCGCAGACTTTGCGGATATGGCGGCAGGTGTAAAGCTGATGGAGCAAGCGGGTGTGGAATATCTGCACTGTGATGTGATGGACGGTGTGTTTGTACCCAACATCACGTTTGGGTTTAAGATGATTGAGGATATCCGTAAAAAGACGTCTTTGCCCATGGATGTACATTTGATGATTGATAAGCCCGAACGGTATGTAGAACGCTTTGCGGAGGCAGGCGCGGATATTATAACGGTGCATGTGGAAGCAACAGTACATTTGCAGCGGACGCTGCAGGCGATCCGCCAATGTGGCAAGAAAGCGGGCGCGGTGCTGAATCCGGCAACGCCCCTGGAGATGGTGAAGTATGTGCTTGATGATGTAGAGATGATATTGCTGATGTCTGTAAACCCGGGTTATGGCGGACAGGGGTTCATCCCTGCGGTGATGGGAAAAATTACCGAGCTTAAAGAAATGATACACGCGCATGGCAAGGAGATTGAAATAGAAATAGACGGAGGCGTGAACAAAGAAACCGCGGCAGGTATTGCGGCGGCGGGCGCTGATGTGCTGGTAGCGGGCAGCGCGGTGTTTTCCGCACCCGATCCAGTGCAGGCGGTGCGCGAGCTGCGCGAAAGCATTAAATGAACGCGCTGATAGTGGCGGCGGGGACCAAGCCGCCGGAAAAACTGCTGGAGGAACGTGCAGGGCAGGCAGACATTATTGTTGCAGCAGACGGAGGGCTTGCTGCGTTGCGTGAGCAGGGCATTTGGCCTGATCTGGTTGTGGGCGACTTTGATTCCGTAGACCGGGAGTTGGTGGAGGCGTGCCGGCAGCAGGGTGCGGAGGTTCTTGTTGCCTTAAGTGAAAAGAATGAAACGGACACGCAGCTTGCGCTTTCGGAAGCGGTGCGGCGTGGTGCAAAAAAAGTATGCCTGCTGGGCGCGACGGGTGGGCGTATCGATCATTTGTTGTCTAACATTATGCTGCTGAAATGGAGCCTTGAACACGGCATAGAGCTGCTGATGGAAGACGGTGTGCAGACCATGGAAGCAAGGCAGGGTAATTTTGAAATTTATGGCGAGAGCGGGCAGACGGTATCTATATTGCCTGTGGACGACTATGCGGAGGTGACGGCAAAGGGACTGTATTATCCGCTGGATAAGCTTGTGCTTCGTAATGACGTGCCGCGTGGCGTGAGCAATGTGTTTGTGGCTGATTGCGCGAAGATAAGCACAGAGCAGCCAGTGCTTATCATTAAAATCAAAAAAATCCCCTGACACGCAGCCAAAGGATTTTTGTTTGCTTTACTTTATTATACGTAACGCGCCACTTTGCCGGAACGAAGGCAGCGTGTACATACATATTTGCGAACAGGCGTGGAGCCTTCCAGCACTCTTACGCGCTGCACATTCGGCGCCCAGATCCTCCTGGATTTCCTGTGCGAGTGGCTGATTTTATTCCCGGACATAACGCCTTTACTACAAATTTCACAATACTTTGCCATAACCAACACCTCCTCTTTTGGTGTATCTATCAAACGTCGTTTATTCTACCATTTTTTCGCCGTTGATGCAAGCTTTTTTAAGCGTTTTTTTCTTTATTCTGCTTTAAAAGGTTACGAATGTAAAAAAACAATGACAACGGTTTGATATTACCATTGAATTGTTATATAATAAATAGGTCTATAGCGGATACAAAAGAGAAGATGAATTATATAACAATATAGCGTAAAATTAATCAACCATGGGAGGTTTACTATGAGTGCTGTTCTGAAAAATGAGTATGGGACAATTACGTATGACGAAGGATATCTTGCGACGGTTGCAGGACTGAGCGCCACAGAATCCTACGGGCTTGTGGGCATGAACAACAAGCACATTGGCGAATCGATTGTCGGTCTTTTTACAAGCGACAGCCTGAAAAAAGGTGTGGATATTAAGGCGGATGGCTCTGAGAATATTGTCGTAAAGCTTTATGTGACGATGAAATACGGCGTTTCTCTTTCGGCAGTTGCGGAAAATATTATCGATAAAGTGAAATACACGATTGAAAAAGAAACAGGCCTGAATGTGGACAGTGTTGATATATTGGTACAATCCATACAGGTTTGACGATTTAGTGTAAAAGGGATTCCCTTCTTGCGGCGCCAACGCACGCTCTTGTGCGCGATATAACGTGGCGCCGTATGTCTGCTGCAATGATAGCAGGGATGGGTGAAGGAGGAGTTTTGGTTGGTTAATACGATAGACGGCAAAGCCCTGAAGGATATGATCCTTGGGGCGGCTGCGACATTGGAAAAAAACAAGGATATGCTTGACGCGATGAATGTTTTTCCCGTGCCGGATGGCGATACGGGAACCAACATGTCGCTTACTATGATTTCTGCTGCGAAAGAGGTTGCTGCAATTTCAGAAAGCGACCTTACCATAAAATCCGTGATGTCTGCGCTTAATTTAGGTTCTTTAAAAGGCGCCCGTGGTAATTCGGGCGTTATTTTGTCGCAGATTTTTGCTGGTTTCACAACCGCTGTGATAGAATCGGACGCACCCTTTACCACACAGGTGATGGCGGATGCGTTGACGCGTGGAGTGGAATACGCATATAAAGCAGTGATGAAACCCAAGGAAGGCACGATCCTGACGGTGGCAAAGCGAATTGCCGAAGCGGCGCAAGAGATAGCACCCAAAACGGACAACATGTATAAGCAGCTTGTTTTCTGCCTGCGGGAAGGGGAGAAGACGCTGAAGCAAACGCCGGAAATGCTGCCTGTGCTAAAGGAAGCGGGCGTTGTGGATGCGGGTGGTGCGGGTTTTATTGTGCTGCTGATGGGCTTTAAGGCTGTGCTTGTAGGGGAAGAGATTGACAGCACAGAGCTTTTGAGCGGGGAGGGAATTGCCGATTTTGCCAATGTGGCAATGGAGGAGGAAGACCTCACCTATGCTTATTGTACAGAGTTCTTTATCAAAAACCTGTATGACAGCGTGCAACAAAGAGATGTGGATACCTACCGTAACACGTTATCCAAAATTGGTGACTGTGTGCTGGTGGTGGGCGACCTAAACCTGGTAAAAACACATGTTCATACCAACGAGCCGGGTTTGGCACTGCAACACGCGCAGGTGTTAGGAGAGCTTAGCCATATTAAAATAGACAATATGCGCGAGCAGCACCGCCATATTATAGATGAGGCGGAAAGCGTTCTCCCGCAGGCGGAGAAAAAAGTTGTGGCTGTGGTTGCGGTGTGTACGGGCAAGGGAATTTGCGATGTACTTGCGGACTGGCAGGTGGATACCTTTGTGGAGGGCGGACAATCGATGAATCCTTCTACCGAGGATATCCTAAAGGCGATAAACGGCGCAAATTCTGATAATGTTATTGTGTTGCCAAATAATAAAAATATTATACTGGCGGCAGAGCAGGCGGCGGAGCTCAGTGACAAGAAGGTTATTGTGGTTAAAACAAAATCATTGCCGCAGGGCATTGCGGCGGCAGTGGCCTATGACCCGGACAAGGATATCCATCAGAATACGGAGCGGATGAAGGAAGCCATAAAATATGTGAAGACGGGGCAGATCACCAATGCGGTACGCGATACCAAGATGAATGGCTCCGCTATAAAAGAAGGCGACCTGATTGGCATAGCGGATGGAACGATTGTTGTAAACGGGGAAAAGGTTGAGAACGTGATGGCGGGGCTATTAGATAGCATGGTTGACGAGGATTCGGAGATGATCACCGTTTATTACGGTGAGCAGATGGACGAACAGCAGGCGGGAGAGCTGATGGAAACGGTGGAAAAGGGCTATCCTTTATTGGATGTCGAGTTGATTTATGGCGGGCAACCGGTTTATCAGTACATTATCTCTGTGGAATAACAAACGGTATTATTTTTTAATTATTTATGCACAGCGGATTCCTTTTGGGCATTGTCCAAAGGGAATCTGTGCATTAGCGGAAGGAACGCATGAGACTATCAGACGATGTAAAAAACATATCGGGCGTTGGGGAGAAAACGGAAAAAACGCTGGGTAAAGTGGGAATTTACACCATGCGGGATTTGTTATATTATCTTCCGCGTACATATGCGGATTATTCAACCATACAGAAAATAAAGGACATGCGGCTGGGAGAGAGCGGGCTTTTTGAGGTGACGGTTTTTACGCCGCCCAAAACACGGCGGGTGAGAAAGGGCATGGAGATTACCAGCTTCCAGGTGTCGGATGAGAGCGCCGTGGTGGGCGTGGATATTTTTAATCAGGTGCATATCAAAAAATATATACATCAAGGAGATACTCTTTACATCTATGGCAAGCTGGTGGTGCAGATGAAGAAGCCGCTTATCTCCGGCCCGGTGTTCTTTTTTAAAAAACCGGAGGATCCATTCTTTCCTGTGTATCCGCTCACAGCGGGGCTGACGCAAAACATGCTCCGCAAATTCTTGAAAGCCGCGCTAAACGGTGTGCAGGTGCAGGAGCCGTATTCGCAGGCTTTTTTGGAACGATTTGAGTTGCCATGCGTCAACACGGCACTTTCGCAGGTGCACTTTCCACGGGATATGCAGAGCGCAATGCAGGCACGCGAACGTATTGTGTTTGACGAGCTGCTTGTGTTTTGCCGCATGATTGAGCTGCTAAATGAAGAGAAATTGCAGGATAGTGAAATTGTGCTTGCAATTGAGGACACCTTTATAGATCAATTTGTGGAAAAGCTGGCATTCTCTCCGACGGGGGCCCAGCGCCGCATTATGGGAGAAATTGCGGCGGATTTTGCCAAATCCAATTATATGAACCGGCTGGTGCAGGGGGATGTGGGCAGCGGCAAAACAATATTGGCGTTTTTTGCCATGGAGGCGATGCGGCAGAACGGGTATCAAAGTGTGATGATGGCACCCACTGAAATTCTTGCAGAGCAACATAAAAAATCAGCGGTGAAGCTGTTTGGGGAGGACGCTGTAAGCTGTATTACGGGTTCCCTCACAGCAAAGCAGCGAAAAGCAGAGGAGCAGAGAATTGCGGAGGGCAGCGCAAAGGTGGTGATTGGCACACATGCGCTTATCTATAAAGAGATTAAATTCCATAACCTTGGGCTGTTGATTACAGACGAGCAGCACCGCTTTGGTGTAAAGCAACGTGCGGCGATTTCCGGCAGCCACGATGTACACTCGTTGATTATGTCCGCAACGCCTATCCCGCGTTCGCTGGCGTTGGTGTTGTATGGCAAAACGGATATTTCTATTGTGGACGAGCTGCCACCTGGCAGGTTGCCCATCAAAACCTATTTGATCCGCAAAAACAAATATGCGGATATGATTGGATTTGTGAAGCGGGAAATAGAAAATGGCAGGCAGGCGTATATTGTGTGTCCGCTCATAGAGGAAGGCGAGATGGAGGAGGTGCGATCAGCACAGGAAGTCTATGCCGAGGTGCAGCGGGAATATCCCGGCTATGAATTGGCGCTTTTGCATGGCAAGCTGAAGGGCAGTGAAAAGCAACGCATTATGCAGGAATTTGCCGAAGGAAAGATAAAAGTGCTGGTTTCTACCACGGTGATTGAGGTGGGCGTGGATGTGCCCAACGCCACGGTAATGGCAGTGCAGAACGCTGAGCGATTTGGGCTTGCCCAGCTTCACCAGTTGCGTGGCAGGGTGGGGCGCGGCAATGAACAGTCTTACTGTTTTCTTGTGTCAAGCCATCAGGGCGCGTTTGAGCGGTTGAAGGTGATGGTGGATACAAACGATGGTTTTGAGATTGCGGAGAGGGATATGCAGTTCCGTGGCACAGGAGATGTGTTTGGAACGCGGCAGCATGGGCAGGGGTTTAATCTGGTGCAGGATATCCGCCAACTGGAAAAAGCGCGCAAAGTGCTGGAAATTATGCGACAGGACGGCGTATACCGGCAGGAATATGAAGGTGTGACAAAAGCCGCCTCTCAAAAGATGCAGGACAGGATGCTGGAGATCGTGTTGAATTAACTTAATATAATTGAAGTACTAATTAAGGGTGTTGTATGAAAATAACGTTAAAGCCACAGATTCAGTTAATAATTAAATTGACGTTACTGGTATTTTTTTCATTTTTCATTTTTCCTGATATCACCTGCGTGTTTCTCGGATATCCGGATTTGCTGATTAGCTCTGTGCCTGCCATATTTCTGCTTGCATGGTTGTTTCAATATATCGTGAAAGGTGAGCGGGAAGGCTTTGTCAAGCAGAAGGTTCTATTTACAGTATGTGCTGTAGCAATTGCGCTAGCAACGAATTATATTTTTATTGGGGTATTTGGGTTTGGCGACGGATTGATGGCAGAATACAGACTTTATGCGATTTTGATTGGTTTTTTGGCTGTAATTGCTATGCTGTTATTACTTTTTTTTGTGTTTGGGAAAAGAAAATTTGCGTTGGTGAAAAAAGAATGGGTATGGATTGTTAATGGAGTTTCACTTGTGTTACTGGTGTTGTTATGTGCCAATATCGTTGTAATCACAAAAGAATATACTCCGCTTCCGCAACCGGACTATCTGGACTTATTAGATTTAATGTCTATATATGGGGGAAGTCATATAAGTATATTGCTTGTAAATAAACAGTTCGTACTCTGTTCTATTGTATTTTTGTTGGTGTTTTTACTGCTGTGGATTAATACGAAGGGCAAAGTTGAAGATAGCGCTGAAGATGTTGTTTTGCTGCATATGCCGCATCCTCTTTATTTTATAAAATGGGCGGGTATTGCATGTCTTGGCCTGGCATATTTAATTTGGAGCCTGCAGCCTGGATTCTGTGTTGCGGCAATCGTGTGTGCAGTCATATGTATGGCAAACGCAAAAAAGATACATATGGGGAGGGCGGATCTGGTTGTGCATCATTATGTCGGTGATATTGTTGTTGGGGTGTTTTCAAATTGCCGGATGGAGCAGCTATTTTATAGGATATACTTGACAAACAAATCAAAATAATTTATCATACTACCGTAGCAACGATTTAGCATAGTAAAACAATAAAATGGAGCGGATGATGAACAAACTAAAATTACAAGCGCCTGTGGGCACAGGCGATTATCTGCCGGATGAATGCGCGGAAAAACGCAGGCTGGAGCAAACCCTGCGCGAGACGTTTCAGATGAGCGGGTACGATGAAATAGAAACGCCGTCGTATGAGTATTATGACGTGTTTATGCATGACGCAGTACAATATGTGCAGGAAAATATAATAAAATTTTTCGACGCGCGCGGGCGTATTCTGGCGTTGCGGCCAGACATGACAGGGCCGATTGCGCGCATGGCGGCAACAAAGTTGCTGGAACAGAAGCGTGCGCTGCGGCTTTGCTATGTTGGAAATGTATACGGCTTTAAGAGCAATGAGGGGCGCAGTGAATACACGCAGGCGGGCGTAGAGCTGATTGGTAAAGCGGGCGCGGAAGCAGATGCCGAAGTGATTGCGCTTGCCATACGCGCACTGCTTGCGGTGGGCATGGAAAATTTCAAAATTGATATTGGGCAGGTGTCCTTTTTTAAGGGGCTGTTGATGGAAACAGATATTACCGAGGAGCAGGCAGAGCGTATACGCTTGTTGATAGACACGAAAAACAGTGTAGAGCTGGAATATGAGCTTTCGTGCATGAATGTGGACAGGGAGATTATAACAACGTTACTGGAGCTTACAAACCTGTTTGGCGGTGTGGAGGTGTTGGATCGTGCAAAGGCTTTGGCAAAGAACGAAACATGTATACAGGCAGTGGAAAATTTGAAGGAAGTCTACGATATGCTTTGTGACTTTGGATATGGGCAATATTTGTCCATTGATTTTGGCTTGCTCAATAATTTCAATTATTACTCCGGTATATTATTCCGTGGCATTGCGGATGGTGTGGGTGTGCCCATGCTTTCCGGCGGCAGGTATGATGAGCTGCTTCGAGAGTTTGGCAGTGATGCGCCGGCTACGGGCTTTGCCATTGGCATAAAAGAACTGCTGGTAGTGTTGGAATCACAGGGGATGCTCAAGGATGAGCGGCAAAAGGTCACAGTAATAAAGTGCAGGCCGCAAACACGCAAGCGTTCTTATGCCTATGCGCAGGAGCTGCGTGGCGCGGGCAAGCGCGTGATTCTGGACATGAACGGTGCGGAATATGACGCGGAGTATTATGATATTATCACGTTTGAATGAGGAGAAGACAATGCTTACAATAGCGCTTGCCAAGGGCAGGTTGGCAAAATATTCAATAGAGCTGTTTGAAAAATGCAGCATAGATACATCAGAGCTGCGGGAAGACACGCGCAAGCTTGTGGTGTATGACAAAAAAAATGACACGCGGTTTGTGCTCGTGAAGCCGTCGGATGTGCCGGTATATGTATACCGCGGCGTGGCGGATATCGGCATTGCGGGCAAGGATACACTTCTTGAGGCGGGGCTGCCGCTTTATGAAATGCTGGATCTTGGCTATGCGGCGTGTAAAATTTGCGTGGCGGGATATGAAAACAAAGGAAATGGAAAGATCACGTCAAACCGCCTGCGTGTGGCGACAAAATACCCGCGTGTGGCAAAGATGCATTACGACAGTAAGGGCGAGGATATAGAGATTATTAAGCTAAATGGCAGCATAGAGCTTGCGCCCATCTTGGATCTATCGGACGTGATTGTGGATATTGTGGAGAGTGGCAATACTATACGTGAGAATGGACTTTCCATATTGGAGGATATTTGCACGGTTTCCGCACGGCTGGTAGTAAACCAGGTGAGCCTGAAGACGAAGGCAGATGCGATCACACCATTAATTGGCAGGATGAAGCAGGCTTTGGAGGAAATGTAAAAATGCTGGAAATCATCAAATCAAACGAAGCGGAAAAAATAAAAAAGCGGCTATTGCTGCGTGCGCAAAATGATTATTCGCAGCAACAGGCTGTGGTAGACAGCATTATTGCGGATGTGCAAAAACGCGGTGACGAAGCATTGTTTGAATATACGAAAAAATTTGACCGCTTTGACGTGAACGCGAAAAACATTGAGGTTACGGAACAGGAGATAGAAGAGGCTTATGCCGGAACGGATGCGGAATTGCTGGATGTGATGCGGCAATCTGCAAAGAATATCGAGGTATTCCACAATCGCCAGCGCCGGGAGGACTGGACGATGGATGTGGGTGACGGCGCGGTGCTGGGGCAGTTATATATTCCAGTAGAGAGCGCAGGCGTGTACGTGCCGGGCGGTAAGGCGGCGTACCCCTCCAGTGTGTTAATGAATATCATACCCGCAAAGTGTGCTGGTGTGGAAAATATCTATGTAGCAACTCCCGCTATGGATGGAAAGGTGAATCCCGTTACCATTGCGGCGGCGCACATTGCAGGGGCGCATCGTATTTTTAAAATGGGCGGGGCACAGGCGGTGGCAGCATTTGCGTATGGCACGCATAGCGTGCCGCAAACGGTGAAGATCACCGGGCCGGGCAATATCTATGTCGCTTTGGCAAAAAAGAGCGTATACGGGCAGGTGGGGATCGATATGATTGCCGGGCCGTCCGAGGTGCTGGTGATTGCGGATAAAAGCGCAAACGTGAAATATATGGCGGCGGATTTCCTCTCGCAGGCGGAGCACGACGAGCTTGCGGCGTGTGTGCTGGTAACGGACGACGAGGGAATTGCCACAAGTACCAGGGAAGAAATACTGCGGCAGGCGGAGCAGCTTTCCCGCAGGGATATTGTGATAGCATCGCTGAAAAACTATGGAACGATTATAGTCTGCGAAGATATTGACGAATGTGTGGCGGTGTCCAATGAAATCGCGCCTGAGCATCTGGAGATTTGCACAAGCGATCCCAAAGCATTGCTGCCAAAAATCAGAAACGCGGGGTCGATTTTCATGGGGGAATATTCGCCCGAGCCGCTGGGAGATTATTTTGCGGGCACAAACCATGTGCTGCCTACAAACGGCACGGCAAAATTTTCATCTCCGCTGAATGTGGATGATTTTCAAAAGAAGTCAGGCATGATATACTATACAAAAGAAAAATTTAAAAAAGAGTATAAGCAGGTAGAAAAGTTTGCGCTGGCGGAGGGACTGACTGCCCATGCCAAAAGTGCGGCGATACGGTTTGAGGATTGAAGGGGAAAACACACATGCGGACGTGTAAACTGGAACGGCAAACATTTGAAACAAAAATAAAGCTGGAGCTGAACCTGGACGGCAAAGGGGGCGGCACAGTGGAAACGGGCGTGGGCTTCTTTGACCATATGCTGGTGCTGATGAAGAAACACGCACAGATTGACCTTGACCTTGCCTGCGAGGGTGATTTGCAGGTGGATGCGCATCATACGGTGGAGGATTGCGGCATTGTGCTGGGTCAGGCGATAAAAGAAGCACTGGGCGACAAGGCGGGTATCCGTCGTTATGCCACACAGTTTGTGCCTATGGATGAAACGTTGGTAATGGTGAGCATGGATATCTCCGGCCGGCCGTTTTTGGTATATAACATGGATGTGGCAAAAGCGAAGACAGGCGATTTTGACACAGAGCTTTGTGAGGAGTTTTTCCGTGCGGTTGCAATGAGCGCAGGGATTACGTTGCATATAAACCAGCAATATGGCAGCAACACGCACCACATCATGGAAGCGGCGTTTAAAGCGTTTGGACGGTCGCTTAGGGAAGCGGTTTCCATAGACGAAAGCATTGAGGGTGTGATGTCTACCAAGGGGATGCTATGATCGCAATTATCGATTATGGCATGGGTAACCTGCGGAGCGTGCAAAAGGCGTTTGAATTTTTGGAATTTGATGCGCAGGTAACATCAGATAAGCAAGTGCTTACGGACGCATCACATATAGTGCTACCCGGCGTGGGTGCGATTGCAGACGCAGTACGGCGGCTTAATGAGCGCGGGCTGGATGAAGAGATAAAAAAGCAAGTGCAAGCGGGCAAGCCTTTTCTTGGCATATGCCTGGGGATGCAGCTCTTGTTTGATAAAAGCTATGAGAATGGCGAATACAACTGCCTTGGGCTGGTGGAAGGGGTTGTGTGTCCTTTTCTGCCTGAGGATAAAAGCCTGAAAATTCCGCACATGGGCTGGAACCGCATAACTGCGAAAGAATGCGGGCTGCTTAGTGAAGGAGATGGGGAATACATGTATTTTGTGCATTCTTACCATGCGGCGGATGTGCCGTCGGAGAATGTTGTTGCCGTGTGCGAGTACGGTTATGAATTTGTATGCGGCGTGCAAAAAGGTAATATTTATGGCCTACAATTCCATCCGGAAAAAAGTGGTGGAGCGGGGCTTGCGATTTTAAAAAAATTTGGAGGATTGAGCTAAATGAAACTTTACCCGGCAATTGATATTAAAGGTGGCAGGTGTGTGCGGCTTTCCCAGGGCATGTGGGACAAAGCGACCGATTATGGCGATCCGCTGGAAATGGCGCAGCGGTGGGAGGCGGATGGCGCTTATTATCTGCATGTGATAGACCTTGATGCTGCTTTTTCAGGGAATTTTACTAACAAAAATGTAATTGCGGACCTGGTGCAGTCTGTGAAGGTGCCGGTGCAGATGGGTGGCGGTGTGCGTACAAAGGAGGACATTAAAATCCGCTTGGATGAGGTTGGCATTTCACGTGTGATACTGGGTACAGTGGCGGTGGATGATCCGGATTTGCTGGAGTGGGCGCTTTCGCGCTATGGCGACAGGATCGTTGTGGGGATTGACGCCAAAAACGGCAAGGTAGCAATAAAAGGCTGGGTGGATGCGACGGATGTGGACGCGGCGGATTTTGCTGTAAAAATGCGCGATAAAGGTGTTTCCACGGTGATTTATACTGATATTACAAAAGATGGAATGATGCAGGGGCCAAACTTGGAGCAAACGGAACGTATTGTAAAAAGCACATGGATGAACCTGATTGCGTCGGGCGGGGTGAGTACCTTGGAGGATATTCGCAATGTAAAAGGAACGGGCGCAAGCGGCTGTGTGATTGGCACGGCGCTTTACGATGGTGCGTTTACGCTTAAGGAAGCGGAGCTTGCCGCAAAATAAAGGAGAAAAAGGTTTGCTTACTAGAAGGATTATTCCCTGCCTGGATGTGCATGAGGGCAGGGTGGTAAAAGGTGTTAATTTTGTTAACCTAAAGGATGCGGGCGACCCGGTGGAGATTGCGCAGGAATATAACCGGCAAAGCGCGGACGAGTTGGTGTTTCTAGATATTACAGCTTCATCGGATGGCCGGGGCATTATGCAGGATGTGGTAGCTCGCACGGCAGAGCAAGTGTTTATCCCGCTTACGGTGGGGGGCGGTATCCGTACAATAGAAGATTTCCGGCGTATATTAAAATGCGGGGCGGATAAGATTTCTGTAAATTCAGCCGCAATTAAAAACCCACAGCTAATCAATGAGGCGGCGGATAAATTTGGTTCGCAATGTGTTGTCGTGGCAATCGATGCCAAGCGTACACCGGAGGGCAACTTTGAGGTGTTTTTAAATGGCGGGCGTGTGAACACTGGGCTGGATGCGCTTAAATGGGCACAGGAGGCTGTGGAGCGCGGTGCGGGTGAGATTCTTCTTACCAGCATGGATACGGATGGCACAAAGGCGGGCTATGACTTGGAGCTGACAGGCATGATCGCAAAAAATGTGAACGTGCCTGTGATTGCGTCGGGTGGTGCGGGAACGCTGGAGCATTTTGCCGAGGTGATAGAGCAGGCGGATGCAAGCGCCGTGCTGGCGGCGTCGTTGTTTCATTATAAGGAACTGACAATACGCCAAGTGAAGGATTACTTAGATGGGCGGGGTATTCCCGTCAGGATGACAGGGGAAGAATGATGAATGAAACATTGATAGGGAAAGTAAAATACAACGAGGCGGGGTTGGTGCCAGCCGTTGCACAGGACGCCCGTACGGGTGAAGTACTGATGCAGGCGTATATGAACGAAGAGTCCTTGCGGTTAACGCTTAAAACAGGCTACGCGACCTACTATTCCCGTTCACGGCAGAAGCTGTGGAAAAAGGGGGAGTCATCCGGCCATTTGCAGCAGGTTGTGAGCGTGGCACTGGATTGCGATTATGATTGTGTGCTTTTAAAAGTAAAGCAGACAGGGCCCGCTTGTCACACCGGGCAAAGATCCTGCTTTTTTAATGAGGTGGCACTGGTGGAAGAGGTTCCCAATTCAGCGTTGCTTTATGAGCTTTACGGGCTGATTGCGGATAGAAAAGAAAACCCAGTGGAAGGGTCTTATACCAATTACCTCTTTGAAAAAGGGATCGATAAAATACTTAAAAAGGTGGGCGAGGAGAACGCGGAGGTTATCATCGCTGCCAAGAATGAGGGCACAGAGGAGTTACGGTACGAAGCTGCGGATTTGATTTATCACCTGCTTGTGCTGCTGAATGAAAAAGGGCTTTTGCTGGACGAACTATTTGAGGAATTGGCAAAACGGCGCAAGTGAGATGCGGATATCTCTCGCGGTGAATTTGCAAAACACAATAACGTCCGTTAACCGATTGCGGAGACTTTATAAAGCGTTTTGCATATTGTGAAGCGCTTTTTTGTTCTCCATATGCTATAAAAGTGATATAATAAGAGGGGTAAGCGGAGGAAATAACATGGGGAAGTTATCCATAAAGGATATTGCAAAAATGGCGGATGTTTCTGTGGCGGCTGTTTCCTATGTAATCAATGGAAAAGAGGGCGTGGGGCAGGAGCAGCGCAAGAAGATTGAGCGTATTATCAGAGAACATGGCTTTACGCCTAATTTGAATTCCAAACGCCTTGTGCTTAGCAGGAGCTTTAATATCCATGTAGTCATACGGACAGAGGCGGCGCCGGCTTGTAAGGAGTTTTATTTTGGCGTTGTGGCAAGGATGACAGAGGAAATCGGCAAGTATGGCTATAGCATTGTGCCGGCGTACCAGTCAGACAATGAACTGGATGGGAGCGTTGTGCGGGCACTGCAAAATAAAAATACGGACGGATTGGTTTTTTTCCAGGGCATAAGCGAGGATGTGTTGGAAAAGGTGAAAAAAAGCGAAGTCCCATATAGTATTATAAACCCCGGATTTGCAGACAACAGCACGCCATGTGTACGCATCGATTTTGAAGAAATTGCTTACAGGGCAACCAGCTATCTGGCAGAATGCGGACATAGGCAAATTGGCTTTATCGGCATGGACAGGCTACCTGTTTTTTATACGCAAACGCGGAGCGGCTATTTGCGAGCGTTAAAAGAGAATGGCATGGAGGCGAAGGAGCAGTGGATTGCCGGGGGCGCTTATGATGAGGAAAGTGCCAGGGCTGCTGCATCGAAATTGTTTGCGCAGGAGGAGTTGCCCACGGCTGTTTTTTGCGCACAGGATAACTTTGCGATTTGTGCGATGGACGCTGCAAGGAAGCGTGGGTTAAAGGTGCCGGACGATGTTTCCTTTATCGCTGTGGATGACATTCCGGTGTCAAAATATATCGACCCGCCGCTTACCACGGTTCCCATCGACCAGTCTATTTTGGCAAAATGTGCGCTGGAAATGATGTTTGCTCAGCTTGCCGGGGAGAAAGTGCGAAATGTTACGGTTCCTATAGAGGCAATTGTAGAGCGGCAGTCTGTGAAAAAATATGGATAACACAAAAGTAGAGACTGTGCGGTTGTTGTAGATAGTGCGATAGATTTGGATATCAGCTATTTATAATGAGGTATACAGTTTTTTTTATTGACTTTGCTTAAACGTTTAAGTAATATAAAGGTAACAAAACATTTTGATGTACGCATAATGACAATCCACTAATGAAAAACAAGGAGGATGTACCTATGGCAATTCGTCTTGGAATGCACGCGGACAACTGGAGGGAACGCTCTGGCAGCTTTATGGACGCGGTGGAATCAGCGGTGAAGCATGACCTCAAATATTTAGAAGCGGGTGTGATTCACGGCCAGTATTTTGTGAACGCCTTGGGATATGATCCCAGCCTCAGCCTGCAGGACAATCCTATGCAGATAAAACGCCTGTTGGATGAAAAAGGGCTAAAGCTGAGTATGCTGGATGGATCTTTCCCTATGATGGGGCCGCAGGGTAGTTTTTATGGTGTGCAATATGCGTGTCAAACTATACGTTTTGCAAATGAACTGGGCTGCCCCAAGATTGACAGTATCGACTCTGGAAACGCACCAGACTTGCCCAAAGATGAGATATTCAGGATCACCGTGATGAATTACACGGAGATATTGAAATGGGCGGAAGATTATAAGATTATTGTGTGTATAGAACCGCATGGTGTGTATACGGGCGATGGCGAGTTTATGCTCAAGCTGCTGGGTCACTTTGAAAGTGAATATCTTCGCGTAAACTTTGATACGGGAAATTCGTTTATACAGGGACACGATCCATTGGAATACCTGAAGCTACTGGAGAAATATGTGGTGTCCTCCCATATCAAAGATGTGGATGCGGGCCTGGCGGCGGCGGTGCGCGGGGAAGAAACAGGAATTGCCTGCTCGCAGGTTTATATTGGCGAGGGTGTAAACGCCGATAATATACGCGCCTGTCTTAATTATCTAAAATCAAAGAACTGGGATGGCGATATTTCCATAGAATGCAGTGGAAGCGATGAGAATATTGCCAAGAGTGTGGAATGGATTAAAGGTGTTTTGGCAGAATAACCAGCAAATAGTGTAAAGTTTTTTTACAAACAAAAAACCCATAGCAAGAATAGATCGATTGTTCTTGTTATGGGTTTTTAATATATCAGTTTATCTTTTCTGTTCTTCCTTATGTTTCTCTTTTTGTTGCTCCTCACGTTCCTTATGAATGCTTGCCTGGCTTTTTACCTGCGTGCGTTCTAGTTGGGATTCTTTTTCCTGTGCATCACGGTGCATCCGAATTTCGTTATTGTGAAGGGCAGACCGTTCCCCATGCTTTGTCATAACAATACATCCTTTCTTTTCCTGAGCGAATTAACTTCTTCCATAAAAATACACAGAAAAAAGAAAGCTAAACACAGAAAAAAATGAAAAAAGTCAGGGCTTTTGCGCACATACGCAAATGGTTTTGCTTTGGAAATTAAAATCGCTGCCTGCAAGGTCACCGTAAAAATGGATATTGGTAAAGCCAGGGTTTTGAATCTCGGCTTTTAGCTCCTGTTCTTTAAAATCATGTTCCCACAGGTTAAAATAGGATACGTTTCCTTTCACAATGACAATATGTTGCTCCGCACTGGTGCGGTTGTCATAGAGATAAGTTGCAGTTAAGTAGATGTGTTCTTTAGGATGCCAAAAGCTGCCGTCCTTGAAATAACGGAAATTATCTGATTCTTTCTTGTCGGTAAAATTTTTATCAGAGTAAGCATCAAGCACAATTACACCGCCCGGTTTCAAAGCCGCATATATTTTTTTGAGCAGCAAGTTTCGATTGCCGGGGGATAGAGTGCCATACTCACAGCCTGTCATGGTGACAATATCAAATTGCTCCCTAAAATTAAGGGTCAGGTAGTCCATATGCTGATATTGAATAGAATATCCTTCTTTTTTTGCGTGACTTGCCGCATACCGTATGCTTCGGCGGGAGATATCCACGCCAGCGACCTGATAACCCGCCAAGTAAAATTTCTCCGCGTAAACGCCCGCGCCACAGCCGAGATCCAATAAACGATGGAAATCTACTGGAGGAAAGCTTTCGGTGATCCAGTGAGAAGAAATGTCCACAAAAAAATGATTGCGCGTAGCGTCGTCAGATTTGAGATCGAGATGTTGTTCTAACAACCCAACTGAAATATGATCGTCATCCCAGAATGAAGCCGTGCCCGCGTCATATAGTTTTGGTCTTTTTAAATACTGAAAAACTTTTTGTTGCATGATTTTGCCTATTCCCGCACAGAGGATTTATTGTTGCCGCTGTCCTATAATGTATTATATAAAGTAAAAAACCGATTATTCGGCTTCTTATTGGTTTTGTTGAATGGAGGCACCTCCCAGATCTAAACTGGGAATAAAGGATTTGCAGGTTTTTTTGGATACACATAATCCGCAATACAAGTGGGGGATGTGACGCTGCAGTTCCTTGCTTTCAACTCCGGCTGCTAACTTTTTCTAAACAAATCCAGAAGACAATGTAAAATAAAAACTATCTGTTATCTACCTTCACATATCATCAATCAATATATTAATATTATACATTACTTTTAGTGAACGTTCAACCTTTGGATGGTCAGGAGTGATTTTGTTGAACACAAA
The DNA here is from genome assembly GCA_030266015.1 of Christensenellaceae bacterium OttesenSCG-928-K19. GTDB lineage: Bacteria > Bacillota > Clostridia > Christensenellales > Christensenellaceae > UBA5399. Next base: position 5,819 of record JAJDHD010000030.1, on the reverse strand, counting down.
CGCGGAAATGAGCTCATGAAAACTATTAATTTGAATTAGTCACATATCTCATGGAAAAAGATGCACTTACAAATTATGAAATAACATTTGGCGTGACGTAGGGACTAGGACGGTAGGATTCTTTTATATATGCATTTCTTGATACGGTAGGATTTGCAAAAAACACAAAGGGGCGGAGAAGCGAGATTCTTTCGAAATCAGAAAGCAGCCTTCATGGTAAAGAGATGCAAGCGGGTAATTTCTGCGAACAAATCATAAGGAATAAATAAATGTTATAATTCATCGATAGGTTCATTAATTATACAAAAATGCATGAATGAATGTATTTATCCACTCATGAAAAAAACAAATCATCCCATGAAAAGAGGCAATGCTTTTTCGGCCCAATCTCTATTTACTTGTACAGTCCAAGGTAGTAATATAATCACGAGGGAAGGCAGAATTATTGAAAGTGCACCCAAGCAGCTACAAACTAAATTTATATGTTCCAGTCAACCGTGTGCAACAATTGAATAGATATGGGCTTAAGCTCCGCTTGAAGCGTGGCTCGCTATATTAAAAGATACTGGAGGTATTTTCATGAGTGGGAAAAGTCTAAAGAGAATCTCGCTGGTCATTATGTTGATAATGATGGTTTGCGCGCTTGTTTTTGTTAGCGCGTGCAGCAACAACGGCGGCACGGCAAATGAGGGCGCCGCAGGTGATTCGGGTGCGGCTGCGGATGATGCGGGCGCTGCCGACGACACCGGTGGTGAGGATGACGCGGACGCTGCAGATGCAGGTGCGGCCAGCGACGGTGAATCCATTAAGATAGGCTGGGTACTGCCCTTGACAGGCCCTGTAGCGGAGCATACGGTCACAATCGACTTCGTTATGGAAAAAGCGCTTGACATAATCAACAATGAAAAAGGCGGCATCTACATTGAAGAGTATGGCAAGAAGGTGCCGATTGAAATCATTAAGGTTGATAGTGAAAGCGACGCTACCGTTGCATCGGAAGCGGCAGAAAAGCTGGTGTTGAGCAACAAGGTTGACTTGCTTTGCTCATCATGGACGCCAATGGATACGGTTCCGGTTTCGGCTGTTGCAGAGCGCAACAATATTCCGGCGCTCATGGAAAACTCGCCCAGCGGTCCGTGGCTGGAAAGTGGCCCATACACATGGTCCTTTGGCAACCTGTTTGAAATCGAATACCTTGTAGACGATATCATCTCCGGCTGGGAAACAATTGAGACAAACAAAATCGTAGGCTTTGTTTATGACAACTCTGTTGACGGCGTAAGCTTCTCTGCTCTGATGCAGGAAAAAGCAGAAGCAGCTGGCTACACGGTTATCGATCCGGGCAGGTTCCCGGTAGGCACAAATGACTACACGTCGATGATCTCTGAATTTAAATCGAAAGACTGCGATATCATCACAGGCGATATGGCCGCGCCTGACTTTGCGGTCATGTGGAGACAGTTCCACCAGCAGGGTCTGGTTCCCAAGGTAATGAGCCTGACAAAGGCTGGTACCATGAAGGCTGGTATGGAAGCTGTAGGCGACAATCTCGCCGCTGGTGTAAACTCGGCAGGTTTCTACCACAGGGAATTCCCGTACACCAATTCACTGACAGGTCAGACATCGACAGAAATGGTTGACGAGTGGCAGTCGGTAGAGCCCAATGGCGATCCCACGACGCTTGGCTATGACTGGCAGATGTTTGAGGTGATTTACGACGTGTTTACAAGGGCTGGCTCTATCGACAGGGAAACTGTACGCGACGCGATTGCCGCGACGAACCTTGAAACGTCCTTTGGCACAGTCGAATATGCGGACGATCATGTATACCGTGCGCCTGTATTCTTAAACCAATGGTTTGTGGATGATGCCGGCAATCTGGATTATACGATCATTGCTGCGGTCGGCTATCCTGAAATTCCGATCTTAAGCCCATTGCAGCCTGTTCCGGGTTCTGACGGTGCAGAATAACCGTTTCGGTTATATTTGAATTGAAGTGTTGAAGAGGGGGATTACACAAATAATCCCCCCTTCAAAATTCACTCGGAGAATATGCCCGAGAAGGTATATTGGTACCTTTTTAGGCATGAGCTTCGATGAACGGAAAGAAGATCGCTGACGGCTGGTAAAATACAGGCGAGCGCCTGTTGTTTGAGTTATTATACAATTCGACTAAGTGGTATCGCGTGCAGACGTGCTTGCGGTATTGGCAAAATGGAGGTGTGTAGTCATTGAATGTGGTACTGACAGTGGAAGACCTGGGTATTTCGTTTGGAAGCAACCATGTCTTAAAGTCTCTCAGCTTTGAAGTCGGTGAAAATGAAGTGCTGGGCGTTATCGGGCCTAATGGCGCAGGGAAGACCGTTATGCTCAACATATTGACTGGGATTTTAAAAGCCACCAAGGGCAAAGTTTCGTTTATGGGCAATGATATTACAAAAAAGTCCGTAACGGAACGCTGCAGGATGGGCTTTGGCCGTACATTTCAGGTGCCGAGAACCTTTGAAAATATGACTGTGTTTGAAAATGTGATTGTGGGCGGTGTTTATGGCGACCATCTGTCTGAGCGGCAGGCGAAAGAGCGTGCTGTGGAAATGCTGGAGTTGATTGGCCTTTTGGATCGCGCTGACTGGATGGCCGGAAAATTGAGCCTGCTTGATCGCAAACGGCTCGAAATCGGCAGAGCGCTGGCCAGCAATCCCAAGATACTGATGTTTGATGAAGTGGCGGGCGGTCTGACCGAATCGGAAGTGGAAGGTATCCTGCAGATCGTCCAGAATATAAAAGATCGCGGCATCAGCATTGTGTGGATTGAGCACGTTTTAAAAACGATGCGTGAAGGAACCGACCGGATTCTTTGCTTGGCGGAAGGCCGCAATGTCATCTGCGACAAACCGGACACAGTGATGAATTCAAAGGAAGTATGTGAGTTATATTTGGGGGCGGAAGAAGATGAACCAAGACAAAAAAATTCTTGATATTAATAACCTGAATGTGTTTTATGGGGACTTGCAAGCGCTTCATGACATTTCTTTTCATGTTAGGCGCGGTTCCATCACATCAATTATTGGCTCGAATGGGGCGGGGAAGTCCACGCTGCTTAATACCATTATGGGTATCAACAAACCAAAGAGCGGGGATATCAATCTCAACGGCGAAAAGATCAATGGGCTGCAAACGAACAAAATTATCGCGCGCGGTGTCTCGATGGCACCTGAAGGAAGCCTTGTGTTTCAGGATCTGACCGTGAAGGAGAACCTGCTCATGGGCGCTTATCTTCCGGTTGCGCGTAAGGTGAGGGAAGAGACGCTAGGTAAGGTTTACGAGCTGTTTCCCATTCTGAAGGAGAAGGAAGACCAGCAGGCCACGTTCCTGTCCGGCGGACAGCGTCAGATGCTAGCCATTGCGCGGGCAATCATGACGAAACCGCAGATCATACTGTGCGACGAGATTTCACTTGGCCTTGCGCCCGTTGTTGTGAAGGACATCTTCAAAAAAATCGAGGATATTAACAAAGAAGACGGTACAACGTTTGTACTGGTTGAGCAAGATGTAAAACGCAGCTTGAGGCACTCGGATTACTGCTTTGTCATTGTAAAGGGGAAGATTGTGATGGAGGGTGTTTCCTCCGAGTTTGATGAGGCGGAAATCATGGATGCCTTTTTGGGAATGTCTTAACGAAGGATAAGAGGTGGTTGAGAAATGGATATTATTCAGGCAATTGTAAGCGGTGTTTTGCTTGGCGGCCTTTATGCGTTGATTGGTCTTGGTATGTCGCTGATATTCGGCATCATGAAGCTGACGAACCTTGCGCATGGCGATTTGATGATATGCGGTACATATATTTGCATGGTTTTGGCGGCAAACTTCACTGGAAATATATTCCTGGCGTTATTGATTACAATAGGCGTCATGGTACTTCTTGGGTTTATTATACAGAACGGTCTTGTAAACCGTGTTATCGACAAGGGCTCCGGGCCTTCGTTGCTGGTGACGTTCGGCATATCGATCATCATACAGAACCTGCTTTTGCAGGTGTTTGGTGCGGATGCGCAGGCGGTTCCAAACACATTCTCTTCTTCTAATGTAATTTCGACGCAATACCTGACGATTTCATCAATTTACTTGCTCAATTTTATTGTTGCGGTTGGTGTTATCGTGTTCCTCAGTATTATTATGAAGAAGACGTATTTTGGTATGGCGATCCGGGCAAGCTCGGATGACGCGACGGCGGCGGAACTGATGGGGGTCAATACAAAGCGCATGTATGCGCTGACATTTGCGCTCGCTATGGCGACGGCGGCGGTTGCGGGTCTACTTGTGGGTATGACCTTTGTATTTTATCCTTCGACAGGAACAAATTACCTGATCATTGCGTTTGGCGTGGTAGTTATTGGCGGACTGGGAAGCCTGATGGGTACCTTGGTCGGCGGCATTATACTGGGGCTTGCGCAGCTTTTGGGCGGCTATTTCTTTGGCACAGGCTGGCAGCTTGTCGTTGCCTATATCGTGCTGCTGGTCATATTAGCGCTCAGGCCGCAGGGACTGCTTTCAAAAGCTGTCAGGAAATAAGGAAGGGGGCTTATAGATTATGGAAACAGGCAACGCAATAAAAAGTGGAAACGCCTCTAAAGCAAAATGGCTTATTTTTGTAGCGATTATAGCGGCACTGATTCTTTTGCCGTTTTATGCAAGTGAATATGGTGTGATGATCTTTCTACTGATTATGCTGTACATGGCTTTGGGACAAATGTGGAACCTGCTTGGCGGCTATGCCGGGCTTGTGTCACTGGGACAGCAGATATTCATTGGCATTGGCGCTTATGCCGTTGCGATGATAACGGTTGTCGCCGGGCTTCACTTTGTAGTTGGCATCATTTTGGGTGGTGTAATTTCTGCGCTATTCGCATGGCTTATCTCAAAGCCTATTTTCAAGATGAGTGGTGTATATTTTACAATCGGCACATGGATTGTTGCGCAAACGCTGGCCCTTATATTCAGCAACTTGGAATTCTTTCGCTATGCGCAAGGCTTCAACATCACGGTGACTTATACCATGACGCAGGCGCAAATCTACTACATGGCTCTGGCGTGCGGTGTTGGCGCGGTCGTGCTGGTGTTTGTACTGCTACGCTCAAAGCTGGGGCTTGCGTTGATGGCCATCCGTGATAACCCATCTGCAGCGGAAGCGATGGGTGTAGAAGTGTATAAAACCAAGCTAAAGTGCTTTTTGATATCGGGTTTTGCAACTGGAATGATCGGTGCGGTATTTTATATGTATCTGACCTATGTCACGCCGTTTGCCGTATTCAGCATAGACTGGACGGTCGCGATGACCTTCCTGGTCATTATTGGCGGTATGGGTACCATGGAGGGGCCTATTGTCGGTGCTGTTATTTATGTAATCCTCCGGCAATACCTTTACAACTTCCCGGGGATCAGCATGGTTATACTGGGGGCGGTGGCGATTATCATCATTATTGTTGCACCCAAGGGAATCATGGGTAGTCTACAAAGCAAATTCGGATTTGAGATATTGTCTCCAAGGCGCAAGCTGAGTCACTTTTCGAAGGAAATGTCAAAGTAAAATTGTATTGAAGTAAACCCTCTGCTGATTGGGCAGGGGGTTTTTCTTAGCATAAGCGAACACTACACACTGAGCATATGCTTTCAGCGGTTAAAGAAAGTTCCCATATTGATAAAATATATTGAGGCTGACAACCGTACTAAAAAATCAAATGAACGAAAGTATTTTTGCATATACAAAGTAGAACAGCACATATGCCCTGTGGGCAAATAGCATACGGTGTTTGCACCGA
>JAJDHD010000003.1 GCA_030266015.1 Christensenellaceae bacterium OttesenSCG-928-K19 | reverse complement strand
ATACATTTTGCTCATAACCATGCTACCAAGAACAGCGGACACAATAAGTAATAGTATGATGACGAAATTTTCTCCGTCGCTCCGCGATTTTTCCGCATCATAATCAGCCTTGGGAATCATCACCGCTGCAATATGCCCCTGCTCCATCGGCGAGATTCGCACGGGTGTCTCTACGCCAATGTATGCGCCTCCATCATCTGCCGTGTACTCCTGAAAAGTGGTGCTGGAAGCTAATGCGGATGGTCCCAACATATTGCCATGATATCCTGCCATATATCCGCTTGTCAGGCCGGAATTCACATCGATACCAGCATCCTCACGCCTTGCCAATATTCCCATCAAATTGGGCAGCGTTTCGGTGTGTGCAAAACGAAGTTTGTAATATTGCGCACTGATTTCAAATCCGCAGATACCGTAAACCGTTCCGTCATATGCAACTATAGGGACACACAAAAGCATAACGTCTTCCCATGTGCCGGGCAGCTTTACCGTATCGGTAAATAGAAAACAGGCGTTCAAGTCTGGGTTTGCATTCGCCATTACCGTATCATATGCCGGAAAAACGTCTGTGTCGTATTCCAGATTCCACATATTATGCAATTCCAGATGCCGGGAGCGTCCCACATCAGTATAACCGCGGTACAAAACCAGCTTGGGATCGGCAGGCCTTTGTACGTTTACATTGGCGATTTTTATATACGTTCCTGCCCGGGAAGCGTCGGCATCGGGGAGCGCAGGGTTTGCTGTAGCGTCGAACAAAAAATACACGCCGGAACAATCGGTCTGTTTCAGCCATGTATCTATCGTTTCGTTCAGGGTTTGTTCCAGCGAAGCTATAGCGTCGGGGTCACCATTCAATTCTGAAAATTCGTACTTCTCATCTTCCAGCCAGTCGCCTATCTTGGAGCTAAGCTCTTCGGACATCTGAATGCCACGCGCTGCTACATGGTCAAAATAATTGGATATATCCTGCTCATATACAGAAAGATGAAGCGACAACGATGCGGAAGTATCCTGCTCGATTACAGAAAACCTCCCAAACAACATGACGATTCCCATAAAGATAGTGATCAGCAGTAAAATCAGAATGAATGTATACAGGAGAAGTCGCCTTTGCATCGTACCTGTCAGGCCCTGAATAAACTTTTTGATACGCAAAGCGGCTCCCCCTTTCTTTATGATATGTGCGGGATACGGTTACTGAATCGCTTGGCGCATCGACTCATAGCTCTGTGCAACTAAAGCGTCCGCCGTTTCATTCCCGGATTCAAATTTGTTTCGCGAGTCGTTTAACACGGTGATAGAATTTTCATAAAACGTCCACAGAATATCATAGTATCCGTTCACCACAGGCGGAAGATAGAATTGATAGGTATCACTCATAGTATCCATCGCTTCATACAAGCTCTTATATGCGTCGCTTTTAAATTCATAGTCCTGAATCGCGTCAAAGGCTGCGCTTTGAACGGGCATATAGCCCGATTGGGTAACAAAACGCAGGTTTGTTTCTCCCTGGGAAATCCATTGCGCAAACAGCAACGCGGCGGCTTCCTTTTTTTCGTCGCCATTAATTGCCGCCAGCCCGGCCCCCTGCTGCATCGCCATTTTGTCTCCCTCTTTTGTAACGGGGCACGGCAATGCTTTAATTACCAACGGCTCGGTTGTGTTGTCGCGATAGGTCACGGTATCCTGAAAATACATAATGCTGGCTGTGGAGCCGATACCGGCAACAATATCCCCTGTCATCATAAGGGTCGTCTCGTAATTATCCTCCACACGCAAATGTCCGGAAATAGCGGCTCCGGCCAAATTCTCCCATTGAGCTCTAAAAATGGGATCGTTGAAATTCAACTGATCGCCGCTGAATGCCGACCCGCCCAGTGCCGTCGTGTTGATTTGACAGTAATTCAAAAGCTCGTCGTGCATCACAAACGTCTGCCCGTCAGACCAGTCATAGTATTCTTCCGCTGCTTCAAACAGGCCCTCCCAAGTAGCCAGATCGGCATAGGTAACACCACAATCTGCCGCAAACCGATCAAAAATCGTTGCGTTTACAAACAACGCTTCGGAAGATTTTGCCACCGGAAAAACAAGCAGCTTGCCTTCTACTCTGCCTTCTTCAATAAAAGAAGGGATGTATTCGGCCAATTCAGTATCGGTAAATGCTTTGTCCCATTCAACCAACCGATCCGCGCCGATAGCGCCGGCTGTTTCAGGATAGCAAAAAAAGATGTCGGGCATATCTCCTGCACCTGCGTCTCCCTTTGCAGCGGCAAGCAGGTCGTCATGAATGTCGCTGGAGTTGGATATGGAAGTCACATTGATTATGACGCCCTGCTCTTTTCCCACAGTTTTGTTGAACTCGTCAACCATAGTGTTCATGGGAGATTCGGTCTGGCTACCAAAAACATGCCACATGGTCAGCTCTGTCGGATTTTCGGAGTCCAGCAATTGTTGTTTCCCGCACCCAATAAGCGCAATGGAGAGCGTACAAAGACACAATGCAACGGCAATAAATTTTTTCAATACTTATTCCTCTTTCAGATAGATTATTTATGTGCTTTTATCATGCGGTTATCCAAGCTATGTACTTTGCTTATTATAAGGCGTTTGATGTGATTATTCAAGCTAAGAGCTTGTCGGGCAAAGTAGGTGCCCGCTGCATAAAAGCTGTTTTTTCTGAAATGGCAGGCAGAAAATCCCTATGCAGCGCAGATACTATCCCAAGGGTGGTTTTTTCAAACACACACCCCATATTTTCAAAAACTATCCTTGGGATAGTATGAAAAACAAGGCTGATTCATTATTCTTTAGACAGAGGCGAATGGATGAACTGCTAAATACCAAGCCATAATTAGGGCGACGTATTTTAGAAAGGATGACGATACCATGAGTTCAGTTCTGTTGATTCTAAACCGTAGGATTTTGGGCGACACGTTGATTAAAACTATGAAGGACTCTCCGCAGTTCCAACTTCATACGGAATATGAATATGATAACGCCATCTCGGCAGCAATAGCCATTCAGCCTGTAGTAGCGGTATTGGAGTTATCCAATGCGGGCGAATGGACGATACAAAGGTGCATTGAGTTGTGCGACAGACTGAAAGAAGAATGCTACGGAATCAAAATTCTTGTTTTATGTCCGGAAGAAAACAAGGATGCCTGCGATTCTACAGTTGCCGCCGTACAGGCATGCAGGGTGGACGACTTTGTGTTCTATGACGCCAGCCGAAAATATTTGATTTCTAAGCTGGAATCCATGACACAGAACGATGGATGACCGATTTGTCGGTAGACAATACGTATAAATGGAAAAGGAGAAATGAATTATGGACTTAAAAGCAATGCAAAAGGCCGTGGAGAAGTATACCTTGAAAGAGCCCATGACACTGGAGGAACTATACGATCTGATGAAGCAACGCTGGAACACAGAGCTGCCGGGAACATTTCAGCTCAAAAAAGGTCTGATGGGCAAATCAATCCTGTTTGATGTCTATATGCAGGTGCAGCCAAAAGTGACAATCAAGGACAACGTAGTAACTGTCCGGAAAATAAGCAATTCAACATCTGTTAACGTGGGTGGTGGCCCAGGCATCGACATCAAGGCCAGCGCGGAGTATAAAAAAGCATTTAAGGAAGGCGGTTTCAAGAACGCTGTTTCCGGCGGCCCGGCATATTTCAACGGTGTTTGTGATACGATGCGTGAAATATTAAGCGACCGGATCTAAGGATATTAATTACTTTGTTATACTCGCAAATAACCGAAAGGTTATCTGTGCAGCATATATAAAAATTGGAGGTATCATTTTATGGAAAACAAAAAGACTTTTGGCATCATCTCACTTCTTTGCGGCATACTCGCGATTGTACTTACATTTACCCCGCTTTCCATCGTCGGCTTGATTCTTGCGATACTGGGTATTGTTTTCTCTGCCGTTTCTAAAAAGAAGGAAGGGAAAAACGGCCTGGCCACTGGCGGGCTGGTGCTTTCCATTATTGCATTGGTGATATGGATCATCGTCATTGTTATTGTCGGAGCGATCTTCGGAGCGGCGGCAGGAATGCTTGGATCATTAGCCGGACTCATGTAGTATACAAAAGGCAGCATTATTGGAGGGAATAAAAGCATGAAAAAAGTATGTATATTTATAGTCTGCGCGATGTTGGCTCTGTCCATTTTTACGGCCTGTGGAGAAAAGGCGAAGGAAACAATAAATGAAGAGGCGCAATTTTTGGTTGGCGACTGGGACGGTGAACCATGGTTGAGCGAGGTCTGGACTTTTAACGAAGATGGAACCGGGCGTAACGAAAACAGCATATATTCTTACGATTATGAATATGCGTACGTCGATGGAGTTTTGGAAGTATATGAGTATCTAGGATCGCTCAAAAGCGATACGCCTACCAATTATGGCGTAACAGTCAATAACGACGATGAGATTGTGCTGACCGATGATGATGGAACTGAATATCTCCTGACAAAATAGCAACTACGATATATTTGATATGAACGGAATAAAATCAGGATTAGAACGCGGCAGACATCAGGGTAAAATAATATCCGGTGTGTGTACAATCAAAATTAAAAATGAAAGGAAATATGCAAATGAAAACAAAGAAAATACTTATTATTGTTTTAGCTATGGTGTTAATAGTTGCACTGAGCGCCTGCGGACAAAAAGCCGATACCGGCGATTCCGCAGAAGCCGAGTCAAATGCGGCAGAAGCTAATACAGGCATTGATTTGAAGGGCGAGGGAAAGCAGGTGGTTTCTGAAGATCGTGCAACTGTCGAACAACTCCAAGCGGCGCTGGATTGGCAGGAAGGAATGGGCGACGAAAAATTCAAATTGACATATGAAGATTACAAAGTACAGATTGGCTGTGACGCGAGCGAATACGAATGGAACGGCACTTCAAATAACGGAGTATATTACTGGTATGCTTCGGATGATGAGTCTGTTTCGCTCACCCCAGTATTTAAAAATGGTGATGGCACTCTGTTCGCAGGCGGAAGCAACGGCCTTAGCTTCTAATATTGATAGAGTGACAAAATAATTATGATGTCAGCGGTGTGATGCCGCGCGTACCATGTTCGCGAACCATATTTGCGTTGGTTCGCGAATTTTTTATTTGGGCACCCTTGAGGCGTTTGCTTTTTTTCTGCTTCGTAGATACAGTAGTATCATGTCAACAAAACAGTTTATTCGATTCCTCATATCAACGCAACAAATGCTGTATTGATATATAAGCACGAGCGCGATATAATTAGTAAAATCTTTCTCTATCTTGCAACTCACAGATTTTGGATACGAAAATATGAAAGCAACAACAAAAAACCACCGCTTTTTGATATCGCTTGCACCGGGGATAGGCTTTGCATACGTTCTTTCCCTGCTGTTTGAGGGGCCTGTGATGTACGGGCTATGCGCGCATTTCAGCTTTGATCCGTCCTCCCTCATCATGGCGGGTATCATAGGCCAGCTTGCGGGGCTTTTTCTCTGCGGTTTTTTTGTCCGCTCGATGAACGCCGCAAAAAAAGCCCTGCTTTGTTCTTTCCTTATCTGCATTCCGTTTTCCATCGTGTTCTTCTTTGCGCCTTCCGCTCTGTGGTATGTATCATTCGTTGCCTGCAACTTTTTGACGGGCATGGGCCTCGCTACATGGAGTTGCTTTTTAAAGATATTTGTGCCGCGCAAGGAACGCATAAAGGCCGCCGCAGACTTATTGATCATCAGTAACATATTGATGATATGCTTCCAGGTCGTCACCGCGAACGTCTCGCCTTTTATCGGGCTTGGACTGGCCATCGCAATGCTGCCGGTTGGTTTTTTGATTGCGTTGAAGTTCCCAAAGGCGGAAGAATCACATTTTGCTGGGGAGGAAAGCGGCGGAACGGGCAGAAACATTGTAAAGCCCATCTTGATTCTTTTTGCCTTTATCACTGTTATCACAATCAATTCCGGGCTAATGTATCAAGTGTTGAACCCTGCCTTTTCGCATCTTAGTTGGCTGTCAAGTTGGTATTGGGCGGTTCCATATGTGGCAGCGCTTGTCATCATGCGCAACCTTCCACTGCTGGCGAGGCGCTCCACCTTCCTGTATCTAGCAATGGGAATGATGATGGCATCGTTTTTATCTTTCTTACTGTTAGATCGCTCGGCAGGCAGTTATCTTGTTGTGAATACCCTGATGCTCGGTGCCTGCGGTATATTCGACCTGTTCTGGTGGAGCATATTGGCTGAAACGCTGGATTATGCAAAAAACCCGGTGAAGGTATTCGGCATTGGACTTTCGGCAAATGTGCTGGGCATCATCATTGGTAGCTATATATCCCGCGGCATCACGACGCTTGCCATGCCAGAAGTATATACGACGGTGGTTGCGCTAACCATCGTATGCATCACACTTGTCATATTGCCGCCGCTCAACCGATGGCTTGTGCTGACATTGAAGAACCATACCTACCTGAACGCCTACGCGCTGATACCGGCGCAGCAGCAGGACAATATTATCCATCAGGTAAAGCCACTGGAGGAACTCACTGAACGAGAGGACGATGTGTTGAAAAGTGTACTTAACGGCAAGTCAAACCGTGAGATTGCCGACGAGCTTTTTATCAGTGAAAATACGGTAAAGACCCACCTAAGGAATATCTACCAGAAATATGACGTATCCGGCCGTGCCGAACTGATCAGCACATTGCTGCATGGCCAGGTGCAAAAGTAAGGAAAATACGCTCCATTCCGCGCTCCTCATCCAAATGGGTGAGGACTTTTTTATTTAAAATCATCCTTTGGGATGATGCGAATTCTGCTATTTGCTTCTACACTGAAAGCAAGGAGCAGGAGCACAATGAACATATTAAAACGTAGAATATCAGCTTTCATATTCATAACAATATCCACAGCTTGTATCGGTGTACTATGCGCTGCCTTTCGATTGGTATTACCATCCGCTGTTTTTTTCATAACCGCTGTTTCTTTTGGTATGTTCCTCTGGAACGCTTTGGCGCGGTATTCCAATTTCAAGCTGGTTGTAGAGAATGAAATTATTGGGATATCCCCTGCCGAACTATCTGTGAAAAAAAATGGAGGCAATATCCCGCTTGAAAAAGTAATCGTCTCGACATTCGGTGTGCTTGTAGACAGTCGCGTATTTCTTTGGGGTGTCAAGCAAACAAAACTGAAAGAAGCGGTGTTCAGCCGTGAAACGCTTTCGCTGCGGATAGCGACCGACAGGGACGAGTATCATATCAAGCTGCTACACGGGATATCCGATCCCGCGGCGATTAGCATCATTGCCGAAGAGATCAGATACGAAACGGGCGTAACCCCAACCATTGAAGAATGGGCCCATGGGAAAGAAGAAAGCGCGTGTTCCGTTAATGAAAAATAGCAAGAAAATATTGGAAATGGGAGTGGTGGAGCATGAAAGGTCAGCAAATTATAAAAACAAATCAAACGTTATCGCTGGACGACATACAGGAGTTGATGAAGCGCGAGTGGAGCGAACAGCAAATAGCACAGTATCGGCGATATGACTACAGATCGCAGCAATATATCATGCGCGCCTTGCGGACATCAGCCATACGAATCAACCGGGCGATGATTCCATCAACTACGTCGTGCAAATATTGGTGTTTGACGAATAATATGTCTACTCGATTTGATTTTCAATAAATATACATGGAGGAATATTATGATGAAAAAACTTTTAATTGTACTGAGTGTGATTGTCTTTGTGGTTGCCGTAGCAGCGTGCGGCAGTCCGGCGAAGGAAGAACCACCCACGGAAGAGCAGCCTGCCGCGCAGGCGACAGAGCAATCGGAAGCCGCGGAGGTAGAGCCCCCGGAGGCCGAAGCGTCCGATGAGCCGCAGCAGGAAGAAGCGCCAGGCGAAGAAGCAGCACAGGCAAAGGGCACGGGCAGTTGGATGGAGCTGTTCACTGAATACCAGGAGCGTACTACCGAAGATATTGAAGCATTTATTTCCGGCACAGACACAGCCATGCTGGCGCTTAAATTGATGAAGGGCGAGGTTGATCTCGCATTCACCGGTTCGTTTTTCGACCCGACCGCAGAAGATTCGGTTAAGATGGTGCTCGAGATGTTTGGCTTGCAGGACGTATCCTATACGGAACAAGGCGATACGGCGAGCGCAGAGGGTACCGACGCCGAGGGCGTCCCAACCAAATTTGAATTGCGGTACGACGGCGGCAATACGGCAGTCTTGTACTACTATACAGATGGCGAACTTGAAACAGAGCTTTCCTTATGCGTGACTGACGACTACGCCGCCAAGATGTATAAGAGCTATGAAACGGACAACCCCGAAACCATTTGTGCTATCGTCAAACCAAATGGCGACGTATGGCTCGGTACTGATACAAAGGTGCTGGACGGTACGCTGTATCAAAATGAAGCAGCGGCTGCCGATCCTTCATTCGTCACCAGCCTGCCTGCGCACAGTACCTTCATCGACGGTGTGTTGACGGAAAGCTAGTTCCCCTTCGTTTGTCGGATGTAGCTCATGTGTTGTTTTTTTATCCTGCCGATTTGACGATTAGATTCCTTATCGGGTAAACGCTATGGGGTCAGGCCAGCAACGCCGGACAAGCAGAGGAAAGCAGCAAATAAAAAGCGCCACCTGATGGGCAGCGAGTAGATGGCATATACACATATCATCCCTTGCGTGGCTCGAATTCAGTCCGTCCGCAAATTTTACACCTTTTTGGTACAGGCGGGGCGGGGTGGGAATGATTGCAATGCGTACAGACAAAGTGGGTAATCGCATCGGGGCCGATGAAATTATATTTTCCGCCGTTTGCATCGCGGAGCTGGTCGTCTGTCAAGGGCGTTTTGGTCTTATCGTTTTTCATGGTTAGGTCTCCTTTGTCGTTGTGGAAGGCTTACTTAATGCCAGAGCCTTCGCCGTGTTTTGGTGGGGTAGGTTTGGTACCAGCAGCTGCACCGCAGCGTGGGCAACGGCTATTAATCTTGCCTTCCCATCTTGCTCCGCAAATACAGTACATAGAGATTATTTCGGGGCTGCCATTCGATACACCACCGTTTGCATCGTCGAGTTGTTCGTCTGTTAAATTGGTTTTGGTCTTATTGTCGTTCATGGTTAAATCTCCTTTACAGCGGATTTAGAGGGGGGTCAAAGATGGAAATTGATAACACTTGTATACGCGCAACCGCATTTTGGGCATGTCGATATGGCTAGGTCATCCCATGAATGTTTGCATGTGGAATTGCGACACTGTCTGAAAGATGTAGGCGCAGACGAGTTGCCACCGTTTGCATATTCCATCTGTTCATCGGTCAAAGGGGTTTTGGTTTTATCGTCTTTCATAGTCTCCCCCTGTTTTCCTGCTTGTAGTTATCGGAACCGCATTGAGGGCAAGACTTTGGCCCCCACGTAACCCTCCAAACGTGGCCACATTCATTGCACGTGCCGTAAATATTAATGGTTTTATGCGGGAATCTATTTCCGCCAATGGTTTCCTCCAACTGCTCGTCATTCAAATAGGTTTTGGACTTATCATCACTCATGGTTATCTCTCCTTTATGGCTTATTACTCTCTTAATTACTCTATTATACGGCAAGGAATGGATTGTGTCTCATAAAAATTGAAAGCGATATATAGAGATAAAATCTGACCCTTTAAAATACCCTTTACGCTACCAATCGTATAATGCTCCCCAGAGCTGAGACCACAAATAAGAAAAAATAAGCTATACTGGGAGCATGAAAAAAAGAACAAGGTACACAGCAGAATTTAAAACAGAGGTCGTGTTGAAGGTTCTTCGGGAAGAAGATACAGTCAACGCAATCGCCAGTGATTACGGAATTAATCCGGTCATGGTTTCGCGCTGGAAGAAAGAGTTTTTGGAAAGAGCGCCGGAGGTATTTGCCTCTGGGGCGAGCGATGCTGAAAAAGAACTGGAGCAAGAGTGTCAGCGGATAGAACGATTGGAGCAAAAAGTCGGTCAGCTAACCTATGAGCTGGACTGGGTTAAAAAAAAGAAGCAGAAATCAGGGAACGGCAGCATAGGAACCGCCGATGAATTGATTGAGCATGGGAATGCCCGAATCAGCGTTCGCCGCCAGTGTGAGCTTCTTGACATAACCCGTTCGGATGTGTACCGAGAGCCGCCAGCACCTAAGCTGCTGTCAGATGAAGAATTGTGAATACGAAGGCTCATAGACCGTATCCACACCGACGAGCCAACATGGGGTTACAGAAGCATCACCTCATGGCTGAGGAACTGGAAAGTGATAACCATTAACCGGAAACGGACGCGGCGAATCATGCGAGATATGGGGATATATGCAATATATCCGAAACCAAACCTGAGCAAGATGTACTTGTCACAGTATCGGAAACCCTATTTGCTGCGAAATTATGCCATAACGCGAGCGAATCAGGTATGCATCGCTTGATGGGTTCTCGCCATCGAAATATTTCCCGGCAGAGAACCTGATATGTGTTGCTTAAATACAAGAAAAAGAGAAAGGACTTAACTTATTTTTGGGGGCATGTGGTCTTGACAATGGGGAGCATTATACTATCATTTGATAATCGGCTTGTTTTGCTATATAATGCACAAGGACACTAAATAGTAGATGGTGCAACAGGAGGAAAGAAAGATGAAAAAAAGTTTGTTTGGGATCGTATTGGTTGTGATAATGCTGGCCGTTGTATTTAGCGGTTGCACTGATGTGCAGGAGCCTGCCGAAACAGCAATGCCGGAGACAACACAGGAACAAGAACAGGCGCCGACGGAAGAACCGATTCCGGAGCCGACAGAGGAAGCAACGCCGGAACTGACACAAGAACAAGAATCAGAGCCAACAAAGGACGGTGACATTTCGGCGGATCCGGGAGAAATAGTTCCTGTGGAAACGATGGCGGAAAACCCTGCCAAAATTGGCGAGTGGGTGGAAACGAAACGATATAGTACGGAATCGGGAAATTATCATACGGTATTTTACCGCATATTGAACATTGAACGGGGAGACGCTGCTTTGTCCGCGGTGCAACGGTATAATGATGAAGGCCATGTGACATACTTTGAAGAGATAGAAGATTCCGACTTGGAATATTGCTTGCTCACGTATGAGGTATATTTTCCAGAAGAATTTCCTGCAGGCGATCTGGGGATTACCATGGCAACAATAGAATTGGGAGCAACGAACCCAGCCGGCGGTGGTATCACGGCAAATGGTCGTACCTATATCGGTCTTGGCGCGACGCACGATATATCCCCGAATTTGGAAGCGAAAGACCTGTATCCTGGTGATACATGGGTGGGCGAAGCTATTTTCGCCATGGCGAAGGATTATAGTGATTATGTAATCGAAACATATTATTTCGATGAAGATAACGAGAGAATCAGTTCTTTTATAGAAGGAAAATAACAGTTAAAACTGCCGGATCAACAGCGGTGAAAGCGCAGCTGAATTTTTAGTTTAAAAAGATGTGTAACAACCACGCTTTATAGCGATTTAAAACATCGCTCGGAAAATGATAAAATCCGGGCGATTTTTATTGCGGCATTGGTTGGTGTAGATAGCCTTTGCCCTGATGAAATTACATCAAATACAACTCAAATATTTTGTGATTTATACGATAAAGTAAATATAGCATACTTTGATGAGTGTGCCGGTTATGCAGATACAGATTCGGAGCTATATTATGGCGGCAGATATGCAGTGCCAGAATACAAGCAGCAAGGTAATGTCTCTACTTTAATAGAGAAGATTTCTCTGGGGTACCCGGACACAAAGACGTTTTTTAAAATACCGCCGTTTCAGCCAATAAGGGCGACATTGGCGGTTGAAAACCCGATTGATTCTGTTTCGACAATGACGGTATACTGATACTGAACAACGAGGTAATCATGAATTGTTTTATAAAAAGTGTAAAGACGGGGCGGACATTATGTGTCTGCCCTGTTCTTAATTACGAGATGAAACTTGGTTCGATATATGATGAAGTATCAAGCGTCACGATATCAAACAAGTATGCAGGAATGTCTGCGGAAAATAACTATTGTGGAATCATAAAGAATTCAAACCCGGTCGGGCTGACAATCCAAGTAACCACCGCTGGAGTAATGACGATAACGGCTAACGATACGAACCACATCTGTTTTTATGCAACAACACAAACGAAAAAAATTTGCATACAAAGTGCTTGCGTTTTTTTCATGTTTGTAGCCAGAGAAATGGGGTATAAGGAGGATAGAGACACCGCGTCTGTGGCTCGAACAATCATTGCGGTCTTTAGGCGACCTCTCTGCAGGAGGGGATGTGATCGTTTTGGCGGTATACAAGTATGTTCTGAACGTAATCTCACGGCAACTTTTTGCCAGAATACCACCGGAATATGAAAAAGGATTCCGGGCGCATTTGTTTGCAGTCAATGTGCAACGTTTCACTGTACAAAGCGCCATCCTTGTCGTGATGGATATCATTTCGCTGTTTGTTTATCTGTATTTTTATGCGCAGTCTAGTCGACTTCGGCTCGCGCACATTGTAGTGCATCTCCTCATTATTGCCTTCATGTGGATTGCTTTTATAAAACTACCCAAATACGAGCAAAAGGGCTATCGGGAAAGCTGTTTTCTGGATCGCAATATTGACGTGCTGTATCCCGTTCTGCACCTGATATGCGAGATTTCTCTGTTCATGACCGGGCCACAGGATCCGGGCGTGCTTATTCGTTTTTTGGCTGTGCCGTTCATCGTGGGCGGCATTCCGGTCTTTGGACAAAAGAGAGCCCTGCTGCTGGAGAGTGCCATGTTCGCGTTTTATACCGTCTATCTCTACTATGACGGTATTTTTGGTCCAGCCACCGGTACCGGAGCCTATCTTTTTAATTTGCTAGGTGTGGTGTTTCCCTGTGTGTGGTTGGTGTCTGCCACTGTTTATTCCACCTTTGTACACAACTATGTCTATAAATGCAGGGCGCAGCAGGCGCAGTACGAGTTGGCCTCAGTCAACGAGAAGCTGGATTACCTTGCCCGACAAGACCAGCTTACCCAGATTAGCAACCGGCGCGATTTTGTCCAGTATATGGATGACACTTGGGAGGTGCAGCGCAGCAAAAATCACACGGTAAGTGCCATGATGATCGATATCGATCATTTCAAAAAATATAACGATCGGTTTGGCCATCTCATGGGTGACGATTGCCTGATGAAGGTCAGTTCGGCTATGAGAGAGCGTTTGGATCAGGGTGCCATGCTTGCGCGGTATGGCGGCGAAGAGTTTATCGTCGTCGCATATAACAGACCACATGATGAACTGATTGCGCTGGCTGAGCGGATGCGCCTTGGTATCGAGGCCCTTGGTATCGAAAACCCCGACAGCAAAACCAGCGCATATGTTACCGTCAGCATTGGGCTTGCCACACAGGCCGTCCAAGAGTTAGAGCACTACAAAGCCATCATCGAATGGGCGGACGACTGTCTGTATGTTGCCAAACACAACGGGCGCAACCAGTTGGTGCACACACAAGGCACACGCGATGCCTACCGGACGGCGGACGGACAACGTATACGGGTGGAGCAGGCCTCGCCCGAACCAGATAACCTCGTGCACGGCGAGGAACTGCAGCGCATCTTAAACGACGTCAGCGCAGATTGCACTTTTGTTTACAGCCGCAAGCAGAAACGCATCACGTTTTCGCAGAGCGCCACGGATCTTTTTTGCATGCCCAACATAGTCATACAGCCTACGGTAGAGAAGATGGCAGAATATATTCATATTGCGCCCGAAGACCGGGAGAAGTTTATTCACCTATTGTCCGATCACATTAAGATAGGGGGGCGGCTGGTGACCACAGAAGCACGTATCGAAATGGGGGACACTTCGCGCGTGTGGATATCTATACGCGCCCAGTGCGCATATACCGAGGGTGGTGAACTAGATTTGATGTATGGATCCATGTTCAATATACAAAAAGTAATGCAATTCGGTATGCTAGCGCAGGAGCAGTTGCGAACGAGCAGCATCACCGGTCTCAAAAACCGGATGCGTTTTTATGAAGATGTCGCTGCACTGCAAGAGGAAGATTGCAGGGTGGGTACCA
The DNA here is from genome assembly GCA_030266015.1 of Christensenellaceae bacterium OttesenSCG-928-K19. Classification (GTDB taxonomy): domain Bacteria; phylum Bacillota; class Clostridia; order Christensenellales; family Christensenellaceae; genus UBA5399. The sequence continues at coordinate 77,116 of JAJDHD010000003.1, read as the reverse complement.
TCATATTCCTGGATATCAGGAATTTCAAGGAGATCAACGGTGTATACAGTCACAGCATCGGCGACAAGGTATTGCATGTCGTCGCCCGGCGGCTCACCCGGCTGACGCAGGAATATGGGGAGTTGTACAACTATGCTACCGACCAGTTTATTTGCAACGTATTGGGATGTAGCCAAGAGGAAATCCGTGAGCTCATGTCCGCCATACAGGAAGACTTCCAAAATCACCCGCTTTCCATCGACGGGCTGGAATTGCAGGTGGGGTTTGCGATTGTGGCAGTGGAATATGCTTGTGGACGCACTACAGTGGACGAATTGATGATGGATATCGACATCGCCATCCATTCCGCCAAGCTTACAAAGGGACGCGATGCTTTCTTTTTCTCTGACCAAGATCGGGCGGGCGCGATCGAACGGTTCAACGTCAAGGCTAGGTTGCGACAGGCTGTCGACAATGGATTTAATGGGTTTTTGCTGTATTACCAGCCCATTTGGAACCGCGAGGGCAGGTGTGTGGGCGCTGAAGCGCTGCTGCGCTGGCAGGACGAGGATGCGGGCGAGACCATTATGCCGGATGTCGCCATTCCTCTGCTGGAGCAATCCGGGTTGATGGCCTGCGTGGAGGGGTGGCTGCTTGGCACTGTGTGCTGCCAGTGCAAAAGCTGGCTTGCGCAAAACGCCCCGGAAGGTTTTTCCATCCACATCAACCTGTCGTCCGATATCATCGGCCGCAGTACGCTGCCACGCGAGGTGCTGGATGCAGTGCAACGCTATGGGCTGGAGCCCCGAAACATTGTGTTGGAGGTTACCGAAGATACAATAGTTGCAGAAATGAAAAGTGCCGTTAACAATCTGCACTTGCTGCGTAAGCAAGGGGTACGCATCGCCATAGACGACTTTGGTACAGGCTATTCTTCGCTGAGTTACCTCGTGAGCCTGCCTGCAGACACGGTCAAGATCGACCGTTCGTTCGTTGCTGGGGTAGACAAAGACCCTTTACGCAAGGGATATATGAAGCGCTGAAAAAGTTGGGGTACCAGGTATCGGATGAAGAGCAGGCTCTTGCCGACGGTACCCATGAATTTTACCTGAAGGAAGAAGCGGAGGATGGCGATGAAGAATAAACTATCAGACCTGAACAATCATTTGTTTGCGCAGTTGGAGCGGCTGGGAGATGAGGAGATTGTCGGAGACAAGCTGCAAGAGGAAATCACCCGGGCGAAAGCTGTGACCGATGTGGCACAGCAAATAGTTTCAAATGCGTCGCTAGTGCTGAAAGCGGAGGTTGCGCGCTATGATTACGTCGGAAGGGATTTTAACATGCCGGCAATGTTAGAAGAGAAAAATGAAAATACATAAGTACACGGATGAAGAGATAGCCTTTTTAGAGGAGAATTTCAAGGTGCTCTCGGAAAAGGAATTAACAGACGCATTTAACCGGCACTTTGGATTGAATCTTAAGCAAACGCAAATAGGTGGATGCCTGGGTAATCGCAAAATTAGAAGCGGCAGAACAGGGCATTTTGAAAAAGGTAATGTTCCATTCAACAAAGGGCGTAAGGGAATATCATATGGGGATACAACTGCCATCCGCAATGTCCATATCAATGGTGGAGGTGGGGCCAACGCTGTAAAAAGGGATGCCGTGGTGCTTTGCCAGTACGGCAAGGCTGTAGGTGCCGATTTTGTTTGCGAAATCCCCATTGGCCGCAATCCTGTCACAGCCGATAAAAATAGCATCCACACCTTTGTCCTTCATAACGGCGGCCGCCATATTGTCGCAGATAAGCGTTACATCCGCTCCCGCGTAAAAAAGCTCGTATGCCGTGAGTCGCGCGCCCTGCAGGAGGGGGCGGGTTTCATCCGCGTATACTTTAATGTGCATCCCTTGCTCCAGCGCCAAATAAACAGGGGCAATTGCCGTGCCGTAGCGTGACGCAGCCAGCACACCCGTGTTGCAATGGGTGAGTATCGTCATACCATCTTTTAAAAGGGAAAGCCCATGCTCGCCGATTTGCCGGCACATGGCAATGTCTTCCTGTTTTATAAGGTCGGCTTCCTTCAGTATAATTCCTTCCAGCTCTGTCACCGGTTTTTCTTTGTTTGCCAGTATCTTGTTGTCCACACGGTCAAGCGCCCAAAAAAGGTTGACTGCCGTGGGGCGTGATGCCGCGAGGTAATCCTTCGCTTTTTTGAAGTCCGCATAAAAATCCTCAAAAGAAGATTTTCTTGCCGCGCGGGCCGCCAGCACCAGCGAATAGGCCGCTGCCACACCGATTGCGGGCGCGCCGCGTACCTTCAGCGTTTTGATTGCGTCATAGCAGTCCTCCACGGTTTCCATCTTTACGTAGTCCAGATGGGTGGGTAGTTTTGTCGTGTCCAGTATGATAAGCTCGCCGTCTTCATAGCGCACCGTCTGCAAATCCATTATTTTGTCAAATGACATTGTAGTTCTCCTTGCTTTTTAGTTGCACAGTGCCGGGGAATTGCTTTCCCCGGCACTGTTTTTTCTATCCGATTCTAACCGGAGGCATTGCCCCCATAAGGTCTGCTATTCCAGTGTGTCCAGGAATGCTGTCAATGTTTCCTCGCTCAAAGGTGCTTCTATTGCGCCCTCTATCATTTTGGCTTTTACGTCGTCCGTTGCTTGCAAAATTTCTGCGGGTACCAGCTTGTCGGACGTTGGTGCAATGCCCACGGCGTCCTCTGCAAGGCCATAGGATGTGCCTGTGCCACTGCCTGTGAATGTACCGGCCTGTACCTCCTGCGAGAGCTGGAACATAATTTCGCCCACATTTTTCACTGCGGAGGTGATTACGTTATCCGGCGCGAGATAGTTCTGGTCCATATCCACGCCAATTACATATTTATCCGCTTCTTTGGCAGCCTCAATCACGCCCAGGCCTGCGCCGCCCGCCATGGCGAAGATCACATCCGCGCCGTCGTTATACATCACCTGCGCAATAGCCTTTGCTTTGGCGTCGTCGCTAAAGCTTTCGGCATACTGGATATCCACCTGTATTTCTTTGCCCAGTTCGTTTGCCGCATAGGCAACGCCGCCGCGGAAGCCGTATTCAAACTGGTCGATGATCGGGTTCACGATGGGGCCAACAAGGCCGACGTGGTCTGTTTCTGTCATGCGGCCAGCTATGTAGCCCACAAGGAAACTGGATTCCTGCGCTTTAAAAAGGATGCTTGCCAGATTTCCGGGCTGCTCCTCGTAAGAAGAGTCTACAATACCGTATTGGATATCCGGGTTTGTGGCTGCGGCATTGCTGATTGCATCCGCCATCAAAAAGCCCACGCCCAGATCAGATCCGGCTCGCCGTCCGCAAGCTTGTCGAGGTTAGAGCTAAAGTCGGCTTCCTGGTTGGATTCCAGATAGCTGATCTTATAGCCAAGCTCTTCCTCCATCCTCTTCATGCCTTCCCATGCGGACTGGTTGAAGGACTGGTCGTTGATGCCGCCAATGTCCGTTACCAGCGCAACGCTAAAGTCCCCGCCATCTGCTGCCGGTTCTTCTGCAGCGGGCTCTTCTGCCGGTTCGTCCGCTGCGGGTTCGTCCGCCGCGGGTTCTTCTGCCGCAGGCTCTTCGGTTGCGGGCTCTTGTGCGGCGGGCGCACAAGCCGTCAGGGTAAGAGCGAGTAAAAGGGTTACTACCAATAAAATTCCTACAAACTTTTTCATGATTCTCCTCCTTGGTTTCTTTGCTTTGAGTATATTTTTACTTTCTGGCAAACTGAATTCATAGATCCGCGCTGGTGATCCTTTGATAGATCAACGGCTGCGGCTGCGGTTTTTCTTGTCCAATGGTTACAGCATTCAAAAAGAGTTCTTCCGCTCGTTTTATTTTGTTTTCGTCTGAGGTGTGAAGATAAGCAAGCGGCTGGCCTTGCTGCACGGTGTCCCCGCGCTTTGCAATAAGGGTGATACCCGCTGTGTAGTCAATAAGCGATTGTTTGGTTTCCCTGCCTGCGCCAAGCACCATAGACGCCATGCCACAGCGCTCTGTGCGGAAGGACTGTATATAGCCGGACTGTTTTGCCGCCACGGGCACAATATATTTTGCCTGCGCAAAAAGTGACGGGTCATCGATAACAGAAATGTCACCGCCCTGCGCGCCCACCATCTCCCGGAATTTTTCAAAGGCCTTGCCGCTGGAGAGCGCTTGTTCACACAACGCCGCGCATGTTTCCATGTCACGCTCCTTGCCTGCGAGGTACAGCATGTTTGCAGCCAGCGCCAGGCAAAGCTCCTTTAGCTCGCCTTGCTCTTCGTTTTGCAGCACGGCGATCATTTCGATTACTTCCAGGGATGTGCCGATGTTTTTGCCAAGCGGGCTATCCATCTGGGTAATCAGCGCAATGGTCTCTTTGTGGAAGCTGCCGCCTATGGAAACCATTACCTTTGCAAGCTGCACCGCTTTTTCCACATCTTTCATAAACGCGCCGCTGCCCACCTTCACATCCAGCAATATCGCGTCCGCGCCGCCCGCTATTTTTTTGCTCATGATGCTGGAGGCAATCAGCGGGGTGCTTTCCACCGTCGCCGTCACGTCCCGCAAGCCGTATATTTTTTTATCCGCTGGGGCAAGGTTGCCTGTTTGGCCAATAATGCTCACTCCCACGGTATTGACAATTTCAAAAAACTTTTCCTTGGGCAGGTCGATGGTATAGCCGGGGATAGACTCCAGCTTATCCACCGTGCCGCCCGAGAAGCCCAGGCTTCTTCCGGACATTTTTGCCACGGGCACGCCACATGCCGCGACGATAGCGCCCACGACAGGGCTTGTTTTGTCGCCCACGCCGCCCGAGCTGTGCTTGTCCACCTTCACGCCACGGATGGCGGAGAGGTCGGCGATCTCGCCGGATTCCACCATGGCCTTAGTCATTGCGGCGGTTTCTTCATTGTCCATGCCGTTAATGGCGATGGACATAAGGAGAGCCGACATTTGGTAATCGGGTATTTCGTCTTTGGTATATGCCTGCACGGCATATGCAATGTCATCCGCGCTTAATTTCCGCGCCAACCGTTTTTTATCCAGTAGTTCATACATTCTCATAATTTTTGTTCTTCCATTCCGGTTATCGTTGTCCTTTGATGTAGGGGATGCCGCTTGCCTTGGGCGCGTTTGTTTTGCCGCGCAGCAGCACCAGCACCACAATGGTCAGTATATACGGCAGCATGGCAAGTATTTGTGAAGGGATGGCAATGTCTCCGCCGCCCAGCACCACCACCAGCGATTGCGCAAAGCCGAACAGCAAGCAGGCAAGCGATGCGCCGACGGGGTTCCACCTACCAAAGATTACCGCGGCAAGCGCAATGTAGCCGTGACCGGAGATCACGATGGGCGAAAAGCTGGATACCACCGCGAGCGTGCGGGCCGCGCCGCCCATGCCGGCAAACAGGCCGGATACGATGACCGCTAAAAACCGCACACGGAACACATTGACGCCCAGCGTATCCGCCGCCGCCGGGTGCTCGCCCACCGCGATAAGCCGCAGGCCGCCGCGTGATTTGTATAAAAAGAACCACACGCCAATGATAAAGATTAATACCACCAGCACGGTGGAATCAAGGTTTAGCCCACCGGGGCCGTTTTCCACCAGCTTGGGCAGCTTGTTTGGCACGGGCAAGGTCTGTGTAACGCCATCAAAAAGCAGGCGTGATAAAAACAGCGACACCCCAAGGCCGATCAGGTTTAAAGCTACGCCGGAGATGATCTGGTTTGCGTGGAACTTAACGCACGCAATGGCATGAAGCGCCGATAACGCGCCGCCCGCGGCAGCCGCGCACGCAAAGCCAATCCATGGGTTTGCCGTGAAATAGCCCACGGCTGCGCCCGCAAACGCACCGATGGTCATCATGCCCTCGATGCCAATGTTTGTGACGCCCGACCGCTCGGATATAATGCCGCCCAGCGCCGCGAATATCAGGGGTGTGGCGTACATTAATGTGATGCTGAAAACGATGCCTATGTTATCCATTTTTTGCCGCCTTTCCCGCTTTTGCCGATTTTCTGTTCAGCAGCATAATAATGAGCGATGAGATTGCAATGAGGTAAATGATCACACCGATGACAATATCCATAATCTCGCCTGCCGCGCCTGTCTCCGATTGGATGGATGCACTGCCGTAGGTCAGCATGGAGTAGAAGATGCCGGAAAAGATACTGCCGATGGGTGACCCTCCGCCGATAAGCGCGACGGAAATGCCCGCAAAGCCATATCCCTCGTGCATGGAAAGTTGTGTGACACGGTGCGGCATCACACCGGTGATGGTGAGCGCCCCGGCGAGCCCGGCGATGGCTGCCGATATCGCCATAGAGGTCACAATGCTCTTGTCCACGCTGATGCCCGCCAGCTTGGCAGCGTGCGGGTTGATACCCACAGCGCGCAGCTCATAGCCCTTCACCGTGTTTTTATATAGCAGATAGATGCCGATGGCCACGATAACCGCGATCAGGATACCGTAGTTGAGGTCGGTTTTCAGCAAGGCTTCTGCCCAGGGAGAGTCGCTGCCCGCAAGCTGCTGCAACCCTTCCTCCGATGTTTTCCAGTTGTTTGCCACTACCGACCAAGAGGATTCCAGTGCCTCTACAGACGCTTCTGTGCCCGCTTTTTTAAACCAGGGCAGTGTGATCATGTAGTTACTCAGGTATAGCATGATCCAGTTGATCATCACACAGGAGATAACCTCGTGCACATGGAAGCGCGACTTTAAAAAGCCCACCAGTGCGCCCACCAGCCCCGCCGCCACCATGGCTGCCAGTATCACCACAATAAAATGGATGACCGGGGGCAGGTTTATCTGGCTTCCCACAATGGCTGCAACGAGCGCGCCCGTGATATATTGTCCCTCGCTGCCGATGTTGAACAGGCCGGATTTAAAAGCCACCACAAAGGAGATACCCGTTAGTATAATAGGTGTGCTCTTGATAGTGACCTGCGCAAAATACTTGGGCTTGGAGAACACGCCCCTAAAGAGAGCGCCGTATGCCTCGCCGGGGTTGTACCCCGCAATGAGCAGCACAATGGCTCCCACCGCAAAACCAATGGCAATGGCGAGCAAAATACCCACAATGGGTTTTTTCAGCCAGTCGCGTACAGTTGTTTTTGTCATGCGCCTTCCCCCCCGGCCATCAGCAGGCCGATACGTTTTTCATCGGCGTCCTTTGCGTCTATTATGTTCACGATCCTGCCGTTATAGATCACGGCAACCCGGTCGGACAGCTTCAATACCTCGTCAAGCTCCAGCGAGATCAGCAGCACGCCTTTTCCCTTGTCGCGCTCAGAGAGAATGGCGTTGTGTACGAATTCAATCGCGCCTACATCTAGCCCGCGCGTGGGTTGCACGGCGACCAATACCCTGCCGTCGTTTGATATCTCGCGCGCAATGATGGCTTTTTGCTGGTTGCCGCCAGAGAGCGCCCCCGCTCGCATACCCGCGCTACCATCCGGCCGCACGTCATATTCCTTTGTCAGCTTATCCGCGTTTTGCCGTATTACCTTCCAGTCGAGTATGCCGTGCTTGGAAAATGGCGCGTTTTGCACCTTCTCCAGCACCATGTTTTCCGCTATGGTAAAGTCCAGCACCAATCCGCTTTTCTGCCTGTCCTCCGGAATAACGGATATCCCGGCTTCAAATGTTTTTCGTGGCGATGTATTTTGAATATCCTGCCCGTCTATGCGGATGCTGCCTGATTTTGCTTTGCGCAGGGAGGTAACAGCCTCAAAAAGCTCTTTTTGCCCGTTGCCATCCACACCCGCAATGCCCAGAATCTCACCCTCAAAGAGCTCCAGCGAAAGCCCGTCCACCTTTTTGATTTTGCGGTCGTCCTCCACCACCAGCCCATCTATCTGCAGCAGCGCGCTGCCACGTCTGCATTCCTGTTTTTCCACGGTAAACTCCACCGCGCGCCCCACCATCAGCTCGGCAAGATCTTTTTCGCAGGTATTTGCCACGGCGACTTTATCGATATTCTTTCCCCGGCGGATGACGGTGCAGGTATCTGCCGATTTCATGATCTCTGCCAGCTTGTGCGTAATAATAATGATGGTTTTGACATTTTGCACCATGTTGTGCATGATGTCGATCAGCTCTTCTATTTCCTGCGGCGTCAGGACAGAGGTAGGCTCGTCCAGTATCAGTATATCCGCGCCGCGGTAAAGCGCCTTGATAATCTCCACGCGTTGCTGCATACCCACGGTGATGTCTTGTATTTTTGCGTCGAGGTCGATGTTAAAATGATAATCTTCCGCCAGTTTTTTAATTTCCGCCTTTGCTTTTTTGTAATCGATGACGCCCGGGCCTTTTATATGCTCGTCTCCCAGTATGATGTTTTGCAGTACCGTGTATGTCTCCACCAGCATAAAGTGCTGGTGCACCATGCCAATGCCGAGTGAAATAGCATCCTTTGGCGTTTTGATTTCACGCTTTTGCCCGTTTGTCCACACCTCGCCACTGTCTGCCTCATAAAACCCGTATAAAATATTCATAAGGGTGGTCTTGCCTGCGCCGTTCTCGCCCAAGATGGCGTGTATTTCGCCTTTTTGTACGCAAAGATCCACATTGTCCAGCGCACAAAACCCGCCGAAATATTTGGAGATGCTTTTCATTTCCACCGCGTAGGTTGCGTCCATATTGCGTATCCCTTCATGTCTTAAAGTGAGATCTTTTGCCCGCTGCCCTGCTCATACATGGCAATCACATTTTCTACCGGAGTGTCGTTCTGGATATAGTGTGTACTGGCAAGGATCAGCCCGCCGCCCTTGCCCATAACATCCGTAATGCGCTTTACTTCGCCACGCATCTCGTCCGGTGTGTAGAAGGGCAACACCTTCTGGATGTCGATGCCGCCGTGGAAGCTCAATCTGCTGCCATACTCACTCTTCAGCTGCTCCAGCGTCATGTCGCCGCACATTTGGATGGGATTCAAAATATCCACGCCCATGTCGATCAGCCCGTCCAGTATTTCTGTTTTGTAAATGTTGCCGCATGTGTGGTACAGCACGGGCTTTTGGTATTTTTGGATTGTTTTGTTCATGCGCACATGGTAGGGTTTGATAAATTCCTCCCACATGACGGTGGACATCAGCATACTGCGCTGGCTGGCAATGTCATCGTAGCTAAAAATGATATCGATTTTGTCGCCGGCGTTTTGCATGGCCCGGTCTATATAGATGCAGTAAAAATCTGTGATCCTGCCCATAATATAGTGTGCGACGTCCGGCGAGAGCGCCATATCCATCATAAACTGCTCGTAGCCGCGCAAGGCCCATGCCAGCTCAAACAGCCCGCCCACCATCATTTTGGTGCAGTAGGTGTCGTGTGCCTGACCTATCTGCGCGCCAAAGCCTTCGTAATCGTAATCGTTTGGATCGGCCCAGCGGTAGTTGCTGAGGTCGGCCACATCCTGCGCATAGGCGAGGGGGAAACTGGCGTATTCGTCATACGCGTTGTATTCGTTTTGCACAATGCGCCGGTGCGTACCCATCGGCTCAAAATAGCTGCCGTCACTAAGCACTTTGCAGGGAGGGCCGATATATTGCGGCCTATAGTCGCGGATGTCTACATGCAGCTTTTGCAGCACATCGCTTTTGCTGTGCGTGCCAAAATATTCTTTCAGCTTTTTCCATAGCTCCGGCGTTGCCCAAAAATCCAGCGGCACCCTGTCCGTTTCTTCATGCGCAAGCGCAGATAGTACTCTTTGCCTAGGTAACACGTTTTTCCTCCGATAATAGGTATTGGGAGATACCTGTATTGCCATTACGAGTTCGTTTTTTAGTTTTGATATTGGTTTTTATTAAAATATTGGTTTCATTTTCCCTCAAACGCGGTGGAAAAACAATGCCATATGTCCTAAACTGTTTGCTTTTTGTTTTTGGATTTGACATAATAACGGTATGGACAGCAAACAACAAAAAACCGCGCTTTTGGTGCGGCTAAAGGAATTTACCGAGTCTCCCCCCGCTTTTTTGGCAGACAAAGTGGAGCTTGTCCGGCTGAAGACGGGAGAGTTCCTTTTGGAGCAGGGCGCGCCCATAGATTGTGTGTATCTGTTGTGCAAAGGAAAAATCGGCATCTATAATATTTCGCTTGACGGCGCCACAAGCAGGGTGGTATTTATCTCTACCGGTGAAACCATAGGAGAGATGGAGATTTTGTGCGGCAGGGAGGATGTTGCTTTCTCGGCGCGTGTATATGAAGACAGTGAGCTGTTCCGCATCTATAAGGACGATTTTATTGCATGGCTTAAGGAAGATACGGGCTTTATGTTCAACGTCACCACCATATTGGCAAACAAGCTATACGACACAGCCAGCGCTATTTGCCAGCATGTGGGCAACGACGCGATTGGCCTGGTTAGCCTATATATTATTGAAGCGGCAAAAAGCCAACTGGAGCAAAAGGAAGTTGCCGTGATCAGGCAAACGCGGGCGGAAATAGCCGAGAATTGCCGGATTAGCGAGCGCACGGTAAACCGCAGCATCAAATATTTAAGCGAGCTTGGGCTTGTGGGCCTGGTGCGTGGCAAAATATCCATTAACCATGTGCAAATGCAGCAGCTTTCCCAATCAGGATTTATGACCTGAGTGATTGTGCAGAAATAAAAAAACCGTTTTGTTCTTTGGAGCTCAAATCGTTTTATATAATGACAGGTGTATAGAGAAGAACCGTTTTGGAAGTATGTGTTCCTTACCCATGCGGCGTAGGGGCTTGTTTTTTTCGTATGCTTAGGCGGGGCTGTCCACCAGAAATTGGCGTATGAATGTGCTCAAATAGCTTTTTGTGCGGCTGGCAAGGTCAAACGCGCCGTTTTCGGTGCACCAATCCACCCAAAGGCCGCGAAACAATGCCTGGGCCATGTCACAAATGAATTCAGGCGGAAAGTCTCGGCTTAGCGTTCCTGCTTTTTGCGCTTCGTCTATAAATTGGCATAAAAATCCGTAAAATGGCCGTTTGCGCGTAAAAATTTCCAGCCCCGGGTTTTTCAGGTGCACCACCAGTGTATAATTGGTAATGGCAGAACCGCGGCTGGCAATGTGCTTTGCCTGGCTTAAGAATAGGGAGACGAACTGATCGCCCAGCGGGAGGGACTTGTCCCTGTTGTTAAACACGGCGTAAGCGATTTCATCCAGCTTTGCCGCGGAAAGTGTGAACACCTCATCCTTGGACGCATAATAATGATAAAATGTGCCGGTGGAAACCCCGGCGGCATCACAAATATCGCGTATGGAAACGTTTTGCAGGCCGTTTATATTCATAAGGTGAAAAGCTGCGTCATGAATTTTCTGCTTGGTCTCAATCGCCTGCATCTGCCTTTTTGTCATTTCTTTATTTCGCATAGGCAAGGCTCCTTTAATAGTTTTACTTTATCATTCAAATGGCTTGGTCGTCAAGCGGGTGGAGGTTTTTTTGAGCGAACAGGGGACGGGAACGGTTAATGCTGTTGTGAAAGAGGAAGGGAATGCAGCAACCCCGCGGCCCGGACGAAGCCTTTAGGAGCGCAACCGAAAGAAAATGTGATGAACAGGGGAATGCAAAACAGAGGCTTGACGCCTGTGTGAAGCAAACGGCCTAAAGAGCTGACAGTAGCGAATAATTTACGCTTTTTGCGGTTGACAAACAACACAACGCAATTTATAATTTAACTACAACTTGTTCGGTGAACGCTTTATAGTTTTTTCGTAATACTCATACATAAATAAAAAATGAATAAATGAATTATGGAAGGGAAGTGCCATCTGTGAAGAGACCTTTCGAAGGAATCAGGGTGCTTGATTTTGGAACAAATGTTGCCGGCCCCAATGCCGCGGCAATGCTTTCTGATTTTGGCGCCGATGTGATCAAAATAGAGCGTCCGGGGACGGGCGACGAGGCAAGGGCTTTCCGCCCCTGGGTGGAGGGGCGCTCGGTCATGAATATGTGGCTAAACCGGGGCAAGCGCTCTTTGAGCATACCGCTTGGCGAAGAACAATCAAACGCCGCGCTTAAAGAGCTTATCAAAACGGCTGACGTGATGATTGAAAGTTTTCGCCCAGGCGTAATGAAAAAGTTTGGGCTTGACTACGGCAGTGTATCTAAGATAAACCCGCGGCTGGTTTATTGCTCTATCTCTATGTTTGGCCACGAGGGGAACCTGAGCAAAACGCCCGGCTATGACCTGCTGGCACAGGCAATGACGGGCATGATGGACGCCTCCGGCTATCCGGACGGCCCGCCGCAGCGCAATGGGTTTTCAGTGTGCGATTATGTCGCGTCGCACAATGCGTTTGGCGGCATCGCAATGGCGCTGTATAACCGGGAGAAAACGGGCGAGGGGCAGCATGTTGACATCGGCTTGTTTAATGTTGGGTTCAGCATGAACCCATATATTGAGACCACAATGCTGGGCTATAATTCCACACGCTCGGGCGATCATCATAAGTCCATTGGCCCTTACGGGGTATTTAGCTGCTCCAAGGGTTCTCTGGCCATCATTAGCCCAACACCCAAGCTGTGGGCGTCGCTTTGCACATTGATTGGCCACGAAGAGATGATTGACGATCCGGACTTTGCCGAGGCGGGCCCGCGCCTTCAGAATATTGAACGCGTTGTGGCTGTGGTGGAAGAGTGGATGGAGGGCTTTGACGACCTTTCCGAGCCGGAACGGCTGCTGATGGAAAGCGGCATACCCTGCTCTAAGGTGTTGAATAACGCGGAGGCCATCGAAAAAGCGGTGGAGGATGATTACAATACCGTGGTGGATATGGAAACACCATCCGGCATGGAGATGAAAACAATACGCGCGCGCGGGCCGCACATCAAGCTTTCCGCAACGCCGGGCAAGGTGACCAAAGGATCGCCAAATTTGGGTGAGCACAGCGCAGAAATACTCAAGGAATTAGGATATGGGGACGAGGAAATTAAAAAAATGACAGGGGCAGGCGGGCAATAACGCCAGCCCTGGCAGAAAAGAGTGCAATAAGTATTTTTTAACAGGAAAACAGTGTAAGGAGGAAGAGCGGCATGGCGGAATACAAAATCGATCTTGAGGATATCAAACAAAGATACGCGCACAACAAAATTGGATGGGTGCGCGAAAGCGGTGTTTTTTTGGATGAGGTGGGCGAACGGTATGTCCGCATGAAGCTGCCGCTTGCCGATCTTCATATTAACCATGTGGGGATTGCCTATGCGGGGTCTATCTTTATGCTGGGCGAGGTGAGCACAGCGGCTATTATTTACAGTGCATACGGCACGGACAAATACATCCCCATTGCCAGCCGGATAGAGATTGACTACCTGAAGCCGTCAACAACCGATCTTGTTTTGGAATATTCCATGACAGAGGAAGAACGCGATACGCTGATTGCGCCCATATTGGAGCGCGGCAAGGGCAAAATCGCGCTGGAATATTTCATCACAAACGAAGAGGGCGAGCAGGTCGCCAAAATGAAAGCGGTCGTTTACCTGATGCCCGCCGGGCAGCAGTTGAAAAAATAAAAGAGCAAAAGGATATGGAGGTATAGATAGTTATGGCACAGAATGCGGTAGATGTGAAGATTGTGGATAGAATCGCAATTGTGACGATGGACGACCCGGATAACCCGGTAAACACATGGACGGAGCCAATCTCGAATGGGTTTTTGACGGCGATGGACGAGCTGGAAAAGCTGGCGGGCGGCAAGGAGATTGACGGTGTGGTGATAACGTCCGGCAAGCCGGAGAACTTCCATGTGGGCGCAAACCTGAATAAAATGGGGAATAAGCCGGAGACTAAGGAAGATAAGCGCAAAAATATAGAGCGCAATCATTCGATTTTAAACCGCGTTGCGGCACTTCCCGTGCCGGTGGTGGTGGCGATAAACGGGCACTGCATGGGCGGCGGAATGGAACTGGCGCTGGCCTGCACAGCACGTGTGGCACAGGACAAGAGAACAGTGAAGATTGGCCTGCCCGAATTCAATGTCGGTTTGTTCCCGGCAGGCGGGGGAACGCAGCGCCTGCCGCGCCTGATCGGCTATGCGGGCGTCGATTTTATTGTGGACGCAAAGATTGTGGGCGCAAAAGAAGCGTATGAGTTGGGCATCGTAGACGAGGTTGTTGCAGAAAGCGACGATCTTGTGGAAGCCGCAAAGAAGCTGGCAAAGGAAATTGGGGACGGCTCTGCTTCGCTTAAGCGGGAGGACTATGATTTTGCTGATCTTGGCGAGAGGCTTGCCGAAACCAAAAAACGTTTGTTGAAAAAAACGCGCGGCAGGTTGCTGCCCGCGCCCAAGGCCTTTTTTACAATTATTGAGCAGGGGTTGCCCGGCGCGATAGAGAACGGGCTGGAGCTGGAAAAGGAGTATTTTGCAGAGGTGGCCATGACGCCCGAATGCAAGGGATATATCCACTCGTTCTTCCTGAAGGGGATGACAGACAAGCCCGCAAAGATGATGGCGGAGGGATTTGTCCCCAAAGAGTTGAAAAAGACAGCTGTGCTGGGGTTTGGCAGCATGGGCCGTGGCATTGTCATTTGCATTATACGAGATATGGGCGCGCCGGTGGTGGTGAAGGATACACCGGAGGCGCTTGAGGCAGGCAAGGCGTTTGTGGAGAAGCAACTGACAAGGATGTATGAAAAAGGCCGCCTTAAAAAGGCGCCGGAAGAGCTGATGAAGCTGATTATCCCGGTGACGGAGTTTGACGACAACTTCAAGGATGTGGATATTGCGATTGAGGCGATCTACGAAGACCTGGATGCCAAGAAAGCGCTATATGAAGAGCTGTGCGCCGTTGTGTCGGACGATTGCCTGATTGCCAGCAACACCTCCGGCCTGTCGGTTGATACATTGGCTGCGTTTGTGACGCATCCCGAGCGCTTTGGCGGTATGCATTTCTTCTCGCCGGTGTGGATTATGCAGCTTGTGGAGTTGGTGCGCGGCAAGGAAACGTCGCAGCAAACTATCGATAATTTCCTGAATTTCGCGGGGTTGATTCGCAAGCGCCCGCTGGTGTGCAACGACAGCCCCGGGTTTGTGGTCAATGCGATACTGGCACCCTTCACGCGCAATGGGCTGAAATATATAGAGGAAGGCAATGACATAAACGAAGTGAACAACGCGTTTACACAATATGGACTGCCGGTTGGCCCGGTGAAGCTGGTGGACGAAATGGGTATAGACGTGGTGTACCATATTTACAAAAACCGTGGTGAAGCGCAGCAGACACTAGAGAATTTTTACAAGGACGGGCGCTATGGCACCAAGAAAAACGGCAAAGGCTTTTTCCTAGAAGACGGCAGCGTGGATCCGGCGGCGGTGGAGCTGATTGGCAATCGGGAGCCGCTGGCACGTAGCGCAGAGGAAATGACCACGGATCTTTTGAAGGATCAAATCACCATTGCCAAAAAGCTGCTGGAAAACGGCGTGGTGGACCGGCCGGAGATGGTGGATATTGGAATGCTGTATGGCACGGGCTATCCGCAGGACAAGGGCGGCCCGTTAAAGTGGGCGGATTTAATCGGCCTTTCCGAGCAAGTGTTTGGCGAAAAATTCTATCAATAATACTAATTTACGGTCAAAAGACCAGGGCAATCCAGGGGTTTGGATTGCGGGAAAGTAGCGATGGAATGGACGCGCGCAAGAGCGCATAGTAAAGATAATAGAAACAGCACAGGATATAGAACAATATGGATTTTGGAACGCTTGTAGCACGCAACGCAACCAGGCTTGCGGATAAAACGGCTGTTGTCAGTGGCAAAACACGGTTGACATATGCCCGGTTAAGTGAGCGCGCGGGCAGGGTTGCGGGTGCACTGCTGTCGTTGGGGGCGCGCCCGGGGCAGCGTGTCGCCATATTGTGTGAAAACCGCAGCGAATACATGGAACTATCACTGGGCTGCGTCCGGTGCAATGTTGTGGCGTTGCATGTGAATTGGCGTATGCCCGCGGGGAAGGTGCGCGGGATTCTGGACAGCCACAGCGTCGATTACCTATTTGTCTCCGACCGGTTTTCCGGGCTTTTTGAAGAGCTGCGCGGTGCCCTGCCCGCGCGAGTGCAGGTTGTGAATATTGGCGGTGACATAAAAGGCGTGCCGTGCTATGAAAACCTGCTGGCGGCGCAAAGCGCACCGTTCGTGGATGTGGAAAAAAATGACGGCGATCCCGCGATGATCTTTTTTACCAGCGGCTCCACCGGCAATCCCAAGGGCGTGAAGTTTTCACACAAAGGCATGGTATGCCATGCGATGTCCAATATTGTGAGCGCGTGCTGGACAGAAGACACGACATACCTCTTTGCCACGCCGCTATTCCACGCGACGGCAGCGGGCGCATTGACCGTGCTGGCCTGCGGCGGCACGCTGGTGTTGCTGGACGGCGTGCATTTTCCGGAATACTTTGAAACAATCGAGCGGGAACGTGTGACGAGGATTGCACTGATTCCCACATTGCTGAAGCGTATATTGGAATATCCGGGGCTGGAGGGATACGACCTGTCGTCAGTCCGGCTGCTGGCCTATTCCAGCGCGCCCATGCCGCCCGAGCTGATTAAGCAAACGGCAAAAAGACTGGATTGTGGTTTTTTGCAGTCTTATGGCATGACCGAGATGGGGCCGGTGCTGTGTGTGTTAACGCCGGAGGATCACCGCGGGGTGAACGGGGATAGTTATGTGGAAAAGCTATTCTCGGTGGGCAGGCCGATGGTCGATGTGATGGTGAGGATTGTGGACGAGCGAGGCGAGGACTGTGCGCCTGGCGCGCATGGCGAGCTGGTGGTGCGCGGTTATGGCATGATGCAGGGTTATGATAACCTGCCCGAGGCCACGGAACGCGCAATAAAGGACGGATGGTATTATACGGGCGACATGGGCTATGCGGATGGGGAAGGTTATATTTACATCGCCAGCCGCAAGTCGGATATGATCATTACCGGTGGAGAGAATGTGTATCCATTGGAGGTGGAAAATTGCATCCGGGCATTGGCGGAGGATGTGGATGATGTGGCGGTGATGGGTTTTCCCGATGAGGAATGGGGAGAGATTGTCGTTGCGTTTGTTGTGCGCAAGGTTGGCTCTGCAATAGGGGAAGAGCGGGTTGCCGCGCATTGCAGGGAGCATATGGAAAGCTATAAAAAACCGCGCGAAGTGGTGTTTATAGAGGAGATACCGCTTAACGCAAGCGGGAAAACGGATAAAATCAAGATACGCGAGAAGTATCTTTGTGGGAACGGGTAATACAGGAGGAAGCTATGAAAAAATATGATGCGATTGTGATAGGCTCGGGCATGGGCGGCATGGCGGCGGCGCTATTGATGGCGCACCAGGGCAAAAAGGTGGCTTTGTTTGAAAAAAACAATATTTTTGGCGGGCGGCTGAGCTCTTACAAAAAAGAAGGGTTTATGCTGGACATTGGCGTGCACGTAATATCGCGCGGCATTAATGGCCCGGTGGTGGAATGTCTAAAGCGAGTGGGGATCGAAAATGCGCTGGAATTTCAAAAGATCCGTCCGGTAATCAGCTTTGAGGGAAAGCCATTTATTTTCCCACATGATGTTAAAAATATGGTGCCGGAGGAGGATTTCCAGGCGCTAATGCGCTTCCTTGGTGATGTGAAGGGCTTTAGCGAGGAGGAGATAAAAGAGCTGGACAAGATTACACTCAAAGACCTGCTGCTACGGTATACAGACAACGAGGTGGTGCATACCTGTGTCAGCCGCATTGGTTCGGTGTATTGCGCTATTCCTTCGTGGATTGAGTCGGCGGGCGAGTTTGTGCGTTGCCTGAGCTGGGAGGCGGCGGCAAAATCATCCGGCTACCCGCAGGGCGGCTGTGTGGCAATTTCCAACGCGTATATTGCCGGAATCAAAAAGTTTGGTGGTGAGGTGTTTGAAAGTGCCAAGGTGGATAAGATCATTGTGGAGGATGCCAAGGCGGTGGGGGTTATTGTAAAGGGCGAGGAATATCGCGCGGACATGATTGTCTCCAACGGCGACATCCGCAATACGGTGCTGAACCTTGCCGGGCCGGAGCATTTTGAAAATGACTATGTGGACTATGTAAGGAACTTGAAATATTCTTGGGCGGGCCCTGTGCTGCGCGTGGCGCTGGACAGCGAGATTACCGACATCAAGATGCTGTCACAGTTTGGCGAGATTGGGCAGGAGCAGTATTATGAAAAAATTGCCAAGGGTGTGATGCCCAAGCTGTTGAACCTGTTTTTGGTAGTTCCGTCCAACTTCTCTCCCGGTGTTGCGCCAGAGGGCAAGCAGCTTATCACGGTGGCAAGCCCCGTGCCCACAGACACGCCCAAAGAGATTATGGACAAGTTACAGGAAAAGATGCTGGACACGGTGGAAGGATTGATTCCCGATCTCCGGAAACACATCATGTGGATCGACTCGATGGACATCCGCGCAACGGCAGGTCTGGCGGGCGAGGACGGTTGCGTGATTGGCATCGCCCAGTGTCCCGGGCAGGTGGGCGAGGATCGCCCCAAGATCAAAACGCCGCTTGACGGCCTTTATATCGTGGGCGGTGAGGCAGGCGGATCGGGCGTGGGCATAGAAATGTGCACCAAGAGCGCCATGGAGTTCTTTGATCACTACTGCAACTGAATGAAACAAAATATAAAATTCTAAATACGCAAAGAGAAGAATGGAGGATAGATAACTATGGGTAAAGCGGTAATCGTATCTGCTGTGAGGACGGCGGTGGGCAAACATGCAGGCCAGTGGACAAATGTGCCCTCGGAAAACCTGGGCGCGGCGGTGATTAAAGAAGCGGTGGCGCGCGCCAAGGTGGATCCGGCGGAGATTGAGGATGTGCAGTTTGGCAACATTTACGGCCCAAACGGCAATCATGCGCGTATTTGTGCGCTGATGGCCGGGTTGCCAGTGGAGGTGGCTGCCACGACCATAGACCGCCAATGCGGGTCTGGCACACAGGCTATTGTAAACGCGGTATTGAATATTGAGGCGGGCTATGGCGATGTGTTTGTGGCAGGTGGTGTGGAGCACATGACGACAACACCTTACCAGATGGAAAAAACGCCGGCATATAGCTGGATACCGCCCAAGTTTATCGCGTCGCGGCTTTCCACCGACGAAATCGGCAACCCGCCGATGGCAAAGACGGCGGATATGCTGGGCGAGCAGAAGGGAATCACACGTGAAGAATGCGACGAATGGGCGCTGATTTCACAGCAGCGTGCCGGCAAAGCTATGGAAACAGGTGTGTTTAAAGAACAGATTGTTCCCATTCCGGTGAAAACAAAAGCGGGCATGGTGGATGTGGATACAGACGAAACACCCCGTCCGCAGACAACGCTGGAAGGTCTTGCCAAGCTTCGGCCATTGTTTGAAGGTGGAATGACAACGGCGGGCAACGCGTGCCCACGCTCGGATGGCGCGGCTGCGCTGGTCATTATGTCGGAGGAACGCGCAAAGGCGCTTGGCCTTACGCCCATGGCGCACGTGCGCAGCTTTGCGGTGGCGGGTCTGGATCCAAACATTATGGGCTATGGCCCGGTTCCGGCAACGCAAAAAGTGTTAAAGCGCGCGGGTATTGGCGTTTCCGATCTTGATGTGGTTGAAATGAACGAGGCATTTGCCGCGCAGTTTATACCCTGCATGAAAGAGTTGAAGCTGAACCCGGAAAAAACAAATCCCAATGGTGGTGCGATTGCCCTGGGGCATCCGCTGGGCGGAACGGGCGCATTGCTTACGACGAAGCTTGTATATGAAATGATGGCGAAGGATTACAATCTGGGCCTTGTAACCATGTGCATTGGCGGAGGCCAGGGCATGGCAGTGGTGTTTGAACGCTAAAGCACCCTTATGATAGCAAAAAAGTAAAATCATACTGACAATATCTTAGTAAAAAGTCGCCCACAGGGCGACTTTTTCGTTTTGCAGTATGGAGTTTGGTTTGCGATAACAGCAAAGAAGCCAGGAGTATTCCCAAAAGCTAAAAATGCCGGGAGCAGCCTAGGATAGCATCGTTTTTTATAAGCTAATTTTAATACGATTCGGAGCTGAGATTTTGGATAAGGCCGAGAGGGTGTGTAAAGGAGCATGAACCAGGGGACGTGCCAGACAGTTTTTAGTGTCCCTGATGGGGAATCGACTCTCTTACGCTTGCCCGTGGCAATCCAGCTCTACCCTGTTGCGGCCAAGCTGTTTGGCACGGTACATTAACTCGTCGGCAATGTTAATGCTGTTTGCAATGTTATGTTCCGTTCCGGCGCACATCCCGCCAATACTAACAGTTGTCTCAAGGGTGACTGGCTTTCCATCCTGGTGGGCGATTGAAAGCACGAGGGGTGTTTTGGCCACAAGTGCGCATATGTCGTTTAAAACCTGTGCCAGTCCACTTGGGTCGCTGGATTTTAGCACCAACAAAAATTCTTCCCCGCCCCATCGGTAAAGATGGGTGCCGGACGGGATACAACGGTGAATGAGCTCCACCAGATGGCACAACAGCTTATCTCCGGCTTCGTGGCCGTAGGTATCGTTGACCTTTTTAAAATAATCAAGATCCAGCATGGCAAAAGAAAGGCCGTGTGCCGGCTCCTCCATGCCGCCAAAATGCGCTTTTAAAGCACGACGGTTATAAGCGCCGGTAAGCGGGTCGGTGAACGCGGAATCACGCAGCTTTTCGGTTGCCGCCTGAAGCTGTTTTTGGGTGCGCTTTCTGGCATATTCCGCAACATAATTGCATAGCGTGACAAGCAAAACCGAAATGGGGAAAACAGCCCGGAAATAAGCGCTATATTCCACGGGAATCAGGTCGTATACTGGCGAATTTAGAAGGAGAACCAGCAGCATGATCAATATGCCATTGTATATAAAGGTACCAATAATAGGTACCATCATGGTGCCTACAATGGGCAGGACATAAACCCACAGGTGGCCTGTACCCTCCAGCCCTCCAGTGGTAACAAAGGCAAACGCCATGGCAAGGCTCATTACTCCAAAAAGCCAAGCAATAAGAGGGCTGTAAGCCTGGCGGAAAAATTGCCACAAGAACAAAGCAAATGTTGCAATACCCAAAATAAGAGTGATAACCGCGGAAGAAGGGCTGACCATAATGGAGGTACGGATTGACATGACAAAAAATACGATGGAAATGGTGAAGGTGAACAAAATAACATTCAGGCGAAGTCGCTTTTTGTCGTCAAAGCAAATCTCATTCCAGCTATTCATATGGCTTCGCACAAAATGAAGAAAACGTTGCATTTTAATATCCCCCCCGTGATGTTCGCTTGCAATTATATCACGGGGGTTGGAGATATACAACCGTATGCCTTATGCGGTTGCGCAAGTTTTTAAGGTGAAAGGAAACTTATCCCGGCGGCAGGTCTTCCAGCCGCACCAAATGATATTGCAGGCGGTACATAAGCCGCTCGCGTGTGTCGTCGTCCATTTGTATTTCCTCTATATCCGCAAGCGCGCAGAGCAGCAAATCCTCTGTTTGCAGGGGGACGTGCCCGGATTTATCAAGCTCGTCTAAAAAGAATTCTATATTCTGTACATCCATAAATTCCTGAACCATAAAAAAGACCTCCTGATGATTGGATGCAGGAAGGTTCTTTTTTGTTTCGGATGTTCATCGTTTGTTCAAAAAGACACAGCACTACCTTGCCGAGAATTGAAACACTGCCACTTCCCTGTCTGGTGTGACAAAGTGCACGGTCTTGTTTTTTTTGTGGTTGTATTTCAGCTTGCCATAGCCTTTGTTTTTTGCCAGGTGCTCGCAAATCCTGTTCCAGGTTTGCCCGTTTAAAAAAGAGGCGGGGTCGGAAAAATCGGTGGGAGACTCCCACTCGTCCGGATAGATGATCACGGTTTTGTCCAGTTGGGCATTTACGGAAGAGGCCAATAGGGTGCCGGGCAGGAAGTCGTCCAGCCTTCGCTGGACCTCCCGTTTTAGCAGGTCTTTGTCGTCTATGCCAGACAAAATACTGGCATCGGACACGGCAAGTATGGTAAATTCACGTTTTTTCCGTGGAAACAGGCGCATGACAGAATCAATCCTTCCATTACTGGGGTGTGAGGCCGTCCTGCTTTTGCTTGCCGCATACAATGCAGAAGTTGCCGTTGTTTTCCGCGCCGCATATGCACTGCCATACGTCGGTTGCTTGCCCCTGCTGTGGCTGATTGTTGGGCTCTTGCTCCTGTGGCGGCGGATAAGCTTGTTGCGGTTGATAGCCGGGAGCTTGCCCTTGCGGTGGCGGGTAAGACTGTTGTGCATAAGACTGGTTTTGCGGCGGCTTTTGTTTGCCGCATGTTACGCAGAAGTTACCCGTGCCTACGGCACCGCATGTGCACTGCCATGTGGCAGGTGGTTGCTGCGGCGCATAGGGCTGGCCTTGCGGCGGTTGGTACTGCGGTTGCGGCTTGGGCTCAAACGGCGATTTCTGCGGATTGGTGTGGCCGATGCTTGCCAGCTTGAAGGCAAGTGCCGAGAACACCGGCATCTGATACCATTGGTATTGGTAAGCCTTTATCATAAAGAGAATGGCAAAAATATCAAAAATACCGGTCAGCACGATTCCAATGATGGCAGGAGCGGCCGGGGCCTGGACATAGAAAGCGCTAAACAAGCTGGAAAGGCTGGAGAACGCGACAGCAAATGAAATAATGTCGCAAACCGCGCGCGCAATGGCATTGAAAATGAAGATAGAGGTTGCCTGCATGGCATGGTAGCGCACAAATGAGCTGCTTGTTTCTGTCAAGAAGAAAATGAGCGGAAAAATCCACGCAAAATAATAGAGTGTGGGAACCCACCCAAGGCCAAGCGTAATGAGATAGAGCAGCAAAGCCCAAAGGTTTGCGTTCATTCCTATAGAAGAACGGTGTGGCGTTATATTCATGGTATGGCCTCCTTATACTGGTTCGGGCAGAAACAACCGATGTGTTTTGCCCCGCGCTAGTTGCACATGGTGTTGCGTTCTTGTGTGCGAAGCGTCTGAAAATTCAACGTTTCTTTTTTTGCAAAATAGTATGTTGCTATATAGCTATGGCCTGTGGCGGCAGAAGGTTGGTTTATTTGCATGAACTATGCGCTCCGGCCATTTTTATTATACTCTATTGGTTAGGAAGGATTCAACTATGTGCGCATTTTTATGCCAGATCATGCATATGTTAACTTGCATAAGCGCGAAGCACAATATTTACCGAGACTGCTGCATGTCAGCTTGCAGTCAATTTTTTTGCATCCCAGAAGAGAAATTAGTGCATATTCAAAAAGGATGCTGTATAATGTCAATAGCAATTTGAACTGGGGAAACAAAAACTTCCAGAGGTTGTGTATATTATCCCTGTTTTTGGTATTCGGAAGATGGAAAAAGAAGTGGCGAAAAAAGAAATAAAACACTTCAAAAAAAGCCCGCTGGCGCTTTTCTTTTTTTATTTGGGTGATATTGTCTTGTTGGAATGTGTGGTGCGATTCGCGCTTGATGTGCCGTTTGCGGGGATTGGCATACTGTTTTTGTTGCTTTTTGGTAGCTCGCTGGCGTTGCTGTTCACTGCCATCTGTTTTTTGCTGCCCGCCAAAGCGGGGTTTGTGCTTTCCCATGTTTTTATGGGCCTTTTGATGGCGCTTTATATTGTACAGTTGTTTTATTACTCTATATTTGGGACATTCTTGACGGTCTTTTCCATGCTGAACGGCGGGGATGCAATGCAATATGGCGATACTATCTGGACAACACTGGCGCAGGTATGGCCGTTTATTGCACTGATTGCGTTGCCCGGTGTGGTCAATATTTTCTTCTGCAAGAGGCTTGTGTTTGGCAGATCGGTCAAAACGGCAATCATTGCCGCAGCCCTGGCGGTGGGCGTGCACTTTGCGGGAGTGGGCAGTATTTTTGCGGTTGGAACGGGATATTTTTCTCCATATGAATATTATTTTCACAATAGCGCGTTGACCCAGTCTGTAGACAAGCTGGGGTTGTTTACCACAGTTCGCCTGGATGTGCAGCGGTATTTGTTTGGATTGCCGGATATGCCGCCCGTGCAGCAGGAGGTACAGGAGGAGCAGCAACTGGAGCAAACGCCGGAGCAGGAAGCACAAACACCAACGCCTGTGCCAGAGCAAGCCGGGGAAGCACCAGCGGAGGAAGAAGCCGCCATTGTTGAATATGGCTACAATGAGCTGGAGATTGATTTTGACGCGCTGATGGCGCAGGAAGAGGACGCGGCAATCGCTGGGATGCACGAATATTTCGGCCGTCTTTCACCCACGCGGCAAAACGAACATACCGGGATGTTTGAGGGGTATAACCTCATCACGATAACCGCTGAGGCGTTTGCGCCCTATGCCATAGACAAAGACCTGACGCCCACGCTATATAAGATGCAGCAGGAGGGATTTCATTTTACAAATTTCTACTGCCCGGAATGGGCGGTCAGCACGTCGGATGGCGAATATGTCAACTGCCAGGGGTTGATTCCTAAAACGGGTATTTGGAGCATGTATATGACCGCGCAAAAGGAGAATTACATACCGTTTACCATGGGGAACCAGTTCTCTGCGCTGGGGTATCAAACAAACGCCTATCATAATAATTCGCATACTTATTATAAACGTAATATATCCCATCCATACATGGGATATACGTTCACAGCGGTGGGTAATGGACTGGAGATTGAGGACACATGGCCGCAGTCTGACTACCAGATGGTGGAGGCCAGCCTGCCCGATTATATTGGAGACAAGCCCTTCCACACCTATTTCATGACGGTGAGCGGGCACATGCTGTATACCTGGGATGGCAACGCGATGTCGCGCAAGTACCGTGATTTGGTGGAAGATTTGCCGCTTTCTGAGGAAAGCGCAGCATACCTTGCGTGTAATATTGAACTGGATAGGGCGGTGGAGCTGCTTTTGGGCGAGCTTGAAAAGGCGGGAATTGCGGACAAAACAGTCATCTCCATTAGCCCGGACCATCCCCCGTATGGATTAAGCACCGATTCCATCAGTGAGCTGATTGGGCACGAGCTGGAGCGCAACTTTGAATACAACGAGAGCGCGTGGCTGTTGTATTGCCCGGGGATGGAACCGGAGCAAATTGACGAGCCGTGCTGCTCGCTTGATATACTGCCCACACTTAGTAATTTATTTGGGTTACCATATGATTCCCGTTTGCTGATGGGGCGCGACGTTTTTTCGGACGCGGAGCCGCTTGCCATTCTGGGCGACAGAAGCTGGGTGACGGAGCGGGCGAGGTTTAACGCAAATACTGGCGAGGCCACGATGGCGGATGGCAGCGAGGTAGATCAAGCCTATATAGAACGCATCAATAAAACAGTGGCGGATAAGTTTGTCTATTCTCCGCAAATTTATGACTATGATTATTACAGGATCGTTTTGAAGCCTGAAGAAGAAGCGCAAGAACCCTAACGGCAATCAGCCGTTATTGCGCATATAATCCAGGAATTCCTTTTTCTCCACACGTTGCAGGCCTTCGCGAACATAATCAGGCTGGCTGTCTATAGGCCGGTCATAATGGTGGGAGAGCAGCGAGGCGGTGCGTGGGCGACAAAACATGCCTTGGCACATGCCCATACCCGCGAGCGTGCGGCGCTTTACCGCGTCTACCGTTTGCAGCGGGATGCCGCGTGCCAGCGCTTCGCGTATGGCGGATTCACGCACCTGCATACAACGGCAAACAATACGTTGATCTTTCCCCTCGGCGAGCTCCACCAGCTCTTTTAACAGAGGGGGGGCAACGGGTTCTTCTGCAACATAAGGCGCTTGCCTGTGTGGGTTGAAGTGTGGATTATCCGCCAGCTCCAACCCGGAATCCGACAGATTGTCACGCACGAGCTGCGCAATGGCGGGCGAGGAGGTGACACCGGGGGATTGAATGCCCGCGGCGTTGATAAACCCTGCCACACTGCTTTTTCCAATGATAAAATCATCTGTACTTGCCACGGCGCGCACACCCGCAAAGCTGCGCAGGAATTTGGACGCATCCAGCTTATCCGTGGTCTGCTTTGCCGTTTTAAAAATACTGTGCAGGCGCTGCACATGGGTGTTCCGGTCGCTGCTTTGCTCGTCCAGCGCATCCGGCCCCAGGAGCAGGTTGCCGTAAACCGTGGGCGTGACCAGAATGCCCTTGCCCATTTTTGTAGGCATTTGAAAGAGCACCTGGCCCGCAAGCTTGCCCGTGCCTTCGCGCATCAGTATATACTCGCCCGAGCGCGGGTGGATGGAAAAATCACCAGTTCCAGCCATAGCCGCGACTTGTGCCGCATAAAGCCCCGCGGCGTTCACAACATAACGCGCTTCATATACAGCACCGCTTTGCGTATTGATTTGAAAGGTATCTTCTATTTTTTGTATGGCAGAGACTTCACTTTGCAAAAAAAGTGAAACACCGTTTGCAATTGCGTTTTCCATCAGCGCAACGGCCAGCTCAAATGGTGAGCAAACACCCGCGCCCCTGCAATATAGTGCGTATTTCACTGTATCGTTAACGTTTGGCTCCAGCGCGTGCACCTGCGCCGCATCGAGCAACTCCAGGTCGGGCAGCCCGTTCTTTTTGCCATTCTCCAATAGCTCCACAAGCCCCTGCCGCTGTCCTTCTTCAAAGGCGAGTACAAGCGAGCCGATAGGCAAAAAGCCAAAATCCAGCTCATCGTTTAGCTTTTGGAATTGCCGGCGCCCCTGGTAGCAAACGCGCCCTTTCAGCTTGGCGTGTGCTTCCGCATAGCCGCCATGCACAATGGCGGAATTTGCCTTTGTCGCGCCCATGGCGATGTCGATTTCTTTTTCCAGCACGGCAATGCTGAGCCGGAAACGGCTGAGCTCGCGTGCGATGGCAGCGCCCACAACACCGCCGCCGATAATAACTACATCATACATACTAAATCACTCCGTTTGAATGTGCTTTATTATATATAAACAGGAAACCCTGCGGGCACACGCGTTTGCTTTAAAGTTGCCGCACTTATGTAATCGGGGACATGCTGGCATCCATGAGAATGAGTGCTGGCAGAACAGCCGGATTTTGACAACCCGGGGGCGTTAGCAGCGCAAATCCAAAAAGCCGCTACCCGTATTTCAGATGAAATCAGGCGGCAGCTTTAGGGGTAATGGCATTCTTGCTTGTTTATCACCCAACGAATAAAAGCGCAATATAGTAAAATGCGCAAATCTAAACAGCTATATTTAGGGCAGCTTATACTTCTGTTTTTTCCGCACGATGGTGGAAATATCCACCCCCAGTTTTTCCGATGCCTCTTTTAATGAGGCACTGTTTTTTAACGCTTGCTCCAGCACCTGCATCTCGTAGCCGTCCACAAGCTCCCGCAACTTCTTGCCTTGCGGAATTTCCACAGTGGCGGCAGCCGCAGATACCGCGGGCTGCGGTTCTTCTTTTGGCAACTCAATTTCTTCGGCGGGCGTGTCCTTGGTGATGCCCACATATTCGCAAATATCGTCGGGAATATTTTCTATGCCAATGCAGTCGGTGGGGCTGGTGACAACAAGGCGCTCGACCAGGTTTTTCATTTCGCGTATATTGCCCGTCCAGTTATATTGCAAAAACACGCTCATGGTCAGTGGGTCAAAATAGCAGTTTTTGCCATAGTGCGCGTTATATTGCTGCAGAATATCGCGTGCAATCCACAGTGTTTCCTCCCGCCTGTCGCGGAGCGGCGGTATCTCAAAGGTAATAACATTAATACGGTAAAATAGGTCAGATCGGAACTTTTTCTCTTTGATCAGGGCGGAAAGGTCGGCGTTTGTAGCCGCAATAACGCGTGCGGTGAACTGGATTGGTTTTGTACCGCCCACGCGGTAAAATTCCCTGTCGTTTAATGCGGAGAGCAGCTTTACCTGCATCAGGTAGGGCATCTCGCCTATTTCGTCCAAATAAAGTGTGCCGTTTGCCGCGCTTTCAAAATACCCAATCTTGCCGCTTTTCAGCGCGCCGGTAAACGCGCCCGATTCATAGCCAAACAGTTCGGATTCAAACAATGTTTCGGGTATGGCGCCGCAGTTGATCTTCACCAACTTGCCTGTTTTTGCGCGGTCGCTGTTTTCGTGGATATAGCCAGCGATAAAATCCTTGCCCACGCCCGTTTCGCCTGTAAGCAATATGGTGGTATCCACATTTGCAAGGCGGTCTATTTCGCGGTAGATTTTTTTCATAGCTGGGTTCAATGCTTTTTTGTCAATGGGCTTTGATGCTGGGGGGCGCGCGGCGCTGTCGTCCGTTTTTAACGATACGGTGCGCGCCTTGGGCGATAATTCCGCGTCGTCCAGGTCTTTAAATAAGATCAGTGTTCGCTTCAGGTTGTGGTCTTCGTCAAACACGGGAGAGCAGGAAACCAGGCATTTACGCTGGCCTTCAAACTCCATAACAGCCGATGAAAAATCCCTGCGGTTTAAAATGCTTTTGCAATATTCCCGGCCAAACTCACTGCCCTCCAGCGATTGCCCGGTAATGGACGCCGCGGGAATTCCCATCATGCCTGTGAAGGCGGCGTTGACAAAAAGCACGATATTGCTTTCATCCGTGATGAGTACAGCATCCTTCATCTGGTTGAATGTTTCATACCAAAGATGCGCGTCGTACGATGCCTCTTTTAACTGTAGGGCAAGCTGTCGCTCCACCGATAGGTCAAACAGGTAAAGGTAGGTATATTTTCGTCCTTCCATTGTGGTATTAAGCTGCTTCATGTGCAGGTTTTTTTCGCGGCGCACCAGGTTTTTGATGCCGATAATGTCACCCGCGTCTATAAAGTGGGCAAAGTGGTGGTTTAGCCCGCGCATGGTTTCCTTCAGTTTTTCATCAAAATAGAGGATGCGTGATTGCTCGTCGCTCACAATCATGCCCAGAAAGCTTTTGTCTGCAATATCATTATAAAACTGATCCATAAACCGCTCCATAAAAAAGATGATACGCATAGTATAGCATGAAATATGCAAAAGTGCATATATTTAATTAGATGCGCAAGATTGCCTGTGCGCAATCCTGCGCATGGGCAATGGAAAGCGCAGAGGTATGCGGCGAGGGGAGGATAAAGCTTGGCACGTTTCTTGCTGTATTATAATGTAGACACAATGCAAACGAGGGCGAAGCTATGAATTTTGAGTGCCATATTCCCACAACTATCATATACGGCAAAGGAAGCAGGCTGGAGGCAGCACGGCAGATGGAGAAAATGCGTAAAAAACGCGTGCTGCTTGTGTCCGACCGTTTTTTTGAGGATACCGGCAAAGTGGATGAAATGATGAAGGCCATGAAGGAAAAAGGGATTACGCCCTTCATTTATTCCGACATAGCGCCGGAGCCGGATTTAAAAACGGCGCAAGCCGCGTTTGAGGTTTATTGTAAAAGCGGTTGCGAGGCAGTGGTGAGCCTGGGCGGTGGCAGCGTGATAGACGTTGGCAAGGCAGTTGCCGTTATGGCAACAAACGAAGAGGACTTCCGCAAATTCAACGGTTATTTTCTGGTGCCGAATAGGGGTGTGTTTCATGTTGCCATTCCCACAACGGCAGGTACGGGAACAGAGGCGACCCGTGTGGCAACCATACGCGACGAGGGTGTAAAGATGACCTGCTTTGACGATGCGTTTATGCCGGATGTGGCTATTGTGGATTACGAGCTGAGCATGACCATGCCACCGCGGCTAACCGCCATGGTGGGTATGGACGCGCTGGCCCATGCGATAGAAGCGTTTATCTCTGCCAAGGCAAACCCCGTGGCGGATATGTATGCGCTGCTTGCGATTGAGCTGATTAGTAATTCCATTGTGACGGTATATAACGAGCCGGATAACGAAAATGCACGCAAGGACATGATGATGGGCTCTAACTATGCAGGCATTGCCATCAGCAATTCTTCAGTGTGTGCCATCCACGCCATGGCCTACCCGCTGGGCGTGCGGTTTGGCATGAAGCATGGTGCGGGTCATGCCATTCTTTTGCCACTGGTGACGGAATATAGCATTGGCAGCAGCCCGGCAAGGTATGCGGCAATTGCGCGTGCCATGAATCACGCGCCGCCCGGTCTCTCAGAGGATGACCTGAACCTGCTTCTGGTAGAACGCCTGCGCGAGCTGAACGTGAAGCTGGACATCCCCAGCCCCAGGGAATGGGGCGTGAAAAAAGAAAACTTTATGGGGCAGATTGGCGACATGGTGGATGATGCAATCTCCACAGGGACAATAGACGACAACCCGCGTGTGTTTACCACGGATGAAATAGCGCGGATTTACGAGCTGTTATATGATTACCAATGAGGGGTTGGTTTTCTTGCTTGATATAAAAAACCATGGTTTTTCACCGTGGTTTTTTGTGTTGGGGCAGCCCGTTTGCCCTGAAAGTAAAATAGCAAGGCCCTTTGCAGAAGGACCTATGGTATAATATCCCCATACAGTTTCCTGTAATGGCCGCGAACGCGCCCATTGCGAAAAAGTGCCAGGCAGCAAATGATATGGCTTGGCGTTAGTTTAGGTGCTGTAAAAATACTGGGAGGGTTGTTTCTATGGATATAAAGGTTGCCGTGCTTGGCAGCATCAACCGCGACTTTACCGCGCTTGCCAGCCGCCTGCCGCGACGCGGGGAGATTGTGGAGGGCTTTGGCCTGGGCATACACGTGGGCGGCAAAGGCTCCAACCAGGCTGTGCAGGCTGCACTGCTGGGCGCGCAAACATATTTCATCGGATGTACCGGTGACGACGAAAATGGTGATATTGTGCGCAGTAGCTTGGCTGAGCGTGGCGTGCTTGTCGATTACCTGCAACGAGTGGAAGGGGCGCAAACGGGCAACTGCACAATACTTGTAGACCAGAATGGCGATAACATGCTGGTATACTGCCCCGGCGCCAATAAAATGATCACCAAAGAGCATATAGACGCGGCCTCTGGCGCGATAAAACAGGCAGATATTTTGATTACGCAAAACGAGATCAACCAGGATGCCGTTCTTTATGGCCTGCAAATGGCGCGCGATGCGGGAGTAAAAACTGTGCTAAACCCCGCCCCGGCGTTGCCGCTTACAGAGGAAATATATAGCGTTACAGATTATATTACCCCAAATGAAACGGAAAGCGAGGGGTACACTGGGTTGATGCTGGCAGACATGCCTTTTGATGACTGGAAAAGGGCAAATGCCGAGTGGTTTTTGAATAAGGGCGTAAAGGGCGTGTGCATCACGCTGGGCAGCAAGGGTGCGTATTATTGTGACGATAGCAGGGAGATCAGCCTTGCCGCGTTCCCTGTTACCCCGGTGGACACCACCGCCGCGGGCGACTCGTTTAACGCAGGATTTGCCGTGGGGATTTCCGAAGGGCTGGACTTGCGCGATACGCTGCGGCTTGCCAGCGCTTGCGGAGCACTTGCCACGGAACGCCCGGGCGCGCACAGTGCCATTCACACCCGAAAAGAGATACAGGATTTTTTGGCAGGGCAAGGGTAACCAACGCAGGGTCTAGTCTAGCGCAATTATGTCTAGGTCGTCCGGAACATATACATTGCAATTGCAATATTCTTTAGCCTCGGCAGTATACATTTGTTTTCTGTTTGCAAGGGTTTCTTCTTCCGTGTGGTACAAGATAAGGTTTTTAACCTGTAGCTGTTCTGCCATCATTGCCGCCGCCTTTGCGGTGGAATGGTTTTTTTCATAAGCGCGGAAGATGTGCTCCTGCGAGTCAAGGCAAAAGGCCTCGTGCATAAGATAATCACTGCCGGCTACCAGCCCGCCAAGCTCCGGGTTTAATGGCTCGTCGCCCAAAAAGACCAGCCTTTTGCCCGGCTCATATTCCATATGAAAGCCAAACTGCCGATCCCCCTTTGCGCGTATATCAAAAAAGGTGGGGGCAAAGCCACAAATGCGTTCAGACTGCCCATCCTCCACCGCTTTGATTAGGATTCTGTTATCTAAAAGCTGCCGGAATTTTTTCTGCAATATTGTCATACTGATTTCGCGGATGGCTTCTGCAACCTGCTGATGGCTGCGTATAGTCAGTACTCCATCGTAATCCGCACTAAGAATCAACTCTCCTATACGGCGGATCACCCAGAAAACACCTAAAATATGGTCGGCGTGGATATGCGACACAAAAACGTCGTGGATATTTTTCAAGGGAATATTTGCGTCTCGCAGCTGGGCGACAATGCGGTTGCCGCCGCCCGCATCCACCAAAAAATATTCATGGCCGTTTTGTATGGCAAAGCAGGTGTTGTAGCAATTTACCACATCGCCGTTTCCTGTTCCCAGTAGAATGATCCGTTTCATTGCCAAGCCTCCGTTATACGATATAAAACCAGTATTTAGCATATATGCGAGGGCAGGCTGCTGTCAAGCCCGGGACGGCCGGGTGGTGGAATGCTCCAATAAAGGCCAAAGACGCTAACGTGTTTATTTTGGCATAGAAAAATAATCGCAAATTTAAAAACATGCGTTCGGGATTGCCTCGTGAAATAAAAAAATGGGAGGAATGCCCATGCGGGCTAGTGCAGATGCTTTTTATGCAACGACCTGGTTTTTGCCATGGGCTTTTCCTTCATACAGGTGCTTGTCACATTGCTTTATGCTTTTTTCTATGTCATTTATATCAAGTGGGGATACGCCAATGGTGGCTGTTATCTTCAGGGTGTTTCTGTCTGCGACAATGGTGCTTTCCTCCAGCTTTTTGCGAAGCTTTTCCAGTATTACAATGCCGTTCTCCAGATTGGTGTCCATCAGGAAAATTAGGAACTCCTCGCCGCCCCAGCGGAAGACGATATCTGACTTGCGCAGGTTCCCTTTTATTGTTTCCGCCACCGCGCAAAGCACATCGTCGCCCGCCTTGTGGCCGTAAGTATCATTGACATATTTGAAATCGTCCAAATCTAACATGGCTACGCACCAGTCCATCTCAATTGGGTCGCCTTTTAGTTTTTTGAAAAACGGCGGCGCGAAATGTCGGTTATACAGCCCGGTCAGCATATCACGGTTTGCCTGGTTACGGTATTTTTCGAGCTGCTCGGCATTAAACCGGCCAATCAGTTTTGTAATAACGTTGCTTATGGCAACCTGTGCAATCAGGCCAAAAATCCCAACGTGGATGTTAAGGATGAAAAAGAAGGTTCTAAAGCTTGAAATATCAATCATCGGCGCGTTGTCCAAGCCGATAAAAATGGACAGAACAGTACAAACCCAGATTGCGGCAAAGATGGGCGCACGCACCTTCCAGCTTGCATAGGGAATTAGCACCTGCATCAGCAGCACAATCATGAAATAGGTGATGAGGTATGTGCCGGAGCCGAACATAACGACCGAAGCGAGGGTATAGGCGGTTACTTCCAGCGAAAGCAGAATTCCCGGCGCGGTATAATGTCCTTTGCTGATGAGGAAAAAACAAATGACATAAATCACCAGACAAATGACATTGAGCCCGGTGAAAAGCCAAATTCCATATGCCGAGAACAGGATGAGGTGAATGACATGCACAGTGGCGGCAAACAATGTGGCAATTAACTGTATCAAAAAAAGAAACTTTTCATCATCTGAGCGAAAAGCCCGAGATGATAGTCTCTGGTATATAAAATTCTCAACTTTTGTCAGCATAAATCCCCACTTAATTTGACTGTAAAAAATATTGTAACTATTATACCAGATTTTGCACGGGAAAGATACGGTTAGTCCGGGTTAGATTTACTGGCGCGCATATTTTCGGCAATCAATTCGCTTTTGGCGTCATTTATCTTTATAATGTGGTTGAGCCTGGGCGAGGTCTGCTCTATAAAAACAAGGATATGTTTTAATATCAGCTCTCTTTTCGTCGAGGGCACAACAGTCTCCAGCCGCTCTTGCACAGCACCAGCCACAGTGTCAAAGGCGTTTTGCATTCTTTCTGTGTCATTGCCTGCCTTTATTTTTAATCCTTCATGAAACGCCCTGTCATAATCGACAATACAGGATGTGATGTCGGAATAAACCTGTGGAGGCTTTATTGTGGTTTTGGCATAAGAAACAAAGCTGTTGCAAAAAATACAAATAAGCTCTTTGCAGTATTCTATTTTAAAATGAAAGACCTTGTTCAATAAAAAAACATACAGCCCAAAATATTTTGTGCGCGAAGGAACCCGCTCCGCCGGGTTGGGCAATTGCTTTTCCATAAAGGTATTCATATATTCACACAATTCGTAATTCGTTTTAATCATAAAACCATCCTGGATATCTGCTGTCCTTGAGTACAAAAAAACCTAGAGAGTGTATATCTCTATACTATTTATCGGAAGATTTGCCGCCGGACATTAGCGAAGGGCAAGAACGCAAAAAGCCGGCGGGTATTTTAACCTGCCGGCTGTGTTGTATAAGTCAGGCTGCATCTTCTGTTGGCGGCTGTCCATCCGGGCGCTCGCCATCTGTGGGTATCTGTGGCCGTTCGCCGTCCATTTCCGGCATTTCCCCTTCTGGTGGTTCGGGCATTCCCTCCGGCATTTCCCCATCTGGTATTTCCGGCGGTTCGCCATTCGCGCCCATGCCGCCAGGGCCGCCCATCCCACCGGATACGCTTTGCGTATCGGTGGAAGCAATCAGTTCACCATCTATATAAAAATCATAGGTAACGCCTTCCGCGAGCACCGCGTCCGAATAGAGCACGCTTTGGTACGTTTGCGGAATCTGTGCGCTGAAAAGCTCTTTCCCATCCCGCATAATACTGATGGTGCTGCCTGCTGCCTGTGCATTGTCAAAGCCGACAGAAATGAACTTTTGCGCACCCTCGGTGGGTATGGCGTTGTTTGCGCCTGTGGCAAGGACAACGCCTCCGCTAAGCGTTACAGTGCCATCGGCATCCAGCCCGCCGTTTGCATCGCTCACCGCACCGCTGGATACAATGATACCGCCGGTTATGGTCATTGCGCCGTTGGAATCTATGCCGTCGCCGCCTGCGTTGATCGTGATGTTGCCGCCATTGATGAATATTTCGCTTACCCCGTCCTCGCTTGCGTTGATGCCGTCATCCTTGCTCTCGATGTTGATAGAGCCACTGTCTATTGTGACATTGCCATCGCTGGCGATTCCCTCTTCTACATTTCCCAGCACATTCAATGCGCCATTGCCGTTGATCGTAAGGGATACTACGCCATAAAGCGCCGCGTCATAATCGCTGTCGCCACCATCCGAAAGATTGTTTTCCGTACCGTCCTCCAGTGTAATGGTTGCGTTTTGCGCGTCCTGTACCAATATGGCAGGGCCGCTTGTATTGCTGATGGACGTGCCCGCAAGCAGCAGGGTTATATCCTCGCCGGGTGCGCTTACAACAATAGAGCCATCTGAAAGGGTACCTGTGATGCGGTAGGTACCACCCTTTGTGATTTGTACGGTGCTACCGTCCTGCGTTGCCCCGTCTCCGTCAATTTGCCCACCATCGTCACTCAACGTGATTTGCGTATCCGCTTCGGTTGCCGTTTCTTCCTGTGCCGGTTCTTCTTCAGAAACGTCCTGCTGTGCCTCGGTTTGCTGGCTGGTTGCTGCCACATCCGTCGTCGTTCCGGTACAGGCCGAGACTGCGGCTAGCATAATGCCAATCATTACCACGATCAATATTCTTCTCATAAGGTTCTCCTTTTCTATCCGCCCCGAAACAGTATGCCGTTTCAGGAAAAAAATTGCGGTTGTTTCTTCTGGGTATAGTGTAAACATAGAATTTGAACGTTACGTGAAGAAATAAGGAACAAATTGTGGTTTTTAGCAGCGGGCATCAAAAAAGCCGCTCCCGGCAGGGAAAGCGGCAGTTTGCTTTTTTTGAAATCCCTATTTTGTGCCAAACAGGCGGTCGCCTGCGTCTCCCAATCCTGGGACGATGTATGCGTGCTCGTTGAGGCCGGCATCCTCCGCCGCCACATAAACATCCACATCCGGGTGGGCGTCCACCACGGCCTGAATACCTTCGGGTGCCGCGATAATGCAGACCAGCTTAATTGTTTTGCAGCCGTGCTCCTTCAAAAGCGAAATTGCGTCACTTGCACTGCCGCCGGTTGCCAGCATGGGATCCAGCACAATAAGGTCGCGCTCTTCCACATCCTTTGGCAGCTTGCAATAATATTCCACCGGCTTCAGGCTTTCCGGGTCACGATACAGGCCAATGTGCCCCACCTTCGCGGAAGGAATCAGGTTCAGCACGCCATCCACCATGCCAAGCCCTGCGCGCAGTATGGGGATGATGCCCAGTGTTTTGCCCGCGATCACCTTTGTTTTTGCTTTTGTGATGGGCGTTTCCACCTCTATTTCTTTCAAAGGCAGGTCACGGGTCACCTCATAAACCATCAGCATGGCAATTTCCGTAACAAGCTCGCGAAACTCTTTTACACCTGTGTTTTTATCCCTGATTTTAGATACCTTGTGCTGCAGCAACGGGTGGTCGAGTATGTGTGCTTTTCCCATTATTTCCTCCGATTGTTATTGCTCGTTTTCTACGCGGGTGATCCCGTCAATTCTTCGCTGGTGGCG
Organism: Christensenellaceae bacterium OttesenSCG-928-K19; assembly: GCA_030266015.1. GTDB lineage: Bacteria > Bacillota > Clostridia > Christensenellales > Christensenellaceae > UBA5399. The sequence goes on along the minus strand of JAJDHD010000003.1, from coordinate 40,692 downwards.
CTCCTCGCCGGAAAAACCGGTGCCGAGGAAAATATCGATAATGTCAAGCGCCAGTCCCGCGCCAATTACGCGCGCACCCATGGCAAGCATGTTTGCGTCATTGTGTTCGCGTGTGGCGTGCGCAGAGAATGTATCGTGTACCAGCGCGCAACGGATGCCGGGCACTTTGTTGGCGGTGATGGAAATGCCAATGCCCGTTCCGCAGACGACAATGCCGAAATCCGCCTCCCCCCGCTGTACGGCGCGCGCGGCCAGTTCCCCAAACACGGGGTAATCGGACGATGAGTCGTCATAAGCGCCCACATCAATCACTTCAATTCCTTTTTTCTCCAAATGGCTGATAATCTCTGGTTTTAATACAATGCCGCCGTGGTCGCAGCCAAAAACTACTTTCATAGCTTGAAAATTCCTTTCCGGTATTGGTCAGTTCATGTCGCGCTTATCATACCGCTCTCCAAAAGCGCCGCAAGCTTTTTCACTGCCGCCTGCAATGTTTGGGCACATTCACGGTATTCCTCTATTCCTTCTCCAAAAGGATCGGGCATGTCATAATTTGTTTCAACCGGCTCGCCAGCCACGCCATCCACATATCCAAGGAGCGTATGCATTTTATGCTCTTGCTCGGGCGCGATGACTTCCATTTGTTCGATGTGTTCCTTGCTCATGGCGAGTATAATATCGGCCCATTCCGCAAGCTCTTTTGTGAATTGCTCCGCATTGTGTTTTTTGAGCGACAGGCCCATTTCTTCCATCGCCTGCATGGCTTCCGCCGTGGCATCCGCATCCTCGCAAGCAAATGTCCCCGCTGATCCGACCTTCACGTCTCCGCGAAGATCGCTACTTCGGTCTATGGCGTCATCCATCAGGGTTTCCGCCATGGGGCTTCTGCACGTATTCCCGGTACATACAAACAACACGTTCATTTTGTTTCTGCTTCCTCCTCGCGCTTTAAGCGCTCGTTTTACTGGCTTTATGGTCAGCAGGCTGCCGTTGCCGGCACACCGGCTACATAGTTGCTATGGGTAACACTTCCCATTGGCCGTTTTTATTCCGGGGCACAGCGCCTCGCGCGTGCTTTCCCGCGGATATTGCCTATTTTGCTGCACCCTCCGCCGCCCTTAAAATACGGTTTTTTACTGCCAGGCCCATTTCCTCTGTATAGTGGAACAGTATCACACCATATCCTATGTCGTCAGCCTGCCGCAATCGGGCAAACAGAGAACACATGATTTCATCATGGCTTGCGCCTAACACACAGGTTTCTTTGCCTGCATAAAAAGGTGCACATTCCTGTGCGCAAAAAACAACCGGATTTTGGGACTTTTCATTATAGTAATCATACCGTGCATTAATGTTTTTCGCAATAGTTTTTTTATTGCCCTCAAAAACGAATATCGCTGCGTTTGGCGCGTAATGCCTGTATTTCATGCCGGGGGATTGTGCCTGTTCCCCCTGCCTAAGTCCCTGCAATACTGCCGGGTGCAGGTCTACCTTGCCAATGGTTTTTTCGATCATGCCGGGGGTTATGCTGCCCGGACGCAGAATTAGTGGTGTGTCTCCTGTCATATCGAGCACGGTGGATTCCACCCCTACCGAACACGAGCCGCCGTCGATGATAAGAGGCACGCGGCCCAAGAGATCTTCTGCTGCGTGCTGTGCCGTTGTGGGGCTGGGGCGGCCCGAACGGTTGGCGGAGGGTGCGGCAACGGGCACACCCGATTTTTTAATAATATCCAACATAAGTTGATTGTGTGGCATACGCACTGCAACAGTGTCAAGCCCCGCGCTCACAACATCCGGGATGTTCAGGTTTTTTTTGAACACAATAGAAAGCGGCCCCGGCCAAAAGGCTTCCATCAATGCCTGGGACTCTTGCGGGATATCGCGTGCCACGTCATCCAGCATGGATATTTCTGCAATATGCACGATGAGTGGGTTGTCCTGCGGCCTGCCCTTTGCCGCAAACACCTTTTGCACAGCCTGCCCGTCAAGCGCGTTTGCGGCCAGGCCATAGACGGTTTCCGTTGGCAGCACAGCGATGTCGCCCGCGAGTATGGTTTTTGCGGCTTCCTCTACCGCCCGTTTGCGGTCGCGGGAGGCAAAGATGATTTGTGTATTTAATGGCGGTGCGTCAGCCATATGACAATTCCTCCAATCGCAACGCCCAAAAGAACGGAAAGCACAGTTCGCGCGCTTTTGTGCATATCCAATGCCTGCGGGATCAGTTCGTGTAATGTGAGATATAGCATGGCGCCGCCTGCAAACGCGATTGCCGCGCCGATAAATGTTTCCGATATACCTGCCACCGCCGCGCCAATAACCGCGCCGATAATGGTAGGGAGCGTTGCCATAAGCGCAATCCACAGTATTTTACCGTGCCCCACATTGCCTACCTTCAGCGGGATGGCCATTGCCATACCCTCGGGGATGTTGTGCAGCAGCAAAAGCAAAGAGAGCGTGAACCCCAGGCCGGACGAAAGCCCGCTACCAATGGCAATGCCTTGCGGCAGGTTGTGTATGGCGATGCCCACAGCAAGCAAAAGGCCAGAGCGCACAAGGTTGTCCTTTTTCAGTTCGTTTAGGTCGGCTTCGTTCAGCTCGTCCGCATCTTTATGCGGAATCAGCTTTGTAACAACAAAAAGCGCTAAAGCACCCACAGCAAGCCCGATCAGGGCGGGGATGAGCCCCGCGGCTTCCAGCGCCTCGTGTATCATGTCAAACGCCACTGTGGCAAGCATGATGCCCCCCGCAATGCCCATCAGCATGGCGGAAAGCATTTTTCCTGTCTTTTTAAAAAGAAAAGTGAGTGCTGCGCCGCCGCCTGTGCCGCCCGCCCCCACAAGTAAGGCAATGAGTATGGCAAATACAATGCTGTTCATGCCGGCTCCGTCAGTTTTTTCTGTCTTTCATCCAAAATCAGCGCATCAATGACTTCGTCCATATCGCCGTCCAAAAAAGCGTCCAGCTTGTAGAGTGTCAGGCTGATGCGGTGGTCTGTCACACGCCCTTGCGGGAAATTATAGGTGCGGATGCGCTCGCTGCGGTCGCCCGAGCCAACCTGGCTTTTACGGTTTTGCGACTGCTCGCTTTGCGCTTCTTCTTTATACATGTCATAAAGTCGTGACGCAAGCACCTTCATGGCCTTCGCTTTGTTTTTAATCTGCGATTTTTCATCCTGGCAGGAAACGACAAGCCCGGTGGGGAGGTGGGTGATACGCACGGCACTGTCTGTAGTGTTCACACTTTGCCCACCGTTGCCGCTGCTTCTGTATACGTCGATCCGCAGGTCGTTTTGGTTGATGTTTACCTCCACCTCTTCTGCTTCGGGCAACACAGCCACCGTTGCCGCGGAGGTGTGGATACGCCCGCCGGATTCCGTATCCGGCACACGCTGCACCCTGTGCACGCCGCTTTCATATTTCAGGCGGGAATAGGCCCCTTTGCCGGAAATCAGCAGCACAATTTCCTTCACGCCGCCCAGCTCTGTCATGTTGGAGGAAAGGGCCTCTACAGAAAAACCGTGACGCTCCGCATAGCGGTTATACATGCGCAGGAGGTTGCCGCCAAAAAGTGCGGCTTCGTCACCGCCTGTGCCTGCGCGGATTTCCAGTATGACATTTTTCTCATCATTTTTATCCTTGGGGATGAGCAATACTTTTAACTCTTCCTCCATCCCGGCCTGCTGTGGCTCCAGCTCGGCGAGCTCTTCCTTTGCCATCTCCAGCAGCTCGGCGTCGTCTTCTGTTTCCATCAGTTCTTTGTTTTGGCGTATAAGGTCGAGCAAACGTGCATATGCATCGTAAGCCTCCACGATTTCGGTGAGCGAAGACTGCTCCTGCGCCAGCGCGCGGAACTGCTCCTGGTTGCCGATCACCTCAGGTCGGGAGAGCTCCGTCGAAAGCGCGTCGTACCTGTCTTTGATTGTTTTCAGTTTATCGATCATCCTTGAATAATGCCTCCGGCTGGTCAAAAGGCTGGCCTCTTGACAATCTTGGCAAGGGGAGGTTGCCCCCTGACCCATAGAAACGCATGAATTGCGTTTTAAGTTCCTAATTTACAGATTCGCAGGGGTCTTGCACCAGCGAACTTTTTTGCTTTGCATATTGATCTAATTAACGGGCATAGCGCTTACCCAGCGCGGCCTGCCTGCGAGGTCAAATCCGCATTCTATACTATCAAACCCGGCCGTTTTTAGCAAATCTTGCACGCCCTGCGCTTGTGTGCTGCCAATCTCCAGCACAACAGCGCCGCCTGGGTTCAGGTATGCGCTGCTTTCCCTTGCCAGCCGCTCATAGAACTCATAGCCATCATGCTGTGCCACAAGCGCCAAGGCAGGCTCAAACTCCTGTATTTGCGCATCCAGCCCTTTGTATTCCTCCGGGCTGACATAGGGGGGGTTACATAGGAGAATATCCGCTTTTTCAGCTATAGGTTCAAGCAGATCCCCACAGGAGAAGATACACTGTGCATATTTTCCTTTTGGCAAAAGCCGTTGCGCATTTTTCCTTGCGGTTTCCAGCGCATTCGCACTGATATCCGAAAAACAGACGGCCTCTATGCCGCTTTCCAGCAGTAACGCAATTCCCAGCGCGCCGCTGCCGCAGCACAGGTCTATTGCGGTGTTATACTGCTTTTCTTTTACCAGCGTGATGGCGCGTTCCACCACGCATTCGCTGTCATAGCGGGGAATGAGCACCGTTTTGTCTACGCTAAACTCATAACCATAAAAAGGCTTGCTGCCAATGGCATAGGCCAGCGGCATACCTGCGCGCCGCTTTTGCACGATTGCATTGATATCCGGTTCGTTTTGGCAGGGTTGCTCCATATAAAGCTGGAGCTGCCCCGATGGCCGTCCCTGTGTCACCTGCAAAATACGCATGGCTTCCGCGGCGGCTTCCTCCGAAAAGCAAAGCGTCTCTTTCAATTCGGCATACTTTTCGCGTACCGTTCCCATCAAACCTCTTTGGCGGTTTCTTCTGCCAGATTGTCCTCGTGTTGCTCCTCTTCCGGAGTCTCGCGGGAATAGTCCTGTATCAGCGTATCAATCTCTTCCTCCGTTTTTTCATTCAGCGCAATTTGGAAGGAAACAAGCGCGACCTCCACCATGCCTTCATCCGGCTCGCGGGTAGACAGGCGCTGCAACGCCATGCCGGGTGCGCGCAAAACATCCACGAATTTATTATCGGCATTGCCCAGCAACTTCAGCACTTCGTAGGAAACGCCTGCTACAATAGGCAGCATGGCAAGGCGCAGCAGTATACGGAGATACCACTCTTCGCTCCAGCCAAGCACAGAGAAAAGCAATATGGAAATGACCATAACAATGAGCATAAAGCTGGTGCCGCAGCGCGGGTGAAACCGCGAGCATGCCATTGCGTTTTCCACGTCCAGAGGCTTGCCGTGTTCATAGCAGTTGATTACCTTGTGCTCCGCGCCATGGTAGCCAAATAGGCGTTTGATATCCTTCATAGAGGAGATGGCGAACATATAAACAATGAAGATGATTACGCGGATGAGGCCGTCTACCAGGTTTTTTAAAATCGGCGTATTGATATACGGCGTAATCCAGCCTGTGACTAGGTTGGGCAGTATAAAAAACATGCCGACCGCAAGCACAATGGCGATGATGACCGCAAAAAAGATGGCGACATCCATAGGCTGTTTGCCTGTTTTTTCCGCAATAAACTTTTCTGCCTTGGAAACCTCTTCCTCTTCGTCCAGTTCCGGGTCGTAGAGCTTGGCCGCGTCGGTAATTGTTTTAACACCCATAATAAGCATCTCTACAAAATTGACCACGCCGCGTATAATGGGCACACCAAGGATTTTATATTTTTGGCTTAGTTGCTGTGTGTCCTGCTTTTGGGTGACAATATTACCCGGCTCTTGCCGCACGGCAATGGCCATCACCTTTGGCGAGCGCATCATCACACCTTCCAGCACGCCCTGCCCGCCAATGTTTGTTTTCTTCATGTTTTCTCCTTATAAAGAAACAAGCCCTTAACATAGAAACAGGCCGCAATAAGAAAACTGCGGCCTGCAAGCAATCGCAAGATAACCGGGCATCTTATTTGATGCCGTATCTCTTTTTGAACCTGTCTACACGCCCGCCTGTATCCACAAGCTTTTGCCTGCCCGTGAAGAACGGATGGCATTTGGAGCAAATATCAACTTTCATTTCCTCTTTTACGGAACCTGTTGTGAATGACTCGCCACAGGCGCACTTTACAGTACATTCTTTATATTCCGGATGGATTCCTTCTTTCATTATACTTCACCTCATTTTCCTTGCGGGACGATTTCCGACCGTCTTTGTACCGCACAGATTATTATAGCATAAGAATGGTGAAATGCAACAGTTTTTTGCAGTAATTCACGGTTTGTTCGCATATTTATATCCCGCCGCATTCCGTCAGGGGGAATCCCGTCCGCAGAGTATTCCTTAAATAAAGGGCGAGGTTGTTTTTTGTCGCATATACAGCGCAACATATAGCCGGCAGGTCAATATATACCGCATAATATTGACGCACCCGCCATATTTTGGTACAATACAAGCATGTTATTACGAAGACGGGTAAGCAGGGTTATTATGAATTGACCAAACTGTTTATCTGCTCGGAATATCATTGCTCCAACAGTATTATAATTGAAGGAGCAATATTATAATTGGAGGTAATTATTCTATGGAAAACCAACCTAACCAGAACCCCGGCGGACCGCAGCAGTATCAGCAAAACCAACCAAACTATCAGGGTCAGCCCGGCGAGACAAAAACATTCAGCATTATCTCTCTTATATGCGGTATTGCCGGCATCATCCTTACATTCACACCCGCATCAATCGTAGGCCTTATTCTTGCAATACTTGGCTTGGTCTTTTCTTCTCTGGCGAAGAAAAAGGATGGTCCGAATGGTATGCGTACAGCGGGATTTGTGCTTTCGCTTATTGCTATCATCCTGTGGATTATTGTTGTCCTGATTGTCGGTATTGCACTGGGTATGCTGGCAGGTGGCTTGGCAGTGGCATCGGCATCACTGTTTTAATCACTTTTTCGGATTTAAAAAACTGGCAAACAATTGTTTGCCAGTTTTTTTGTATGAAGCGTATCTGCTATGCCCTGGGTGGCAATTCTACGTCGAAGAAAGCGTTGTGTGTTATACTGCGTTCGGCCTCTGAGGAAAACCAACCACGTGCAAAGAAGGGTGTGATACCCGCGCCAAAATCCTGATTGGAATCGGGGTTTAAAATGGAACCGGGAATGAGCATAAGAAGAAAAACGATGACAAGCGCAATAATGACAATAATCAGGCAGCCTATGCCTTTGTTCACCTTTTTCCCCAGCTTGCTTTCTTTTACAATTGGCTGTTTCTCGATATTCGTTTTGCAGGCAACACAGTATTTTGCCTCATCGGCACAGTGCCGTTTGCAGTTAGGACAAACTTTCATGGATACCACCCAGTTTCGTTAAAATTCGGAAATATGCTTTTGGCCAAGCTGTTTTATAATATCGCTTTGTAGGTCGCTAAAGTACTTATGCACCGGGCAATGGGGCGCAGCCCCGCGTGAGCAAAAACCGTCCTCTTGCAGGCAGCGGTTGATGCTGATGCCGCCCTCCATTACAGTCACAACATCGAACAGGCTGATGTCTTCTGCCGATTTTGCCAGCTTATAGCCCCCGTTGCAGCCCTGCACCGAGCAGATAATATCAGCTGCCTTCAGCTTGCCAATGATTTTCATAAAATACAAATAAGTAATTCCCAGTTCTTCTGCCATGTTTGCCGCCGTGGCAAGCTCTTTGTCGTTATGATGCAGGTAGCTTAAAATACGAATGGCATAATCTGTGGCCAATTGAAATTGCATGAGCGATACCCCTTTTTTGGTAGTTATTACATATCAGTATCAATACCTCGTTCCCCAGAATGTATTGACCAATAATTTCCATCTTTTGTATTCCGCATACCCTTGGCCTGCATATATTTTCGGTTTGCCAATCGCGCTCTGAGCGCTTTATCTGTGCCTTAGGGCTGTTGGGTATGGTTTGGCAAATGGTTGGCGCGCAACCTTTTGCGGTAAACTATACATGACTATAATACTATATATTTTGCAGAAGGTAAATATGAAAACACTTCTTGGGGCATATTTTTGGCAGAAAAAATGAAAATAGCCATAAAAAAACGGTAACTTGTTCTTCAATTTTCTGTAAATAGTTTCATATAGGTGGATTTTGGGTAAAAATAAAAGAAAAATGTTCGTTTTCAATAATGCCTGTGGTATGATAGTAGGCAGGGCGGGTATTTGCACGGAAGGAAGCATACAATATGCAGAGGATGTATCAGAAAGTACTTGATCTGGTAACGGCGATTGAGAACAACAATGTGTTCTCTTCTATCAGAAAAGGCTTTATATTACTAATACCAATTTTGCTTACAGGCGCAGTGGCGTTGATGCTCCGGAACTTTCCTGCGGAGGCCGTTCAGGAATTTTACGCAGGCCCGGGGGCGGGCTTTTATGATATCCTCCTGTATATTTACAATGTGACGTTTGGCTTTATGTCGGCATATCTTGTGCTCAGCATTAGCTATTATTATTCTTTTACATTTAATGTAAAGGATTTTTCGTTGCAGGTGATGTCCATGATCGTGTCCTTTGGCTGTTTTCTGGCCACGTTTGGCCCGTCGCTGGAAATCTCACACCTTGGGCACCTTGGCGTGTTCACAGCGCTTATCTGCGCAATACTCGGGCCAAAACTGTTTTTCACATTTTGCAATATGATTTACAAACGGTCCCACGCGTATGCGGTGGGCGCGGATGTGAACTTTCGAACCTCCATTATATCTATTGTGCCAATGATCCTCTGTATTGCCATCTTTTTGGGGTTCAATCTGCTTTTAACCGCATTGTTTGGCGTGGCAAACCTGAATGAGCTGATTGCGGAATCATTCACCGCACTGTTCCAGAACATGGTGAGCGGCCTTGCGAGCGGTGTGCTGTTCCTGTTTATGCTCAATTTGCTCTGGTTTTTCGGTATCCACGCGGGCAATGCGTTGGACCAGGTTGCGTCTGACGTGTTTGTGGAAGCAAATGTGGATCCGAATTCTATCGTATCTAAAACAATGATGGATAACTTTGCGCTGATTGGCGGCTGTGGGATGACGATTTGCCTGTTGCTGGCGCTTCTCATTGCGGCGCGCAGCAAAAGTAACCGCCGGCTGGCGTGGTCTTCCGCACCGGTGCTGATTTTTAACATCAATGAAATTTTGGTCTATGGTTTACCTATTGTACTAAACCCGGTGATGCTCATTCCCTTTATTGTGGTGCCCATTGTGTCGCTCCTCATCACATATGGCGCAACAATGCTTGGGTGGATTCCTGTAATCACAGAATCCGTAAACTGGACAACACCGCCCCTTTTAAGCGGCTATCTTTCCACAGGCACGTCTGGAGGGGTGATTGTGCAGATTATTGTGATTGCTGTGGGGACGCTTATCTACATTCCCTTTGTCCGCCTGTCGGAGAAGATACAGCAGGCGCGGGAAATATTGTTGGTGGGTAAAATGGCGGAAAAGTTCCGCAAGTCGCAGGAAGACGGCATACAAATGAAATTCATGGCAAAGCATGATGATATTAGTGTTACGGCAAAATCCATGCTGCTCCAGCTTCGCTCGGATGTAGACAATAAAAAAATTGAGCTGTATTACCAACCGCAGCTTGATGTAAATGACCGTATCGCGGGCGCGGAAGCGCTGCTTCGGTGGCGGTATTCCGGGCAAATGATTTATCCGCCTATGGTAATTGCACTGGCACAGGAGGACAAATACTACACCGAGCTTACCGCCCGTATTATAGAAAAAGTATGCGACGATATTGTAACGCTAAAAAAAGAAACGCGCGAGGATATTAAAATATCCGCCAATATTACGGTGGAGCAGCTCAACGACAGCAAGTTTGTGAACAGCGTGATTGAAATGGTGGAACGAAGGGGGCTGAAGGGTAACCTGGGGCTGGAGGTTACGGAAGAAACCTCTATTATGTATTATGATAAGATTGCACAGCACATTGATATGCTGAATGCGTGTGGAATTCCCATTGCGATAGACGATTTCAGCATGGGGCAAACATCGTTGAAATATTTACAGACAAACGACTTTGACTCTGTGAAGCTGGATGGAGCGCTTGTGAAGGAAGTGGCAAAGAATGTCCGCAGTAGGGATATCATCAAGTCCATCATTTCGCTGGGCAATACGCTTGGGTTTGTGACGATTGCCGAATATGTGGAAACAAGGGAAATACGCGACCTGCTTTATGAACTTGGATGTAAATATTTCCAGGGGTATCTTTACAGCCCGGCCATTCCGCCCGAAGAATTTATCGCTTTCTACAAAAAGCATATGGCAGCGCTGGAAGCACCGAAGCCAGAAGGCTAACAGGGCTAAGTGAAAATAAAAAACCATAGCATGGTTATGCAATTGGGATGAATGGTACAGGTTTTGTTTATTGTAAAGCGATCTTCCTGACATGCAAAAGGGCGGCATTGCCGCCCTTTTTACATTGGATTTTTCTCTGATTATTTCACCACGATGGGGTTGTCCCTATACATGCCAGGCTTCCATTTGCCATCCAGTATATCGCCCATTGCCTGCGACATCAAATCTGTGAAGGCAGGGTCTAAGATATGCGCGTCCACTTGGATCAGGTCAAAGTTCTTATTGTCCTTGTTCCACAGCTCTTCTGCGGTTTTCCACATGGTTGTGGCGCGTTTGCTCCATTCCGGGTTATCGTCGTCATGGATAAACACCGGGCCATCGCCTTGCTCATACCAGCCGAAATCGCCGCTCCTTGCGTGCGTGTCGCTCTGGTCATAGGCCGACCACCCCTTCATGGGGATCATAAAGATGGTGGGGCCGTTTGTTTTGTTCATCACATCCATCATGTATTTGGTGACCTCGATGGTTTCTTCCTTGGTGGGAACCATGATGGTAACGGATTCGTTGTGGCAATAGGGCTTGCCGGTGCCTTTATAGTCTTTTCTCTTGCCCGATTTAAAATCATCCAGGTATTCCTGTGGCAATGACTTAACGTTGCCGCAGGCGCTTTGGTCCAGCCCGCCGGGGGCGACGATCTGCGGAATACCCACTTCACTTGCCGCCGTAAAGCGTTTGCCGTCCCATGTGTCCGGCGTGCCATAGATGCTGTCGTACATATTGTTTGTCAGCTCGCCGGGGGTGATTTCAAATACAGCCTTGATTTCGCCCGAGCGGATATAGTCTTCCATTGTGGCGCCTGTGCCCACCTGATGCACCACCATTGTGTCCCAGCCGCGGTTTTCCATGTAATTCAAACAGCGGGTGACGGCAGGGGTTGTTGTGCCATAGGCTGTGAGGGCAACGAGCGGATGAGACTCGCCTTTTTTGTCGCCAACCTTTGCCATAGCCACAACAGCCGCTGCCGCGTTTGCGATGGCTTTGCGCGTGATAACGTTTACGCTCTTTTCTGAGATAGGATTGGCAATGTAGATGTCTTTGTTCCCCAGCCACAGGCTCACGTCGCTTGAAGCAAGCGTGTTCAGCATAATCTTGGGCACGCCAAAGGGCAGTGCACGCATGGCATAGGTTACAACTGTGGTGCCCATGGAACCGGCCCACGAAATAATGCCGTCGCATTTGCCTTCTTTATTCAGCTTTACCACCATTTCCGCGCCTGCCTTGCCCACAATGGGGGTTGCGTCGCTGCGGGAAAGCTCCATCACGTCCGCCACCTTGTGGCCGGTCATGGCAAGCACTTCGCTGAGCTTGATATCCGCCCAGTCGTTCTCGTGCCCGGTGCTCATATCCATAATAATAGCGTTGCCGCCCTGCTCTTCTACCTGCTCAGCCAGGAATTTTATTTCCGGGCCTTTTGTATCCAGCATACCTGTGCAGATAATATTCGGTTTTCCGTTTGTCATTTTGTAACTCCTTTCCGATTACCGCTTGGCGGCCTATCTCCGATACTCTTTGTAAGACTGTGTTGCCTCCAGTACGGCAACCTCAATGGGAAGGCGCTCTGCCGCGCTGCCGCCCACAAACCCGTCTGCGCTTGTCTGGCGGAACACAACGGCCGCGTCATCCGCTGTCACAATGGGGCCGCCGTGCGAGAACAGGATTACATCTGGGTTCTCCGCGCGTGCCGCGTCAAAGATTTCCTGTGTGCGCTCACAGGCCTGTTCCAGCGTCAGCTTGGTGATTGCGCCAATTTTGCCGCCCTGTGTTGTGCCCACATGGCCCGCCACAACGTCTGCGCCTGCCTGTGCAAATATTTTTGCGTCCTCCGGCGTGTAGGCATAGCAGAAGGTGAACATTTCACGTTTGCGCGCCAGCTTGGTAATTTCCACCTCGTTGGTGAAGCCCATGCCGATTTTTTCGATTTGCTCGTTAAACGGCGGATCATATAAATGTGCCATCATGGGGTTGATGCCGGAAAGGCCCATCTCCCAGATTTCATCCAGCAGTTTATCGTGTGGGAGCAACGGGTTGTGCGGCCCGGAGAGGGAAACAACCGGCGCTTCTTCCACGTTCGCAAGAACTTCGGGCGCGAGGTCGCGAATGATCTGGTTACAGTCACAATAAGGCAGGAATGCGGAAAGTGACCCGCAGCCCTTCATCCTCCACCAGCTTGTGGGGGAAACGCAAATAAGGTCACTGCCGCCTTCTTCCTGCAGCTTGGCGGTGAGGCCGCAGCCACAATTTGGCATGAAAAGCGGTATGCCTTTGTCGATTTGCTCCCGGAGCCTTGCAACAACTTCTTTTCTTGTATAACGTTTCGCCATGGTACTACCTCCAAAATATATTTAGTTATTTATATGTTTCATAATCTTCCCGGGCGGTCAGCTTTTGCGAAAGGCAGAAGCAGCAATCCCCAGTTGTTCGCGGTATTTTGTCACCGTCCTGCGCGAGGCGGAAAGCCCCTCCTCTTTCAGTAGGTCGGAAAGTTTTTGGTCGGAAAGCGGTTTGCCGCCGTCCTCGTTTTCAATCAGCCGCTTAATTACCTGCTGCACTGTGGACTGGCAATTTCCCTTGTTGTTGCCGCGCGTGCCCTGAAACAGCTTTTTGATCTCATAGACGCCAAAATCGCATTCCAGGTATTTGCCGGAGATGGCACGGCTTACCGTGCTTTCATGCAAGTCCACCATCTGTGCGATATCCATGAGCTTCATGGGTACAAGGGCGTTTTCCCCACGAAGGAAAAATCCCTCCTGCCGTCGCACAATTGCCTCCACCACCGCGTGTATGGTCTTGCGGCGGCTTTCCAGGCAATTCATCAGCCATTTTGCGTTTTGGAGCTGCCCGGAGATATAATCCACCACTTCTTTGTCGTCCGTGTTTTTGAGCATCTCCCTGTAATAGCTGCCGATGGCCACGCGGGGAACGCGTTCTTCAAACTCTATCGCAAATCCGCCATCCGGCATATGGCGGATAAAGATCTCCGGCTTGATGTAGCTTTGCGTATAATCTGTGTTAAGCGCCGCGCATGGCCGGGGATTTAGCTTGCGGATTACATCATATTCTTTTTTTATGTCTTCCTCCGCAATGCCGGTTTGCTTTGAAACCAGCTTCCATTTGCGGGTGCACATATCATATAAATGCTTTTGCACAAGCACCTCGCGCGCATGGGTCAGCTTGCCTGCCTGCTTCAGTTGCAGTGCCAGGCATTCGCCAAGGTTTCGCGCACCCACGCCCGGTGGGTCAAACTCCTGCAATATGGCAAGTGCCTCCAAAAGCAATTCCTTGGGGCAGCCCTCGCCTGCAAGCTCGCCAATTTCCTTTGTGAGGTACCCGTCGCTGTTCAGCCTGCTAATGAGGTAGGCTGTGGCGGCTTTTAGAGTACCTTCCAGCTTTGTCTCGCCAAGCTGGCGCATCAGGTGCACATATGCGTCTTCTTCCGGTTCGCTTATATTCTCAATGGGCGGCGGCTCTTCGCCCCCCCAGTAATTTACTTTGTTTTCCGGGTCGCCCTGCAGCCATTCCAGCTTTTTGGATAACGCAAGCTTTGCCTGCTCCCGTTCGGTGGGGCGGTCTATTTCCACCAGGGGGTTTTTTTGCACAAATTCCTCCAGGTGTTCGGTTAGCTCCAGGTCATTCATGCCAAGGATGGCGAGCGACTGTTCCATCCGGGGACTCATCTGGAGCGTTTGTTTTGTTTGTAGTTCCAGTCTCATATAATACAGCTCGTCACAGATTGACAATGTGCCCGTCTCGCATAATGGGGACGTTGCAAGCAATATCCTCCTTTAAACAATAATCGAATTCATGCTCCAGCCCCAGTTCCTTTAAAATCTTATAGGGTAGCGTGAATGTTAAAAAATCCTTGAGCGCGTGCACATTGCTCTGATATAAGTACATGGATGTACAGGTGAGGTCGTCTGGCTGTGCACGTGGCAGCTCCTTCAAAATACAGTCGGCAATAGCGCCCGCAGTCACAATATCATCGCAGGTAAACTTGCCTTTTGTGCCCGAACAAAGGATAATGATATCTTTTCCTTGCGTAACCGCTGCTTTTGCCACGGCTGTTTTGTTGTTCATGCAGCCAATCAATATGGCGCTGCTTTGCCCTGCTGCCGCTATTGCCTGCGTGCCGTTTGTGGTGCACAGCACAACATGGGTATCCGCCACTTTCTCCTTTGTAAATTGCAAGGGAGAATTGTCGCAATCATAGGAGGGTAGCTTCACACCGCCACGTTCGCCGCCGTTGATGCATTTTTCCCCATCGGCAATCATCCGTTCCTTTGCCTGTATTCCCTCTTCCACTTCCTCCACGGGCACAACACTTTTCGCGCCATTACAGAGCGCGGTGGTGATGGTTGTGGTGGCGCGCATCACATCGATGACGATGGTGGTGCAGCCTGCGTAGTCTTCCTTTGGAAGGGATTTATAGGTCTCATATGTTGAAATCTGAATAGCCATAGTGTTCCTATCAAAACACGCGTATATGCAAAATTGCATAGCTACACATGAGTATTTTCATTTTTAATGGTTATGTTGCCTTCGGCACGCACATAAGCGGGCCTGTTATATCATTTGCCGGGCGGGAAAGCTCAGCTATGCTTTCCCGCCTGGCAGTTTTGCTTCATAGGATTTTTCCGCAAACGTTTCATCACATGCACAGGCTGTTATGCCCTATGTGGCCGTCAGTTCCGCAAAGAGCCGGGCCCGTGCGTATTTTTTGGGAAAAGATCCGTTTTGTAAAATCAGGTTACCTTCAGGCGCAGGCGGCCTTTTTCAGCACGCACGTCCTTCAGTATCTGTGTGTAAGGCTTGTTGTGCACCACGCAGCCAACATTCTGCTGGCGGATAAGAAGCTCTACGCAGCTGTCGCAAGCCGTGCACCATTTGATGTCGTCTTCTTTGTCTTCCAAGTATTTTTTGGGAAGAAGCGGATCGGCAAGGGACTGCCTGCCAAGGGCGATCATGTCGCAATAGCCTTTTTCGATGTTGTAGTTGCCCCAATGGAACATGCTGTTCCACTCCGGCTGTACTGCCTGCAATGTGTTTTTGCCCTTGTTCAGTACGGAATAAGCACCGCCCATTACGCACATGTCTTTGCTAACGGCTTTCTTAATCCAGTTTGCCATGGAAAAGTGCAGGTATACATCGTCTGCTTTGCCTTTTTCAGGCATATGCAGCGCCATGGTGATGGAAGGCGCACCTGTGGATTCCAGAATAAAGCTTGCGCCACGTTCCTCCAGGCCTTTGCAAAGGTCAAGAGATTCGGTGAGATCCATAACAGCCGTATCCGGGCCCGCAGAGCCCTGGCCGCCCGGGAAGCCTTCCCACATGGAAACCTTGGAGCCGATGAGGAAGTTTTCGTCTGGGATCAGCTTGCGCACTTTTTCCGTCATGTCAAACGCAAAACGGCTTCTGTTTTCCCATGCGCCGCCATACTTCCATTTGCGGTCATTGTATGGGCGAAGGATCTGCGATCCGAAATAACCGTGGCAGAACTTCAGGTCTACGCCATCTGCGCCCAGGTCATAGAGAATCTTGGATGCTTCCACGAATTCGTCGATTGTGTTGTCTACATATTCATCTGTCACAAGGTCGCCGCCAAAACCGTGCAGCGGTTTTACACAAACGCGCTTCTGGTCGCCGCCGCCGGAGATCTCACCGGAGTGGTTCAGCTGCACGATCAAAAGAGAATCAGGGTTCAAAGCCTTGAAGTCTTTGATGAACTTGCGCCACTCTTCGATGTTTGTGGGGTTGTCTTTGCGAAGGGCAATCTGCATGTCCCTTGCGCGGCTGTCATATTGCATGGTGATGGATTCAAACACAACCACGCCAGCCTGTCCTTTGGCCAGGTTCCAATAACGCTCAAGTGACCGTTCGGAAAAACCGCCGTCCGGCGTTGCGTCACAGCATTCCATTGCGTTGATAACGAACCTGTTTGGCGCGGTTCTCGGACCGATCTTCATCGGTTTTGCAAGATTGGTGTCTTTGTTACTCATTCTTCTTACCTCCATATAATGATAATTTGTTGCTTCACTTATAAGCACAAATCAATAAGTTCAGTTTTGTGTGAACCGGGGATTGTCAAGGATGTGCTTATGCAAAAATGCATATGCGTTTTCCTCTGCAATTTTGCGCACGTCCTCCTGTGTGATAAAATCCGGTTCCTGAAGCGGCAGCCGCTCCAGCAGGTCAAGTGTGGGATTGCCGTAGTAAAACGGATAATCCGAGCCGAATAGTAATTTGTCTACGCTGCCCGTCCACAGCTTAACTGTTTTCACCAACTCGGAGAGGATCAGGTGCTCGCTGCCCGCCAGCTTTCCAAAGTTTGCACTGATATCAGCGTAAACATTCTTATGCTTGCGCAGGATGGATGCGGTATCTACATATTGCCCGCGCCCCGCGTGCCCCATGATTATGGGCAGGGAGGGAAAATTACACGCGACCTCTTCCAACGCTTCCACATTGCTGTATTTATCAATGAAAGGCGCAATGCCGATGCCGCCGGTATGGAATAATATGGGCAACCCATACTCTTGCATTTTTGCATATATCGGAAACAGTGCCGAATCATTGGGATAAAACTCCTGTATATTCTGGTGCAGCTTTAATCCGCAAAACCCCTTGTTTTCAATGTAGTCAGCCAGATAATCCAGCGATTCCCGCGGATTGTGAGGGTCGATGGTGCATAAGGCCATCAGCTTGCCGGGATATTGCCGCGTGTGCTTCATCACATACTCATGGAAATGAACAAGGTCGGCATTGGAAGTATTCCCCGCCGGGGCAAGCGTGGCAATGACTGCCAGTTCGGCTACGCCCTTCATGGAAGCGACCAGTCCATCCGCGGAAAGCGTCCGCTCGATGTCGATGCCCCGTGAAGCAAAGTAATTCACGAGCTCCTTTGATGTTTCTTCGCACGGCCACAAATGTGTGTGTATATCTACCTTCATCATTTTCCTCAAGCCTTCACATAGCCCCAAAGCTCCAGCGATTTTGCCAGTTCCTTATGCTGCTTTGCGGCTTCGTCCAGCGGAATGCCCGCCATGGCCGCGTCTATAGACTGGCGCATTGCTTTTGCGCCCGCCGCCGGGCCCATTGGGTGCCCGTGTATTGCGCCGCCCGCGGCAAGGATGATATCTTCCCCGCAGTCTTTCAAAAACTGCTCGGTGAGGCCGGGGTGCACGCCGCCGCCCATGATGGGCATTGTTGGCTTGATATCGTAAAATGGCAATGTCAGGTGTTGTACTGCTTTGATGTATTTTTCATATTGAAGCGGATAACCGCCATATGGCGTGTTTGTCATGATAAAATCCGCGCCCGCAAGCCGGGGAAAACGTCCCACGGCAAGATGGGAGCCCAAGCCGGAAAGCGGCCCTTCAAAGTACATGCCAGAGCTGGCATAATGTCCCATCAACGGTACATTCAGTTTTTTCAGTTCTTTGGCAAGTCCGTGGAACGCGCTGTAGCCCACAGCAGCATAGCTTGCCATTACGGCTTTGGCACCCGCGTCTATCACACGCTTCGCGCGGTCAACCAAATGCACGGCGTCGCCGGTGATGTTCACCACATAAACGGGGCGGAAGCCTGTTTCTTCATAAATCCTGTCCGCAGCCTTGTTGTATTCAATCACCCTGTCCACCACGGGCGAAAATTCCGTGTCGCCCAGCAACTCATCGTCCTTCACAAGGTCGATACCGCCGATTGCCGCGTTATAAAACAGCTCCGCGCCTACTTTGGGCGTGATACCGGTGCATGGCTTTATCATTGTCATCAGCAGCGGACGGTCTTGCACGCCCACAGCATCGCGAGTGCCCTGTATGCCAAAATTCGGACCGTTGAAGGATTGCGCAAAGCTGCGCGGCATCCTCACGTCCAGCAGTTTTGCCTGTGTGGAGGTGGATGCGTCATTGCCAAGAAGCGTTGTCAACATCATGGGGAAGTCTGCCCCAAAGTTGATGGTTGGGAACGCAATCTCGAGAAGGTATGCGCGTTTTCCCTCGTCAAGCTGTGAGGTAAGCTCGGTGGGAGGCGTGTCATAGATATTGACCACCCTGCCCATATTGCGCTCGCGCATTTCCTCGGTGATGCCGGGAACAGGGACCCATGTGCCCACTGTTTGTCCCACAGCAAAGGAAGCGGCTTTTGCCACGATGTCAATGTCGCCGGGAAATTCACAATAATAAGTGGCGACAATATAATCCATTTCATTTATTTGTTCCGGAAGACAATAAAGATTAAACTTTCCCATACCCTACTCCGTACTCCGTTTGTTTTATTGCTTGCTTATTGCTTTAAATAGTGTAAGTGTCTGCGCCCAAATGGGCTTTTTTGTGTCTGCCTAATTATACAGCAAAAAGCGTGCCAAGTCATCTGACGCAAAATGAAAGCTCAACGATGAAATGATTGAGAATAGCTTAACAGCGCGAAAAATCCGTGCGTTTAATGAGGGGTAATATTTTTGGCTTAAACGCTCCATGGTGTGATTGCAGGGGGCCGGTTGCTTGCGGATATGCAGTATTGCATATCCAAAACCAGGGTGCGCATTTTTGCAGAACGGGTTATTTTTCCGCGCGAAAAAGTGAAGGTCGACAGCCGGGCGGAAACGTGCTTTAATAGGATTATATATGAATACTGTAATAGAAAGGAACAATGGCATGAACACAAAATCGATTGTTGAAAAAGCCTTGGAGACAGGAAATGGCGTAATGCGGCTTGCACCTGCGTGGGTGCCCCGTTCATTTTGCCGGCCGGGCAGGCGGCTGCGGTTGCATCCAGACGACTATTATGCGCTGGGGCTTGCGCGCGGCGGCATAGACGAGCGGTGGTTTGCATCCACCACGCCTGCGGATAATGGGCCGGGCACACCGGAGGATGAAGGCCTTTCTTATATAGTGGCGGATAAAGATGGAAAGGAAAAAGTGCTGCTGGCAGAAGCGGTAGAGCTTTTGAAGGGGGAGATCATTGGCGGTGCGCTGTATAAAAAGTACGGCAAATGGCCTATGTTTTCCAAGTTTTTTGACAACCTGGGGCCGTTGCCGCACCATATCCATCACAGTGATGAGTATGCGGCGAAGGTGGGTGAGTCCGGCAAGCCGGAAATGTATTTTTTCCCGGCGCAATACAACAATTACGGTGGGGAGTTTCCTTTTACGTTCTTTGGGTTTAACCCAGGGGTGACAAAGCAGCAGGTAAAGGATTCGTTGATTGCATTCACAAAGGGGGACAATAAAATCACCTCGCTTTCCCGCGCATATCGGCTGGATGTGGACACCGGATGGGATGTGCCGCCCGGCGTACTGCACGCGCCCGGCAGCCTGTGCACGTATGAGCCACAGTTTGCGTCCGATGTTTATGCAATGTACCAGTCTATTCTTTACTTTGACCATGCCGTGCCGGAGAACCTGCTGTGGAAAAATTGCCCACAGGATAAAATTGGCGACTTTGATTACCTTGTGGAGGTGATCGACTGGGAACTGAATGTTGACCCGGATTTCACAAGCAATCGCTTTATGGCTCCCATACCTGCTACCGATGATGTAGGGCAGGCAAAGCAGGAAGGATATTTGGACGAATGGATTTGCTATAAATGTAAGGAAGCCAGCGCCAAGCGCCTGACTGTGCTGCCCGGCAAGACAGTGACGGTAAAGGATGCGGCGGCATATGGGTTTATAGTGGTGCAGGGGTATGGCACGTGCGGCAAGCTGCCGCTGGAGTCGCCCGCGCTAATCCGCTTTGGGCAACTGACAAACGACGAATACTTTGTGACAGAGGATGCAGCCAAGGCAGGCTTGACCATTACAAACAAGTCAAACGACGAACCGCTTGTGCTACTGAAGCATTTTGCTGAAAATCCGGAACTTCCGGTTTAAACCGATAGCTAAATAAAAAACGCAGCCGAATGGTTGCGTTTTTTGATGTATTTCATTTATAAGTATTTCTCTACAATATCCGCCTGTTTTTTAAAATTGTCTTTGAGGGCGGGATAAAGCGATTTATAGGTCTGGTAGTAATCGTTGTAGATTTTCACATTCTCGGCAATTGGCTCTGTTGTGCTTGTCTTTTTGAGCAGGGTATCACACGCCTCCTGAATGCTGGCAAAGTGCCCCGCGCCCACGGCCGCCATGATTGCGCCGCCCGCGGCAGGGCCTTCCTCCAAGTTCATCGTCACGACCTGCTCGTTGTAGATATCCGCCTGCATTTGCCGCCAAAGTGCGCTCTTTGCGCCGCCACCGTTTGCGCGTACCTCTGTAATCTGCAAATCGAAGTCACGGCAGATTTCGATGGTATCGCGCATGGCAAACGTCACGCCTTCCATCACGCTGCGGCAAAGCTCGGGCATACCGTGGCGCAGGGACAGGCCAAAAAATGTTCCCCGTGCGTTATGATCGGAGATGGGTGTTTTTTCGCCGTTTAGGTAAGGCAAAAAGGTCAGGCCTTCGCTGCCGGGAGAGGATTGCGCTGCCAGCTCGGTCATGGTGTCGTATACATCCATGCCCGCTGCCTCGCACGCTGCTTTTTTATCCGCAAACAGGGTGTCGCGCACCCATTTGAACGCGCCGCCAGCTGTAAGGATGAGGCCGAGAGAACACCATTTATCAGGAAGAGAGTGCGCCATTGTCATGAATGCGCGCCCTTCTTTATCAATCAAGGGTTTGTCGGTGCACACAAACACCACGCCGGATGTGCCGATGGTTGCGCCAATGACACCGTTGCGCACAATGCCTGTACCCACGCCGCCCGCAGGCTGGTCGCCGCCACCTGCCACAACAGGAATCCCTTCTTTCATGCCCCAACGCTCAGCAATGTCCTTTTTCAGGTAACCGGCAACGTCTTGCGATTCCAGCAGCCGTTCGGGCGCAATCTCCTTGGGAATGGAAAGCTTCTGGAAAACCTCGTCTGCCCATTTGCGCTCGGGCACATTCATCAAAAAGGAGAGCGATGCGTCGCTGACTTCGGTGGCTATCTCGCCCGTCATGCGGTAGCGGATGTAATCCTTGGCAAAAACAACTTTGTGTACCCGTTCGTAAGATTCGGGGAGGTTCTTTTTAAGCCATAATATTTTGGGTGCCCAAAAGCTGTTCAGGCAACCGTTTGCCGTGATATCAAAAGCCTCGTTGTCCGGCAGGAGGGCATTGATCTCTTCCACTTCCTTGCCGGCGCGCTGGTCCAGCCAGATGATGCAGTTATCCACAGGCTCCAGGTTTTTATCGAGAAAGGCCGTACCCTGCATTTGCCCGGAAAAGCCAATGCCCGCGACCTCCATGCCACAACCGCTGTTTGCCACAGCTTGCTGCACAGCGATATCACACGCCTCCCACCAGGTAAGGGGGGATTGTTCTGCCCAGCCCGGGCGCGGCGTGATAACGTCACACTCATGATACCCCATACCACATATTTTGCCTGCTTCGTCGATGATAATAACCTTTACGCCGCTTGTGCCGGCGTCAATTCCCATAAAATACAACAAAGATCACTCCTTTTCCTGTCAGATAAATCAGCCGCACGCGCAATTGTGCACTGGCGCACAGGCGGCTGTAGGTTTCGTAATAAAAGTATGGCTGGTGTGAGCCAGCCATATCCTGTGTTAAATTTTGATGCTTGCCACGCGTTTTGCGGTAAACTCGTCCGTGATTAATACATTAAACAGCTTGGCGCGTGCCGCGCCGATGATGGAGGGTGCTTTAAATTCCCCGCCTGCCGCACCAATGACAAATGGCGTGCGCTGCAGGTCTTCAATGGGGACGGTAATCATCTTTCCGTTGATGCTGAGAGAGGGGAAGTTGCCGTTCGCATCATAAAAATGTGAACAGACATTGCCCACGCTGCCGCTTGCAATCAGCTCTTCGGAAACATTTTGCAGCTCGCGCTCCTTGCGGATGGTGGTGGAATGCTCCGGGTCGCCGTCTATGCCGATGATGGCAATATCCATATGCTTCATTTTTTCAAACAATGCCTGCAGGTCGTTTGAGTTGCGCAATGTGTTGGAAATTTCCTCATCCTGCGGAATGAGCGGCGCAAGAAGCATGGAGGAGGTGGAATTTGCGAAATTTGACGCAACCCGCTCGCACAGTGTGGACGCGGGTGAATAGGATTGCCCGGATGTCGTAGTGTGCAACGCGCCCAAAAGCGGCAAGATCTCCAGGTTTTTGATGTTTGCGTCCGGATGCAGGTAGTTGGTCATTGTTTGCAGCGTGTTGCCCCAGCCAATCCCCACGGTCATGTCCGATTCTAGTATGTTCAGAAAATAATTTGCCGCAGCCGAACCGACGCTGCTGTTAATCGCTTCCTGTGACTTGCTGCCTACGCTCAGGATTTTAACATCCTTCAGGTCAAGCTTTTTGCGAATCCTTTGTTCCAGTTCAATATGGTGGCTGCCCATGCGCGTGTCGTGGATCTCAAAGGTAATGATGCCCTCTTCCTTTGCTTCGTTAATCAGCTTGATGAGCGTGGGACGCGAAATATGGAACAGCTTTGCTATTTCAGATTGTGTTTTGTCTTCCTTGTAATAAAGATAAGCGGCTTTTAATTTTAAATAATAACGTTCATCGGGAGATAATTGCATGACGGGCCATCCTTTATTTTTTGTTGTTGTTTTGTCATAAGTAAAAAGTTAGGTTAATCCGATCACCCTCTATCTTACGCTTGTTTTTTACAAATGTCAACCGGAAAAGTGAAGGAGTTTAACAGTTGTCAGCTTCCTTGTTTTTTTGTAAGTATGCGTCCAGCAGCTTTTGAGCGGAAAGTGTTTTTTCCGCGTTGTCCCCGTATATTTTTTTAATCAGGCAGAGCGCTTCTTTCATCAGGTCTGCCGCTTGCCTGTAATCGCCTGCTTGGGAATATGTGTAGGCAAGGTTTTGGCAGAGAACGGCATACTCTGCGCTGGCTGGCGCATATTTTTTCATGATTTCCGCCGCTTTTTCATAGGCTTCTATTGCCTGTGGGTATTCGCCACGGTTTATGTGGAAGATGGCAAGACTGCCAAGGGCAGAGGCATAATGCGTGTCATATTGCCCGGCTTCTTCAAAAAGCTGCAGCGATTCGTTCAAATAGGCTTCCGCCTTCTGCTCATTCCGGAGTTTTTGGTAAACAGAGGCGAGGTTGCTGCATGCGGTGGCGACATCCTCTTTTTGCGCGCCATTCTTTTTGCTGATGGAGAGGGCCTCCTCCAGCAGGGAAGCGGCTTTTTCCAGCTCGCCCGTTTCAAAATAGAGCAGCGCCAAGTTGTTGAGCGCGCTTGCATAAAGATCGTTCTCCTTGCCGGCCGCGGCTTCGCAAACGCGAAGTGCGTCCCGGAAGGTTTCCAAGGCTTTTTGTGTGTCGCCTTTCAGGCGGTATGCGCCTGCCAGATTGTTGAGGGTGGTGGCGTGCTCAAGGCTTTGCTCGCCCAGGTGCGCCCCCGTCATACCGGCAACATATTCAAACGTCTCCACCGCAGCGTCAAACCGGCCTGTGTTGCGGTAAAAGGTTCCCAACTCGTTTACCACGGCAAGCGCCACCGGGGAAAAGCCGCCGCAGCAGGGTTGGTTCATGTTTCGTTGTCGGTGCAAAAACGCTTCTATTTCTGCCGAGTCGCCTTTTTCATACAGGGCGTCCAGTTGCTCGTAAAAGGATTCCTTGGTCTGGGTGCTGTTAATCTTGCATTCGCTCATTATAAGACCTCGCTAAAAATGACATGTGTAAAGTGAGTAGACATAATTCAAGTGCTCTTGCTCTTCATTATAAAACATTTTGGCAGGAAAGCAACAGGAATTTTGTAAAACCTACCATCAAATTGACAGGCATGGAATAACGTTTACACATTATTTCAATAAATTGTGAAATGATGATTGACAGAAGGGGCTTTTCGGACTAGAATAAAGAGAAAGATGTTACTTTTGTGAAACAGTTTTAAAATTGTAAAGAAACTGGCGGTGTGCCACTTCACGAAAGTATGGTTTCAAAAGGGTTTTTAATGCGGCGGCGTATGCGGACAAAAAAGTTGGCAACCTGCCCTGCAGGGCAAGGGCAAAAATCGCTGGAAACATCAAAATCAGGTTTGGAATATTTTTATAAAAGGAGCAGGTGAGTTTTATGGAATTGACGAAGGAGCAGATGAAGAAGATCTATTATCAGATGTATTCTTCCAGGGTGTTTGAAGAACGCGTAAACGAAATGTTCATGAAGGGATTGATCCATGGAACAACGCATCTGGCTGTTGGCCAGGAAGCGACCGCGGCAGGCGCGGTGAATGCGATTCGCCCGGATGATTATATTATGAGCTCCCACAGGGGGCACGCGCACTGTATTGCGAAGGGTGCAGACCTGAAGCGGATGATGTGCGAGCTTCTTGGCAAGCGGGATGGATTTTGTAAAGGCCTGGGCGGTTCCATGCATATCGTGGATATCACCGTGGGCAACTATGGCGCAAACGGTGTGCTGGGGCCGGCTATTCCCATGGCAACAGGCGTGGCGTTGGCTATTAAAAAAGACAAGAGCGATAAGGTAATTGTCAATTTCTTTGGAGATGGCACAACAAATGAAGGATTGTTCCACGAGGCACTTAATATGGCGGCACTGTGGAACCTGCCTATCATCTACATGTGTGAAAATAATAAATACGGCATGTCCACTCCGGTGGAAAAAAGTGTTTCTGTGCCGGATATCGCGACACGCGCACAAGCCTATGGTATGCCCGGCGTAATCGTAGATGGCATGGATGTGCTGGCTGTGATGGACGTGGTGGAGGAAGCGGCTGAGCGCGCAAGGAAAGGCGAAGGACCCACGCTGATTGAGGCAAAGACATACCGCTATCTTGGCCATTCCAAGAGTGATAAGCGCGCGTACCGTACGCGTGAGGAAGAAGCGGAATGGAAGGCGAAGGATCCGATTAAAAAGTTCGGGGAATATATGGTAGAGCACGGCCTTAAGCAACAGGATATTGATGACATCAGGGCGCAGGTAGAGAAGGAATGCGACGAGGCTGTTGAATATGCACAGAATGCGGAGATTGTGAGCCTGGAAGAAGCCAGGGCGCTCACATTTGCGTAACGGAGGGTTGGCTGAATGGCAAATATAACATATTTACAGGCAGTGTCAGATGCACTGCGGGAAGAAATGAACCGTGACGAAAAAGTGTTCCTTTTGGGCGAGGACATGGGTTGCTATGGCGGTTGCTTTGGTGTGACGCGGGGCTTTTTGGATGAGTTTGGCGAGGACAGGATTATGGACACGCCTATTTCCGAGGGCGGTTTCACCGGTGTGGCAATTGGCGCGGCAATGGCGGGCTACCGCCCGGTTGTGGAATACATGTTCTCAGACTTTGTGACATGCGCAATGGACCTTATCACAAACCAGGCTGCAAAAGCAAGGTTTATGCTGGGCGGTCAGGTGCAGGTGCCGATCGTCATCCGCACTCCTGCGGGCAGCGGGACGGGTGCGGCGGCGCAGCATTCACAGTCGCTGGAAGCGTGGTTTTGCCACGTGCCCGGGCTGAAGGTGATTATGCCCTCTACGCCATATGACGCGAAAGGGCTGTTGAAGGCGGCTATCCGTGACAATAACTCGGTGCTTTTCTATGAGCACAAGCTTTTGTATAGCACAAAAGGAGACGTGCCCGAGGAAGATTATGTATTGCCCATCGGCAAAGCCGACGTGAAGCGCGAAGGCAAGGATGTGACAATCATCAGCTACTCGCTGACGGCGTTAAAAGCACTGAAAGCGGCAGAAATGCTGGAAAAAGACGGCATAGATGCGGAGGTTGTTGACCTGCGCACGTTGACGCCGCTGGATGCGGAAACGATTATTGCTTCTGCCAAGAAGACGGGCCGTGTGCTGGTGACGCACGAGGCGGTCCAGAAGTATGGGGTGGGTGCGGAGGTTGCATCCGTTATCAACGACAGTGAAGCGTTCTTCTGGCTGGACAGGCCGGTGCGGCGGTTTGGCGGGGAGGATATGCCTATCCCGTATTCACCGCAGCTTGAAGCACAGGTTGTGCCGCAGGCAGAGACGATTTATGAAAAAGTAAAAGACTTGCTGAAATAGAAGGGGGCATAGCTATGAAGAGAGTGATGTCCACACCGGCGGCCAGGCGTGTCGCCGGCGAAAAACGCATTGATATCAGCGGCATCAAAGGAACGGGACAGGGTGGCTACGTGCAGCTTTCCGATGTCCTCAGCTATAAAGGCGGCAAGGCAACCTTCCTTGCGAAGGCTGTTGCCGATTATATGGATATTAATATTGGCGCAATCAAAAAAGACGGCGTAATCAAAAAAGCGGATGTGCTGGAATATAAAGAGCGGATGGGGCAGGATCAAATCATTCCGCTGGACGGCATGAGGAAAACCATAGCAACGCGCATGGTAGAAAGCCTACAAACCGCGCCGCAATATACCATCATGGGTGAGGCAGACGCATACAAGCTGCTCCCGTTTATGAAGGAATACAAAGCAAGGTGTATGGAAACGATTGGTATCAAGCCGACGTTTACAGACCTGTTTACCAAGGCGTGCGCAATCGCGCTTATGAAAAACCCGCTTTTAAACTCTTCTTTTATGGGCGACCATATTCTATTGAAGGGGAATGTCAATATCGGTCTGGCTGTATCACTTGGCGAGAAGGGCCTCATTGTGCCCAACATCAAGAACGCGCATATGCTGACATTGGAGCAGATCACCGAGTCGCGCAGCGACCTCGTTGGGCGTGCGCTGGAAGGTAAGCTGAAGCCGGACGAGTATACGGATGGCACGTTTTCGATTTCCAATTATGGGCGGTCGGCGGTGCAATATTTCACACCCATAATCAATCAACCGGAAAGCGCGATCCTGGGGATTGGCGATACGACGAACCGCGTTGTGCCCATTGACGGCGGCGTGGGTATCCGGCCGATGATCGGCCTTAGCCTGACGCTTGACCACAGGCATGTTGACGGGACAACAGGGGAGAAATTTCTTGCCGATGTAAAGGAAATACTGGAAAACCCAACTATGCTGGAAGATTGAGTATAGATACGGAAAGGATATGGAATCATGGGAAATTTTGTGACAATGCCCAAGCTTGGCATGACGATGGCGGAAGGCAAGATAATCAAATGGTTGGTAGAAGAAGGCGCAACTGTTGAAAAGGGCGATTATATTTTTGAAACGGAAACGGATAAAACCTCGCTGGAGGTAGATTCCCTTTATGCAGGCACATTGCTTAAGATTTATTTTGGCGAAGGTGTTACCGTGCCAGTGAATGAACCGGTAGCATATATTGGCGAAGCGGGCGAGGAGATTCCCGAACTGCCCGAGCCACAGGCGGCTCCAGCACAGCAGAGTGAGTCCGCGGCGGCTCCGGCCCCGGCCCCGGCAGCAACTCCAGCTCCAGCGGCTGTTAAAAAGCAAACGGCACCCAAGGCAAAACGGCCGGAGGGCAACTTTGATTACGATCTAATTGTGATTGGCGCAGGCCCGGGCGGCTATGTGGCGGCGATCAGGGCGGCACAGCTTGGCGCAAAGGTAGCTGTGGTGGAAAAAGACACGGTGGGCGGAACCTGCCTCAATAGGGGTTGCATTCCCACGAAAGCATTCTATGCAAGCGCAAACCGCTACAGGGCGGTGCTTGGCGCGGAAGAGCTGGGTGTGAAGGCAACCGGCGCAAGCTTTGACTGGCCGGCAATCCTTGACCGCAAGAAAAAGATTGTGAAGCAGCTGACAGGCGGCGTGGCAGGGCTTTTCAAAAAGAATGGCATTGCGCTGATTGAAGGCGCAGCGACGATAAAAAAAGCAAACGAAGTGAAGGTGGGCGGCAAGGCATATACCTGCGCGTATATCCTGATTGCGACAGGTGCCAAGCCGGCGAGCGTTATTAAGACGGACGCCAAGCTGACGGATACGGACGCAGTGCTGGATATTAATGCCCTGCCTAAGTCTATCGTGATCATTGGCGGCGGTGTAATTGGCTGCGAAATGGCGGGTATATTGAATGCGTTTGGCGTGGACACCACAATTGTGGAGCTGATGCCTACCATCCTGCCCATGGCGGACAAGGAAGTGGCGGCGCTGCTGGCGGATAAGATGCAAAAGAACGGCGTGAAGATTTTGACAGAAACGACCTGTAATTCCATCACGCAAAAAGGAAAAACATATACACTGGAGCTGTCCAATGGCGAAAAGAAGGAATGCGACATGGTGCTGGAGGCTGTGGGCAGAAGCCCAGAAGCCCAAGCGTTTGCAGGCCTGGGCCTAAAGCTGACGGACAAAGGGTATATCGATGTGGACGACATGATGCGCACCAGCATGGACAATGTGTATGCGATTGGCGACATCAATGGTAAATTCCAGCTTGCACACGCGGCGTCGGAGCAGGGTATTGCAGCGGTGGAGCACATGTTCCTGGATAAAGACGAAGTGGAAGAGCAGCCTATCCCATCCTGTATCTTTACAGATCTGGAGATTGCTTATGTGGGGCTGACGGAAGAGCAGGCGAAGCAGCAGGACCTGCCCATAAAGACATTCAAATTCCCCTATGTGGCAAACGGAAAGGCGCTGACGCTGGGTGAATCGGAAGGCTTTGTGAAAGTGATTGCAGACGAGCGCTTTGGCGAGATCCTCGGCGTGCACATCATTGGCGCGGATGCGTCCAGCATGATAGAGGAAGCTGTGATGGCAATGCGGCTGGAAGCAACGGCAGAAGTGGCGGGCAGCACCATTCATGCGCATCCCACGCTTTCGGAAACACTGATGGAGGCATTCCTGGGCGCGAGCGACAGGGGCGCGATACATGTTTAAAAATTAACTGATATAATAATAGAAAAAAACAACGGAACCAATCAAATTTTCCTCCATTGGTTCCGTTGTTTTTGTATATCATCTCCTACATGCCGCTAAAAGCATTGCCTGATGCGGGCAGGTGGATTATTGTGTGCGGTTAAGCTGTGACTGTTGTGTGTGCGCGGAAGCAGCCTTGCGTGACGCGAGGGAAATACTGTCAAACCAGCTTTTCGATTTCCGGCTGATACTCTTCGTACATGGGCTCCCAGGCGTCATCTAATGCGCCCTGGCCGATAAAGCTGATCACACCATCGCGGTCCAGAATCAGCGTGTAGGGAAAACCATTGACGGGGATTTTGATTGCGCCGGCGGGATCCAGCCCAATATCGAACGTGTAGCCATTTTCTTCAATGAACGCTTCGATCTTTTCTTTCCGGTCGCGGTGATTCACTGCCAAAACAACAAGGTCGTCGCCATATTCCTCTTGAAGTTTTTGGAAGGCGGGCATTTCAGCAACACAAGGCGGACAGTCCAAAAACCAGAAGTTTAGAAAAACCACCTTGCCCTGTAAATCGGACAGCCGCACCACCTCGCCATCCATCAGCTCCACTTCAAAATCGACGGGTGTATCCCCAATTTTATATTCGCCGGGAATCTCCCCAAGCATTTGATTTTTGCTTTCTTCTGCCTGTCCGCAGGAAACAAATATAGCTGCAAGTGCAAGGGCGATCATAACAATTAGAATTCTTTTTTTCATTTTTCATACTCCATTTCGTTTTGTTCTTTGCCGCGCATATGCTTCCACGATATAGAACCGTGGCTGCATGTGCTGATGCATTTTCCACAATTAATACATTCCCGGTCCCCCGGGGTCTTTATATCCACTGGGCAAGTTTTGACACACTTGCCGCAATGGGTGCAGGCGTTTTTTTCCAGCTTGATGCCAAAGATTGAGATTTTGTTAAAAAAAGAATAGATGGCGCCCAACGGGCAGACAAACCGGCAGAACCCCCTATAGGCAAACACTGCAAGGATGAGCAGCCCAATTAAAACCCAGATCTTCCACTGGAACAAACCACCGGCAAGGGCTTGCAGGCTTTCGTTCATGGCAACGAGCGGAATGCCGGCCTGCAGCGTACCCGCCGGGCAGATAAACTTGCAAAACGCAGGCGAACCTAGGATTCCCGGCAAAATAAAAATAAACAAAGCAAGGATGACATATTTTAAATAGGAAAGCTTTCGGGTAAGCGGGCTCTTTTTGAGCTTGGGGGTGGGGATCTTGTGCAGCAGCTCCTGTATCAAGCCAAACGGACATAAAAACCCGCAGATAAAACGACCGAACAGCACGCCAAACAACAGCAACAGGCCAATAATATAAAACATGGCTTTGTCTGGCAGGGAGGTAAGCTTGTTTTGCAGGGTGCCCAGCGGGCAGGCACCTACCGCGCCGGGGCAGCTATAGCAATTCAGCCCGGGCACGCAGATGCCTTTGGGTTGTTCTGTATAGATTTTGCCGGAAACAAATCCCGGAATGTTCGCATTGTATATAAGCGCTGATAATAGCTGTGTGATTCGCCTTGCCTTCATACTCATCCAATCCCGATGCATTCAAGGCAAATCCTGACTGCGTTGGAAAAGCTGTCCAAATAGCCGCCAAAGCAAATTCCAACACAAATAAATGTGGCGGCAACCGCCAACAGAATTAGTCTTGTCCGTTTTGTTTTTTCCATAGTCCATACTCCCCCGGGTAGTCAAAGCTGGAATTATATCAGCTAAAAGCATACCATAGAATATGCTTTTAGTTTAACCTGGGGAGATGAAAACAATAGAAAAGGTTTCTTACAATTTTCTTAAGAAAACACAAAAATGGGGAAGTTTGACGAATCTAATGACTGATAGTTTCGCATGGTTTTGCCCGGGAATAGAGAGGGAGGCCACGCTTACAAAACGCTCGTCGCGAAGAGGTCGCATCCAAACAAAAAAACGGCATTTCTGCCGTTTCTGTTTGTTCGGTATATTGTTTTTTCTTACAAGGCCTCGGGCATTAGCCCTGGCTCCTCTGCCGCCTGCCGTGTAAGCATACGATATTCCCTCACCACAAACACCAGTGTAAGCACAAAGGCAATACCATCCGCGCACGCGCCGGACATCAGCACGCCATCCACACCGAAGAGGTAGGACAGTAAAAACGCCGCGGGGACTAATATAAGAATCTGGCGGGAAAGGGACAAAAGCGAGGCTTTGACCGGCCTGCCCGTCGCCTGGAAGTAGATGCCGGAAACCGTCTGGAAACCGTTGAAGATGCAAAGCATCAAAAACAAGCGGAACGCCTTAACCGCAAACTCGTTATAAAGTGCGTCCTCAGACCCGAATAGGCCGATAATACCCTCTGGGAAGAAATTGAACAGCACAAACCCGATTGCCGATACCACAGAAGCAAGGACAATAGCCAGCCGGAATGTCTGCTTGACGCGGTCATAGTTTTTTGCGCCGTAGTTATACCCCAGGATGGGCTGCGCGCCCGTGCCAATGCCCACAATGATTCCAATCAGGATCTGGTTTACCTTCATTACAATGCCCATAACGGCAAGGGGGATTTCCGCGCCATATTGGGATTGCGCGCCATAGCTTGCCAGCAGGTTGTTTGTGACAATGACGACGATGGTGATTGCCACCTGCGTGATAAAGCTGGAGATACCCAGTCCCAGTACCTTTTTGCAGATTTTGCCCTCCAGCCGCATGGTTTTTCTTGTTATTTTTACCGTCTTAAACTTTACAATATAGCTAAGGGACAGCGCAAAGGAAGCGCCCTGCCCGATGATTGTCGCCAGCGCCGCGCCACCTACACCCATGTCAAACACAAAAATGAAAATGGGGTCGAGAATGGTGTTGATTACTGCGCCTAATATCATGGAAAACATGGCAAACTTGGGCGACCCGTCCGCGCGGATCATAGAGTTAAGCGCTGTGCCGACAATAACAAAAGGCAGCCCAAATACGATAACGCCACCATATTCCAGCGCATATGGCATAATCGCGTCCGTTGCGCCAAATACCGACATCGTTTGCGGCAATAGCGCGCTGAATAACACCAAAAACAGCACGCCTACAATGATGGAAAGCATGAGCGCGTTGCCCACGCCCTTCTGTGCGCTCTTTGTGTCCTTTTCACCCAGCTTTAGGCTGAGGAAAGCCGCGCCGCCATCACCGATCATCAGCGCAAACGCTAATGTGATTACCGTAATGGGAAACACGACATTTGTGGCGCTGTTGCCGATATAGCCCACGCCCTGGCCGATAAAGATCTGGTCTACAATATTATATAAGGCATTTACCACAAGTGAAATAATGCCGGGAATTGCGAATTTGGCAACCAGCTTTCCCACGGGCTGTGTTGCCAAATAATTTTGTTCTGATTTCTCCATATTTTACACCTCCATAAGTTCATCGCAATTAGTTGCATGTGCAACTGATTTGTATTGTACGACTTTCTTGCAGTGATGTCAATACTTATTTATATTCAGTTTTTGCATTGACCGCATCATGGGACTACGCTATAATGTAGTTGACTTAGAAACTTTTTGGGAGTGTCGGTATGGATATTAGCAAGATAATAGCAAGGGCGCATCGCTTATCGCATATCTCTATTGCCCATGCGCTTAAGGGTATGGATATCAAACCCGGGCTTTATATGTATGTGTTGTGCATTTGCGATCACGGAGGGATCTCCCAGGAGGAGCTGGCTGCCGAGCTGCTTGTAGACAAAAGCTCTGCTGCAAAAGCGGTGAAGCTGCTGATTGCAGACGGGTTTATCGACCGCAAGCAAAACGAACAAGACAAGCGCGCCTACCACCTCTATCCTTCGCCAAAAGCGAAAGAGTATTACCCCATTATCCAAAAAGCAAGGGAAAGCGCACAAAAAGAACTGCTGTCCGGCATGACGCCTGTGGAAGCTGATTTTTTTATCCGGTTGCTAGAGAAGCTGAATGTGGAGCGGAAGTTCCTCACAGCCTCGGATGAGTCGTTGCCGTGACAGCCTGTTGATTTCCGTGCATGAAGGCTATTCTTTTGTTTTTGGATGAAGCGGGCTGGTTAATCATAAGAAACAAAGGGTCTGTTTACGTGTGAGCCGCTCTGGATATACACGCCTGCGTCCACCACGGTATCCGGCGCTATCAATGTCATTCTGTCAGTGCAAAGCTTGCGGTCGATGTAACTCGATAGGCCGGATTCTGCTCCGATATATGCCCCGTGCATGATATCGGCACGCGACCCGATAATTGCGCAGTTTACAATTGCGTTTTTGCCAATATGTACGCCATCCATTAATACTGAATTGGCCACGACAGCGCCTTCTTCCACAGTCACGTTGTCTGATATAACGCAGTTTTCTACGTAACCGGCCATATTGCAATGATCTGGAACAACACGATTGTCTGCATCGCTGCCTGGCTCTATAATTACCGGGGAGTCTTCCGGAAAGGGGATATGCTGTAAATATCGGTTTAGCAGTGCCAGCGACACAGATGACGCCGATGCATTTGGATTTCTTTGCCACAGGCCACACACCATCCAAATATCCTGCCAGTAACGGTCGGAATAATATGCGAGCGCCCTGCAATGGCTGTCCAGCATGGCGGGGAGGATATCAGCTTCAAAACTGTGCTCCGAAGATGGTTTGCGGTGGTCTGCCGTTATAATGCTTTTGAGTACAGGCCATTTGAACACACTGATGCCATGGGATGTTTGGGCAAGGGTTGATTTAACGGTTCTGTTTTTGTAGTGATCGATCATCATTTTGCCATCTACAGAGACCATGCCAACCCGATAGGTACTGCCCGGTCGGACGGGTGTTACAGTCAGTGTTATTTCCGCGCCATTGCTTTTGTGATAGTCGAGGATGCTTTTGTAATCGATATCATAAATATAGTCACCAAATAATATGAGAACATCTTCCGGCTTGTGATCGTCTATAAAACGAATATTTTTATATATTGCGTCCGCTATTCCTGCGGCATTGTCCGCCGCACTGCCAGAAGGGACAAAAAAAGCAGTAGGATGAGTTTTAGGTTGCGGGCCTGCCACGGTAGTATATTGCCGGGGCATATTAATTACAGCTACGTGGTTATCAAATAAAAAATCAGCGCTATGATTGCTTGCGAAGGGCGAGGCTGCATCTTTGGGGCTGTTGCCTGCCGGTGAGCCCGGGTGTTTGTTATGGTTCCCGGCAAGGATCGCGGCAATACTTTTGTTTGCGGGCATGGCACACCTCCTCATGTCATTATTAAAATGTTTACCGCAACGGCATGATAAAAGTGAAAGGTGTTTTTATTATCGCACCTTTTTTCTTTCGCGAAAAACGCCCAAACGGTGGTTTTTATTAAATGGGGAAAAACTGCCATGTACACGTTGTGGTTGATGATTCCAATATCGATTTAATATATCTGCGGGGATTTGCGCGAAAATATAGCGAATACTTTTTTAGGGCGCTAGCATCGTATCCGATTATTACAAAACGGCGCAGGAAAACGGGAGCTTTGAATTTTTACAAAAAATTAAAGCCGAAGGAAAGGCCGTACATGTTGGCTTTTCTTTTCATGGCGACGCCGTACTGTTGGATGAAATTTTAAGCACTTACCCAAACGTGGATATTGTGCAATTACAGATAAACTACCTTGATTGGAATAATGAGGGCATACAATCGCGGAAGTGCTATGAAGTGGCGCAAAAGCACAAAAAGCCTGTCATTGTTATGGAGCCGGTGAAAGGCGGTATGCTTGCGTCCGTGCCGGAAAAAGCGGAAAAACTTTTTAAGCAATACCATCCCGATCTTTCCGTGGCGTCGTGGGCCATACGCTACGCCGCAAGCCTCGATAATGTAGCTATGGTATTAAGCGGTATGTCCACAATGGAGCAAATGCAGGACAACATAGGCTACATGGTGGATTTTAAGCCACTTAATGCGGAAGAATACGCGATTATAAATGAGGCCATAAAAACAATAGATGAAAGCATTGAGATTGGTTGTACCGCCTGCGGGTACTGTTTGAAAGACTGCCCGCAAAACATACTGATCCCCAACTATTTTGCATTGTATAATAACATGAAACAAATGGGTGAGGCTCCGTTTTATCCCCAACAGGTCAATTATGATAATTATATCAAAAGCAATGGCAAGGCGTCGGATTGTATCGAATGCGGACAATGCGAAAAGCGTTGCCCTCAAAAGTTAGAAATTATGGGTAGACTGAAAGACGTTGCAAACGCTTTTGAGCAAGAGCAGGCGCAATGATTAAAATGATAACAGGAGCTACAATGTCATGGATTCAAAAGAAAACAGCCAAATTGCATCACTCAATGCAGCTATGAGCCGGATCAAGGGCCTGTACTCTAGGTGGGCGCAACAAAACAATATAAACTATTTCGCTTTGAACATTCTCTATACGCTTTATGTGGAAGGAATGGCCACGCAAAAGCGCATTAGTGATGGGTTTGGTATACCAAAACAATCTATCAACAATGTTGTTACCACCATGAAAAAAGATGGCCTCATTGATCTTATATCCAACTTGGAGGACAAGCGCGTTAAGGAATTGGTATTGACGACAAAAGGGCGTAAATATGCCAAAGAGATTCTTTCGCCCCTGATGGATATTGAAAATCGTGTTGTCAGCCAAATGGAGGATATATTTGAGCAATTCATTTCCACAACGAATATTTACGGTGATATTTTGGAGCAGGAAATGTCAAAGGCAGATTCAAACGTCAAGGGCCTAAAGGATACTGGAAAATGAATAAAAATGTCTTGGTTTTATCTGCAAGTTCTATGATATAGGCAAAACAATATAATTTATGAGGATATGCCCTCCCAACTATCCCTTATATAAAAAATACTGTCACCAACTATTTGATAATATATGCTCTACATATTCAAATTTGGTGGAAATATTCAGTATTGACGAGGGATTTATGAACATTCGCGGGGCAAGGAAACTGTTTCAAATGACAGGGGAAGATTTTGCCACGACAATACGGGAGCGTGTAAAACGCGAAATGGGGATTACTATATCTGTAGGAGTGTCATATAACAAGATATTCGCAAAGTTGGCCTCCGATCAGGCCGGAACGGACGAAACACAGATATACGGAAAAGAGAATTACAAAGATACGGTTTGGACGTTGCCCGTGACTGAATTGTTTGGCGTGGGGCGGGCAACGGCACGGAAGTTGGATTTGAGAAGTGTTTATACAATAGGCGATCTTGCTCAAACACCGTTAGACCGTTTACGATCATGGTTTGGAAAATGGGGTGAATACCTTTGGATTTATGCCAATGGAAAAGATGCGTCACCTGTACGCCCAAAAGGGTATGTTAGCCCTCGTAAGTCTGTCGGCAATGGAAGGACTACACCGCGCGATTTAGTGACCGTAGATGATGTGGAAATAACATTTATGGTGTTATGCGAAAGCGTTGCAACACAACTACGTGCAGATGGATTACTGGCAACAACCGTGGAAATTAGTTTGAGGGATAATAACCTGATGGGTTTTACACGACAACGCAAGTTAAAATATCCAACATGCCTTGCATCAGAGCTATTTGAAAGCACGATGCAGCTTTTCCATGAAAACTACAGTTTTCGCTACCCGATTACATCAAAACAAAAAAATCTGCTCCGTTTTCATCTACAGACAGATTTGTGAAGCACATCACGGAGCTAGGCAATAGCTTGAAAGATCATGAACGTGCAATACTTCTTACTTGCTTTATCTACGACAACCCCGGTTTTGAAGTCATAGAGCGAAGCACTAATTACGAACAGGTCAGGGCGGCGGTCGATAAAAGCATAGAAATGGGCGTGGAAACTTGGCAAGCCAATTTCCTATTAACACCCATCGGCGTTACGCTAAAGCGATATTTTAAGTTATCACTATAGCTATTGCGGTTGGCATGTTCGTCAATTTCAAGGGCCTTAATAAGCTCCTGCTGCCCGCCAAAAACAAACTCCTGATCTTCCATGCTTGCCGCCTGATAGTTGACGTCGGTAAACGTGCCTGACATGGTATATTCGCCGTTATGTTCAAAAATACCGTGCGGATGCACGGCTTTGATCGGGATGCTCTTTTGTACTGATTTCGGGTATTTGTGTACCTCTTTACTTGCTTTCGGTTTCCATTGTGCCATTACGCTTGCCCCCTTTCCTTGTTTTCTTCGTGGGTTTCGTCGTCCTCCCGTACATCTGCATAAACAAGCATGTCGGCCACCATTGATAGCGTTTGTTCGTAGGGCGGGGCCTCGTACCATAGATAGTACATCAGTGCTTGTAGCAGCCCCATTTCAGCTTTTTCCCAAAAGGGATCATTCTGCATGGCGTTCTTGGGTGTGGTGTTCTTGATCAGACAGGTTATCATGGAAATTACATCTTCATCCTTCCGCAAATAAGTAAAAGGGTTGTAGCAATGCGAGTTTTCCATATCTATCAAATTCAGCACCTTTACGTCATATCCCATCTTTTCAAGTGCGCCGCCCGTGCTGCGTAGCAATTCACCTTTGGGATCACTCGCAATAAAATTGGTATTTCCATTGAGCAGTGACGGGATACAAAATGATCTGGACTTGGACGAGCCTGATCCACCGAGGCAAAAAATATTCAGGTTGTGTTGGTGGCGGTACATATCAAGGCCGATACATACATTTTGGGATAGGATGATATTTTCATCCTGCTTGTATCGACGCGCAATGTCCTTTATACCGCCAAATTGTGCGCTGCCATGTTCCTTGCCGCGCATGTACTGGCCGTAGCGCACAACCGTATTGGGGGCATATTCCTTGCCGCCCACCACAACAACGCCTTTGCTCCTGTTCCAGATTTCAAGCACCGCGCCCGATAAAACGGCGTCACCCTGCTTTAACGTGCTTTCGTCGCGCTCGATATCCCACTTTTCGATTTCGACACCGCCACGGATCACATTGTTTTTGATCGTGGTGCTGTTTGTTTTCAGGTTGACGATAACGCCGTGGCTTTCGATCTTGAATTTCTGCTTAATGACGCCCGTGTTCAGGTATCCCGTGGGGGCCGTCTTTTCAATGATCTCATAATCGCCGTATGGGAGTAGGTCATTGGCCGTTTTCGCCGCTCCCGTGGCATTCGTGGTCATGGTATACACAACGGCATTGTTGGCATAAGTCTTACCGCCGACAACAACATCCTTGCCCGTCCTGTTGTAAATATCAAAGACCGCGCCCGCTAAACTGGCGTCGCCCTGCGGTACGGCCCTGCGGTTCAGCTCGTAATCCCACTTTTCGATCTCGACGCCGCCACGGATGGGCGGTTCCTTTATGATCGGCTCATTGTAGGTATTTACGGCCTCACGCCTGCCCTCTGTTTTGGAATACCTGACAAATATTTCGTCATTGATGCGGTATCCCGTGGGGGCCTTTGTTTCCTGTACGGTCACGGTTCCCAGCGGGATTGTGGGCGTTGTGCCATTGCTTGCGAAGTACAACGGATCGCTGCCCGCAACCACAAAGTCAGGGTGCAGCATGGCAAAACCGTTGGCGTTGGTTTCCACGATCCATTTGCGGGCGGGCGTCTTGCCTTTGAGTTCACTTTCGGTATAGATGCCCTTGTAATACTTTATGGTAAACTGTGCGCCTTTGAGTGTCGCGCCGCCCTGCGCCTTTCCTTCGGCTAAAGCCTCGTCCTGCTTTTTCAGCAAAATAGTTACGGGATCGCCCTGCGGCTTGTTTTTTACCTCCACTGTGGTTGTTTGGCCCGCCACGATCTCAAACGGTATTTTTTCCGTATGCTCCGCATAGCCTTTGGGTGGCTTTTCCTCCAAAATATACAGGCCCGTTTGATTGGCCGCAATGCCCTCTAACTTGCCCTTGCCGTCTTTGTCCGTGGTGATGCTGCCTATTTTTTCGTCGCTGCCGTTGTAGACACCGAAAACCGCGCCCTCCAAAGAGTAGCAATCATTGTTGTCTGTAAAGGCGGGGTTACTGGAAACCTTCACAATTTCCAGATTCGATGTTGGGGTATAGTCCCACGAGATAAGCGACTGATTTGTGCCTGATCCGACATTGTAGAGAAAAACGTCAAATCCTTCGGGCGGCATGGCTTGGGCGTTTACGGAATCAATCACGCGCAACAGGTGATCCCGCGTCGCACCCGAAAGGCCCATAAAGGCCGATGGGTTATCCAGCCACATGTACGCTACCGCCGCGTGGCAAAGGCCGTATGCCTCCATGCTGTCGGGATCGCCAAACAGGTTGTTTTTTACGCTGTCATAGGCGGGGCCGCCGTAGAGGTAGTACGCCGCTTTTATCAAATCGTCGTAACCCGTGCCACGGGTGAGATACCCCGAAACATCGTATGTGCCTGCATTGAGGCCGCTCACTGTGGGATCAAGGCAAAAGGCCGTCCGGCCATTGGCGGTATAGTACGACGTATAATAGCCGTAATATATCTGATCCGCGCTTCTTGTGTGGACAACCGTTGTTGCGGATGTTCCCATTGTGGTGATGCCACGCGCTGCCGCTTTGGGGGCATAAGCCGTGATTGCAATATCGCCGCCCAATGCAGATGCGGAAATGTTCAGGTTGCCGCTACTCATGCTGTATGCGCTTTCGGCAAGGTCAATGCCATTCTGTGATACAACCAAACTGCTCATTTCCGCAAGCGGAACACTGATCATGTTTGCATCGGAGGCAAGCGACAAATCTGTTACGGTATCGGCAAACGCGCCGTTTTGGTATGTGCTGACCGTCACCGCAACGGGTAGCTGCGTGATCTCGGACGTCGGGCAGTACCATAGAACGGCTATGCTGTGGCCCATAAAGTCATGGGGCAGGCTGACCGTTCCCGCCGCCGCGTCATACGCCGCTTGTGCGGTAATATCCACATTGCCATCAAGCAGGACGCGGAAACGCAAGGCGTCCGTACTCACTGGCACTTGGGCCGGATACTTGTTTGCCGCAATGGTAATGGTATCGCCGTTTGCCATTGTAAGTGCGTTGTATGAATGGGTGGACGCTACGGTATATTCCTCAAAACTGCCGACGTTTTGGTTTTGGGCTGCGTCATAGTAATGGTAAACAACCTCTATCAAAGGCTTATCCACCACTTTCACCAATTCAGGCGCAACTTCAATCGGCGCGGCATAGCTTACCGTGCTGTCTGTGACTTCGGGGCCTGCGCTCGGTTCAGGTGCCTCACTCGGCGCGGGCGTGGGAGCCTCACTTGGTTTTGGGGCCTCATCGCTTGGGGCGTCTGCGGGTGCGTCGCCCTGATTATCGGGGGTTTCTTCGGTAATGGGGGCTGTGGTTCCCTCTGCCGTTGCCATTGCTGACATTGGCATCATGGAAAAACACAACACGATCACCAAAAGCAAACCGATGGTTTTTTTAGATATTTTTCGCATAAAAACAGTTCCTTTCTGTATCGTCTGTAGAGATAAAAGGGCAATAAAAAAGGAGCTTTTGCAAG
>JAJDHD010000029.1 GCA_030266015.1 Christensenellaceae bacterium OttesenSCG-928-K19 | reverse complement strand
TTTCA
This sequence comes from Christensenellaceae bacterium OttesenSCG-928-K19, assembly GCA_030266015.1. Taxonomy (GTDB): domain Bacteria; phylum Bacillota; class Clostridia; order Christensenellales; family Christensenellaceae; genus UBA5399. The sequence continues at coordinate 24,227 of JAJDHD010000029.1, read as the reverse complement.
GGTTATGGTGTTTTTCTACAATCTCAATGTCAAATTTGTCACCCAAAATCCCTGCTGCTTTTTTTGCAAGCTCAATCTGCAGGTTTACGCCAAGCGACATATTCGCGGAATAGAACACCGGGATGTGCCCGGCAAACTTCGCGATCATCATTTTGTCGTTATCTGTATAGCCTGTTGTGGCAAGCACAACGCCAATGTTTTTTTCGGACGCAAACTCAAGCAGGCCTTGCAAGGCTTCCGGACGGGAAAAATCGATGATGACATCTGGAGTTTCCGGCAAATCGGAATAAGCCGGAAAGACCGGGAAAGTATTTTTAATTGCGCCCGGGTTGATATCTATGCCCGCGATAACGGTCATATCTCCTGTTTGTTCTATGGAACGGGCAAGCGTTTGACCCATGTGGCCGTTTGCGCCGTTTATTGCTATTTTAATCATATCAGTTTAAAATCCTTTAATTGCTGTACAAGCAGGTCGTAGTTTTTCTCTTCCATTTCCGTAAGTGGCAGGCGGAAAGGTCCCATTTCAAAGCCCATCAGCCGCAGTGCAGTTTTGACGGGGATGGGGTTGACCTCGCAGAAGAGCGCGTTTGCCAATGGGTTTACGGCAAGCTGCATATCACAGGCCTTTTGCGTGTCGCCTTCAAGGTAGGCCATTACCATGTCATGCATATATCGCGGCATGATGTTTGCCAACACCGATACAACACCCATGCCGCCCAGTGAAAGCACAGGCACAACGTGGTCGTCGTTTCCGCTGTACAGGGTGGCCTTGTTCCTGGTGAGGCGGGCAACCTCCGCAATCTGGGAAATATTGGCGCACGCTTCTTTGATAGAATCAATGTTTTTGTGCTCACTCAGTTCGTCAAACACATCGGCGGTTAGGTTTACACCCGTGCGCGAGGGAACATTGTAGATCATGATGGGCAGGTCTACCGTGTTCGCAAGCTTTAGGAAGTGCTCAATGAGACCGCGCCGTGTGCATTTGTTGTAATAAGGCGTGACGGCGAGCACAGCGTTCGCGCCGGAATCCTTGGCATTTTGTGCACATTTGATAACATCGGCGGTGTTATTGCCGCCCACCCCCGCAATAACGGGGATACGGTTTTGCACCCTTTTTACAGCAAAATCAATCAGCGAGCATTTTTCGTCATAGCACATGGTGGAAGGCTCACCGGTTGTTCCGCACACAATAAGTGCGTCCGTACCGTTTTCTAAATGGAAATCAATCAGCTTGCCAAAGGTGTCAAAGTTGATAGCATCCTCTGTAAATGGGGTAGAAATAGCTACGCCCGAACCTTTAAATAACATAATTGTATCCCCTCTGTTTTATTTTTCCTGCATGGCGATCCACGTTTGCGCAATCTGCACGGTATTTGTGGCAGCGCCCTTGCGGATATTGTCGGCAACAACCCAAAGATTTACGCCGTTTTCCACAGACCTGTCGCGGCGGATGCGTCCAACATAAACTTCATCTTCCCCAGCAATATCAATGGGCATGGGGTAGATTCCCGTGCTTTCCCCAAGCTTTACTTCATCTTTTACAATGAGCCCGGGGAAATCGGAAAGAGCCTGCCTCAGTTCCACCAGGTCATATTCGTTTTTCAGCTCAACGTTAATTGATTCGCTGTGCCCGTGGAATACTGGGACACGAACAGTGGTTGCTGTGATGCGCAGGTTATCATCTCCCAGGATTTTCTGCGTTTCCTGGATCATTTTCAGCTCTTCCTTTGTGTAACCGTCTTCATCAAACACGTCGATCTGCGGCAGGCAATTGCCAAAAATGGGGTAGGGGAACTTCTTGGGTGCGTCGCCGCTAATGCCGTTTTCAAGGTCGCTGTATCCGCTCATACCCGCGCCGGAAACCGCCTGGTAGGTAGAATAGATAACGCGCTTGATCCCGTATTTGTCATAAAGCGGCTTCAATGCCACCACAGCTTGTATTGTAGAGCAGTTGGGGTTGGCGATGATACCGCTGTGCCATTTAATGTCCTGCGGGTTTACTTCTGGAACAACAAGTGGAACGTCCTTGTCCATGCGCCACGCACTGGAGTTATCGATGACCAGCGCGCCAGCTTTTACTGCAAACGGCGCAAACTTTTTGCTGGTGCCGCCGCCTGCCGAAAAGAGCGCAATATCAATATCCTTACCGTCGAAGCATGTTTCCGTAAGTTCTTCGATAGTATATTCTTTGTCCATGAATGAAACTTTTTTACCTGCACTGCGTGCACTGGCAAATAAATAATAGTTGTTTACCGGCAGCTGCCGTTCTTCCAAAACCTGCAGGAATTTCCTGCCCACCATGCCTGTTGCGCCTACAATCGCAACATTGTACTTCTTCATATCCATCCTCCTAAAAATCAGCTATGCGCAGCCGCATATGTTGCCAAAACCAGTTAAGCGTATATTTGTGGCGTAGCTTTCATTTGTTAAGCGCTTTCACTTAGAATACTGCGCACAACACACACGCTGGTCAACGAATACTTTGCAATAAAAAACGGCACATATGCGCCGTTATATCTCCAAGATACAGTAGCGCACCATTGCATATAAGTGCAATGACAGTTATACGGTTTTTAACCGCATACCCAGGAAACAGCCCGCAACATGGCTTTTTCCTTCGGCGTCAGGCCCTTTCCGGGCAGGGATCGAAAGCTTTGCTGCAAGCCTCCTTCTGCCATACTGATGCATTGACGCGCCTCTAACTGTTTATTTCGGCTTATTATACCATTAATATATATAGGATGCAAGCAAAAGCATGGAAAGGGGCATTTTCTTCACAGAATGTTTTGAAATGAGCGCCTATATGTGGTATAACTGATAGTGGAATAAATATTAAATGAGGTATGTATTGTATGGCGAAAAGAAATGATATCCACAAAATAATGATCATCGGTTCCGGGCCTATCATCATCGGTCAGGCGTGTGAGTTCGATTATTCGGGCACGCAGGCGTGCAAGGCGCTTCGCGGCCTGGGGTATGAGATTGTGCTGGTAAACTCGAACCCGGCAACAATTATGACAGATCAGGAAATGGCGGATGTCACGTATATTGAACCGCTCAATGTGGAGCGGTTGGAGCAGATTATAGCAAAGGAGCGGCCGGATGCCTTGTTGCCCAACCTGGGTGGCCAATCAGGGCTGAATTTGTGCTCGGAGCTCAGCCAGGCGGGCGTGCTTGATAAATATAATGTGCAAGTTATTGGTGTGCAGGTGGATGCGATTGAGCGCGGGGAAGACCGTATAGAGTTTAAAAAAGCCATGGATGCACTTGGAGTGGAAATGGCGAGGAGCGAGGTTGCTTATTCGGTAGAGGAAGCGGAGAAGATTGCACAGGAGCTTGGTTATCCTGTTGTGCTGCGCCCGGCCTACACAATGGGCGGCGCGGGTGGCGGCATGGTCTACAATGTGGAAGAGCTGCGCATGGTAACGGCGCGCGGGCTGCAGGCCAGCCTTGTGGGGCAGGTGCTGGTGGAGGAATGCCTGCTTGGATGGGAAGAGCTGGAGCTTGAGGTTGTCCGCGATTCCAAAAACAATATGATTACCGTTTGCTTTATAGAGAACATTGACCCGTTGGGCGTGCATACGGGGGATAGTTTTTGTTCAGCACCCATGCTCACAATATCGGAAGAATTGCAAAAACGATTGCAGGAGCAGGCATATAAAATTGTGGAATCCATAGAAGTGATTGGCGGCACCAATGTGCAGTTTGCACATGATCCGGAATCTGATCGCATTGTGGTTATAGAAATCAACCCGCGTACATCGCGTTCGTCAGCGCTTGCGTCCAAAGCGACCGGATTTCCCATTGCATGGGTTTCTGCAATGCTGGCGTGTGGCTTAACGCTAGATGAGATGCCATGCGGCAAATATGGCACGCTGGATAAGTATGTGCCGGGTGGTGATTACATTGTGATTAAATTTGCTCGTTGGGCGTTTGAAAAGTTTAAGGGCGCGGAAGATAAGCTGGGCACGCAGATGAGGGCTGTCGGTGAAGTGATGAGCATTGGCAAGACGTACAAAGAAGCGTTCCAAAAGGCAATCCGCAGCCTGGAAAATGGCCGCCATGGCTTGGGCTGGGCAAAGGATTTTGGAGACAAGACAAAGGAAGAGTTGTTGTCGTTGCTTATTTTCCCAACAAGCGAACGGCAGTTTGTAATGTATGAAGCGCTAAGAAAAGGCGTTACTGTGGAGGAGCTTCATAACCTGACAAAAATAAAAACGTACTTTATTGAGCAGATGAAGGAACTAGTGGAGGAAGAACAAGCGCTTTTGCAGCACAAGGGCAGTGTACCGCCGGAGGCTATACTTCGCCAGGCAAAGCTGGATGGGTTTGGGGATAAATACCTGAGCTTTTTGCTGGAGGTGCCAGAGGATGATATCCGTGCGGCGCGTGAAAAGGCAGGTATTACTGAAGCATGGGAAGGTGTGCATGTAAGCGGAACAAAAGATGAGGCATATTATTTTTCATCCTATCACATCAATGATGAAAGCCCAGTCAGTGAAAACAAGAAGATCATGATATTAGGCGGCGGTCCAAACAGAATCGGGCAGGGGATTGAGTTTGACTATTGCTGTGTGCACGCGTCGCTTGCCCTGCGAGAGCTTGGGTTTGAGACAATTATTGTGAATTGCAACCCGGAGACAGTATCAACGGATTATGATACGTCAGACAAGCTGTATTTTGAACCGCTGACAGTGGAAAGCGTGTTGGATATATACAACAAGGAAAAACCGCTGGGTGTGATTGCGCAGTTTGGCGGGCAAACGCCGCTTAACATTGCGGCGGAGCTGAAAAAGAATGGTGTGAATATCCTTGGCACCACGCCGGAGACAATAGATCTTGCGGAAGACAGGGATTTGTTCCGCGACATGATGGACAAGCTGGAAATCCCCATGCCCGAATCAGGCATGGCGGTGACGGTGGATGAAGCCCTTGCCATTGCGGAAAAAATCGGTTACCCGGTAATGGTGCGCCCGTCATATGTGCTGGGTGGCAGGGGAATGGAAATTGTTCACGATCCTGAAATGCTGCGCGTGTATATGTCTGCCGCGGTGGGTGTTACGCCGGACAGGCCAATCCTCATAGATCGATTTTTGCAGCACGCCACAGAAGTGGAAGCGGATGCCATCAGCGACGGAAATGATTGCTTTGTGCCTGCGGTGATGGAGCATATAGAACTTGCGGGAGTACACTCGGGCGATTCTGCCTGCATATTACCCTCGTTGAACCTGTCTGAGAAAACGGTGGAAACGATACGCGATTATACAAGAAAGATTGCGGTGGAAATGAATGTGTGCGGGTTGATGAATATGCAGTATGCGATTGAAGGGGAGCGGGTGTATGTGCTGGAGGCAAATCCTCGCGCTTCGCGCACGGTTCCGCTGGTATCCAAGGTGTGTAATATCAAGATGGTGAAGCTGGCGGTGGATATCATGACGGCACAGTTTACGGGAAGGCCGTCGCCTGTGGCGGGATTGCAGCAGGCAAGCTTTAGCCATTACGGTGTGAAGGAAGCTGTGTTCCCATTTAACATGTTCCAGGAGGTTGACCCGCTATTAGGGCCAGAAATGCGCTCTACGGGCGAGGTGTTAGGCATGTCCGAGTCGTTTGGCGAGGCATATTACAAAGCGCAGGAAGCGACACAAACAAAGCTGCCACTTTCTGGCACAGTGTTTTTGAGCGTGAATGATATGGATAAGCCGGAACTGGTGGAAGTTGCGCAAAAATTCCATGACAACGGGTTTCTTATTGTAGCGACGGCAGGCTGCCATGAAATAATACAGAAGGCAGGAATCCCCAGCGAATGTATTAATAAGCAGCATGAGGGCAGGCCAAATGTAACAGACCTTTTGACAAACGGAAAAATTGATATTGTGGTGAATACACCTGCAGGGAAGAAAAGTATGCATGATGATAGCTACATTCGCAAAGCATCCATCAAGCATAAGATACCCTATATGACGACAATGGCGGCGGCAAAAGCAAGCGTGGAGGGCATTGCCGCGGTAAGGGCCGGCAAGGGGGCAACAGTGCGGTCGTTGCAGGACTTCCATAAAAACAGCTAGATTCTGTGAAAGCGCGCTTTTAAATAAGGGCGGGAGAGAATAAGATATGATCATTATAGTAAACCGTAAGACAACGCGGGAGCAGCTTGACAGGCTGGTAACCGAGCTGGAGCAAAAGCAATTTAAAACGCACCTCAGTAAAGGGGAAAACACTACTATCATCGGGCTGATTGGCGACACATCGGTGCTTGACATTGATTCGATCAAGGCCATCGATATTGTAGATGATGTGCGTCGTGTCACCGAGCCTTATAAAAAGGCAAACCGTAAATTCCATGAGGACGATACGGTGGTTGATGTAAACGGCGTGAAGATTGGCGGCGGCAATTTTGCCGTGATCGCAGGGCCGTGCTCGGTGGAGAGCAAGGAGCAGATGCGGGAGATCACAAAGGCCATCCAAAAGAGTGGGGCCAACTTTTTGCGTGGTGGGGCGTATAAGCCGCGAACATCACCCTATGCATTCCAGGGATTACAGGAAGAGGGGATTGAACTGCTCCTCGGCTGCAAGGAAGAATTTGGCATCCCTATTGTTTCGGAAATCATGGATGTTTCCGATATTCCTTTTTTTGAAAATGTGGATGTGATACAGGTAGGCGCGCGAAACATGCAAAATTTCCGGCTTTTAAAAGAGCTGGGCAAACTGAGGCAGCCTATTCTTTTAAAGCGCGGCCTTGCAAATACGATAGAAGAATGGCTGATGAGCGCGGAGTATATTATGGCGGGCGGCAACGAGAATATTATTTTGTGTGAGCGGGGCATACGAACCTTTGAGACATATACACGCAACACATTTGATATATCGGCAATCCCTGTGCTTAAGAGGCTGACGCATTTGCCTGTAATTGCTGACCCCAGCCATGCGGCGGGAATGGCTTGGCTGGTAGAGCCACTTGCTAAGGCGGCAGTTGCCGCGGGTGCGGATGGTGTGATGATAGAAGTGCACAATGACCCGGCACACGCGTTGTCTGACGGTATGCAGTCATTAACACCGGAAATGTTTGATTCGGTGATTGGGCAGATCAAAAAGTATTTGTGACAAGAGATGGTATGTACTGAAAAATGAAAAAATAAAAGAGTTTTAGGCATGTGGTAGCGGCAGGCAAAAAGCTGTTTGTCAAAAACAGGTGCAACCCAAAGGGACGTAAACATTCTGATTATCGTATGATGGTGACGGATGATTTGGGTACGGAAGTGGTGGCGATGATGGGAAATGCCTGTATGGTTATGTTGAGGTAGATGGCATCTCATATAGGAAGAGATATTTTTGTTGAAACAACAAAAAAGTGCGCTGAATAAATCGGCGTTCTTTTATTTTACATCAGCAAAACACAAGATATGGTATGGAATCGACGGATTTCAATTCCAATATGATAAGTGTTGTGGGTGCGGGTGGTTAAAATCCACTCGAAAATGGCATTATAACGTATTATTTTTGCTGTCAGGCAATTGACATTTCAAGGTGGAAGAAGTAGTATAAATGTGTAAGTTGGGGCGACATCTCTATGTCATTTCCCAATAATAATGCTAAAAACGAACGCGGTTGCCGAAAATTGACACGTTTTACGCAGCTTTGTTTCGTGCTTTTTGGAGGGGTTTTGTGCAAAAGGTAAAGCGGGGAGCGGTTATGACCTTTATTATAGTGGTCTGTTGCGTCTTGATAGGCGGAACACCATCTTTGGCTGCCTCCTTTCCAGAGACATCGCAAGAACCGGCAAAACAAATTTTAGTGCAGGATATCCAGGAAGCTTCGATACAGGATAATAAAGAAGAAAAACCTCAAATTTCATTTTTGGAATGGTTGGGTAAGATATTTCCATTTTCAAATGTGCTTGGCTCTCAGGCACAGGAAGGCACGGGTGATGGTGCGGTTGGGTTTAGCCTGGCAGATCCGGTAACGGCGTTGACTCCTGCGGAATTGTTGTCTGGTGGGGAAGCGGAAGGTGTGGACACAACAGATATAATGTCGGAAGAGCCGGAAACGGAAGGAACAGCAGAAGGAGCGGAAGAAGCATTGGAGGAAATGCCTTCTGAAGAACTGCTGACGGAGGAGGCGGAAAAATCCCCTGATGATGTATTGGCAGAAGATGCTGCCGTTGAGCCGGACGAGGAAACCCAACAAGTAGGGCAGGGGGAGCTTCCGGGGCTAACAACACCGGGCGGTCTGGCGGACGGATTGCTGCAGGAGCAACAGGAAGCAGGTGCAGCCGTGCAGGCAGAACCTCAGGAATCAGTGTTAGCGCTTTATGATCCGGCTGCTGTTATGGTTCCGTATGCACAGCGTTCCTTTAAATTTGTCGTGATGGATGACGGAATATCACCAGCACCCGTGGAAAGCGCGTCATTAACGGTTACTGTTGGTGGAAAAACGCAGACAGCCGTTACAAATAAAAGTGGGCAGGTATCGATTGCGATGGATGACAGCGCGCCCATTGGCTATACGCTTTCTAAAAACGGATATACTGATGTAACAGGGACGTTGACCAGTGGCTCGGCGGATACGGTAAATGTTACAATGAAAAAGCTTTACAATGTTACATTTACTGTGACGGATGGGGCGGTGCCGCTTAGAGGGGCGCTGGTATTGTTTAACGGTGTGGAAAAGACAACGGATGATACGGGAACAGTAGTCTTTACCGCAAACAATGGAGCTTATAGTTATGATGTAAGTCATGTTAATTTTACGGGAGTCGTTTCCGGAAAGCCGGCAACCGTTGCGGATAGTAATCTAAACATTCCGGTCAGTCTTTCCGGTGGTAACCGTGTTGCTTTTACGGTGAAGGATGATGTGGGAAATGCTGTGGCTGGTGCGGTTATAAGCGTGGAGGGTGCGCCTCCCCAGTTTTCGACTGGTTCCACAGGTGTAGCATATACATGGCTATTGCCGCAAGAGTATAAGTATACGGTGGAGCATGACGGGCATGTGGGCATGTCTGGCAGCCATATTGTAACGGCTGGAGTAAATGAAGTGACAGTAACGCTTGATCGGATGGGTAGCAATGTTGCTTTTGTTGTTAAAAATGCGTCAGGAGAGATATTGCCGGGTGCAACAGTTGTGGTGGACGGAAAAAGTGTAACCACAGGCGACGACGGTATAGCGGTAGTGTCCCTGATTGTCCCGGGTACTTATCAGGTAAGCGTATCAAAAGCCCGGTATGAGTTGTATGAAGCACAGTTGGCTATAGATCCGGTGTCTTTAAGTGTGGAGGTAACATTAATTGCGCAAGCAGCGCAGCCAACGCCTGTGGTACCAACACCTGCGCCACCTTCAAATTCATCATCGTCGTCGACGACCCAAAAACCAAAAGGATCTGGGTCAAGCTCGAACTCTGGAAAGTATCAATATACTGATGAGGAAGAAGATGCGAAAGCATCGCCTAGTCCCAGCCCCAGTCCTTCGCCTTCCGCGTCGGTGTCGCCCAGCCCTAGCCCCACGCCTACGGTAACGCCAGAGCCGGAGGAAGAGCAGGCACCTTCATTAAATTTGGGGTTTTGCCTGATGGATACGGATTGGAACCCCATTGCGGATGCCGCTGTGGAGCTGCACTCCGAGGTTCAGCATGAGCGAACGGATGAGAATGGCATTGTGTTTTTTCTTGATGTTGAGTTGGGGCAACACAATCTGTATGTGATGGACGACGCTGGCGAGGTGATTGCGCAAAAGACGTTTGAATTGGTTTCGTCAAAAGAGCTAGAGCTGGAATTGACGTCAAGTGGCGTAGATAAGCTGCATTTGGGTGATTCCTCAAGCACAGTGGCGGTGGATGTGTTGCTGGATGGTGGCAAATTAAACCTTGTTAAGCTGCATGAGGAAGATCCGCGCGAGGCAATGACAGAAGAAGAAAAGCAAGAAGCACAGGAAGAAAACAGCAATTTGATCATATTGCTGGCGGTGTGTGTTGCTTGCCTGATTGTGGCGATTGCAATTGTGTTTGCTGCTGTGAAACTGATAAAAAAACCGCGGCATAAAAATGAAGAAAGCTCCCTGCAAAATTAGGGATTTAAAAACATGATAAAAACATGTATAATAAAAAATCAGGCGTTCACGTCTGGATTTTAAGTGGCAGGAGAAGCGTATTTGGAAATTATTATACTACTTGGCGTAGTTGGAATTTTCATAGTATGGTTTATTAACAGAAGAAACCCCGTTTACAGAACAGTAGGATTCATTTCGGTGGCGCTGGGATGTGTTCTGGGGTTGTTACTCTATTATCAAATTTCATATTTTGAAAGCGCGCGCACGATTGTACTGACGGTTGCATTAACGGTCGTTCTTCTTGTGCTTGTTTATGTTTTCCTTGTGATGGGCGGCAATTATATTCAGCGAAAGCGCGGAGTATCTGGGAGAATGCCGGAAGAACGTGTAGGGGTGGAGCAGGAGAAGCCAAGGAGTAAGAAACATAAAGCGGTAGCGGGCCGCAAACCGATAGTGGCGGATGCGGCCGGATCGGCGGAAACGGGAAGTAGTATGCGTACTGCAAGGAAAGACCCTCTTGCTGCTGATGTAAAAAGCGGTGAATTTACTACTGTGGGAGAACTGCTAAAAGAATATGAGGAAGAAGGAGAAATGCGGGAAGAGAAGCTTTTTGCATTTCCTGAGATAGAAAAAGAGCCTGTGATTGAGGAAGAGGAAGTAGCGGTGTTACAGGAGGAGATAGTAGAAGAGAGGCCTGTTGTCCGCCGATGGAAAGAAGCATACGAAGAGCCGGTAGAAGAACCGGCATTTGTAGAGCGTGAGGAAAAAGCTATATTAAATGAAGAGCCGATAGAAGTTGCACCCATTGCCCAGCAGAAAAATGTATTTGTAGAGCCTGTGATTGAAGAAAAGCCGGATGAAAGAACTGAAACACAGCCGGAAGAGATGACTGCGAAATGGCAGCAGGAAGAAGTATATACAAAACCTGTATTTGAGGCGCAGGAAGAAGCAGATGAAGACACCTTCGAATTTGAATTGTTTGAGCTGGCTGACGAGGAAGAAGTAAAAGCAGAGCAGAAAAAAGCAGAAAAAGAGATTTCCGCTGCATTGAAGAGCGCAGCTCAAAAAGCGGAAGCGTGGAATTATGAAGTTGTTGATGAAGATGAATTTCTAGCTTATGAAAATGAGCAGGAGCAATATGCTGGCGGACAAAGCGATCTGTGGGGCGTTGTAGAACAGGAAGAAGAATACGAAGAACCTGTATTTGCAGAACGCGAGGAAGAAGCTGCGTTATATGAGGAGCAAATAGAAGAAGCACCTGCCGCGCAGCAGCAAGAAGCAGAATACGAAGAACCTGTATTTGCAGAACGCGAGGAAGAAGCTGCGCTATATGAGGAGCAAATAGAAGAAGCACCTGCCGCCCAACAGCAGGAAGTAGAATATGAAGAGCCTGTATTTGCAGAACGCGAGGAAGAAGCTGCGCTATATGAGGAGCGGATAGAAGAAGCACCCGCAGCGCAGCAGCAGGAAGTAGAATACGAAGAGCCTGTATTTGCAGAGCGCGAGGAAGAAGTTGCGTTATATGAAGAGCAGATAGAAGAAGCACCCGCAGCGCAGCAGCAGGAAGAAGAATACGGAGAACCTGTATTTGCAGAGCGCGAGGAAGAAGCTGCGCTATATGAGGAGCGGATAGAAGAGGCACCCGCAGCGCAGCAGCAGGAAGTAGAATACGAAGAGCCTGTATTTGCAGAGCGTGAGGAAGAAGTTGCGTTATATGAGGAGCAGGTAGAAGAAGCACCCGCAGCGCAGCAGCAGGAAGAAGAATATGAAGAGCCTGTATTTGCAGAGCGCGAGGAAGAAGCTGCGTTGTATGAAGAGCAGATAGAACAAGCGCCTGTAGTGGAAATTACAGAGCAGCTGGCAACAGATGGATTAGTGGCGGAAACTTATATTGCGCCGGAGCCGGAGATGCCGGCAGTTGTGTCCGAATGGCAGGAGCCCGCGGAAGAACCAAGGTTGCCTGAAGAAGAATTGTTGACAGAGAATGTGCAGGAGGAAAGCCCTGTGCAGCCTGAAGCGCCACAACCTGCTGTAGCATCTCAGCCTGATGTTGCAGATGTAGCCATGACCCCGGGCGAAAAACGTGATATGGAAATGGTAGAGCTTAAGACAATGGTTGCACAGAGACAATATGACAGTGCGATCAAAAAAGTATTTAAGATATTGAATGCAGGCTATGTTATGACGCCGGATGAAAAACAGCAAATGAAGCTGATACTTCTCACATTGAAAGAAAAGACGAAAAAATGAGAGCGCGGATAGGAAAGGCGGATAGCAGGGCTTCCGATAAAAAATGGCTGGTTATAAACGCTGTCATTATGGGAATATTGTTTACGGCTATTGTTTGCGCAGGCGCTTATGCTGGAATAAAGGGAGTTACCGGCAAAGAAGTGTATGGGGAAAACATGAAGGTGGACGGCGTTGAACTGGGCGGGCTTACACTGCAAGAGGGGGAAGCCCTTTTGTTGGAGCATCAGGAAGAGCTCTTGGCCGAGATACAGATACCGGTGTTGTATGGGGAAAACGAACACATATTTTCGGCGGAAGAATTGGGTATTTCAGGAAACGCACACGATATTGCGGGGACTGCATTTTCCTATAATAAACAGAGCGGCTCCCTGTTAGAAAATTATACGCGTACTTATGACGATGTAAATCTCAGCTTAGATATTGGGATTGATGAAAAAGTGCTGGCTCAAAGCATTAAGGCTTTTCTTGAGCCATTCGTTGTGGAACCGAGTAATGCTTCGGTTGTGTTTGATGAAGAAACCCGGGCGGTGGAGTTTACAGAGAGTGCAAATGGCATAACAATAAATACTGATGCAGTTTGCAGCGAGGTAATCTCACGGATAAAGAGTGGCAGCAATGACCCTGTTGTTGCGGAAGAGCAGGTGCTGGAGCCAGAATATACAACGGAATGGTTGAAGGCAAACACTGTTTTGATTGCGGAAGCAAACACGCAAATGGCGGATGATGAAAACAGGACAACCAACATCCGCTTGGCGGCAGATACACTGAACGGAACAGTAATTGGGCCGGGGGAGAAATTATCATTAAACGCTCTTTTGGGACAGCGGACAGAAGAGAAGGGGTATGTGCGTGCGGATGCGTTTTATGATGGCACAGAGTCCAGCAATGAGATGGGCGGCGGTGTATGCCAGGTGGCGACAACCTTATATAATGCAGCGTTAAAAGCAGACATGTCTGTTGAACGAATGCGGCATTCATTCCCGCCGTCATATGTGGGAAAAGGACTGGACGCTATGCTCAACTGGGATGACAAAGATCTCGTGGTGGGAAATAAAACCAATTATCCGATTTATATTGGGGCGCAGATTATAGGCGGTATGCTGAATGTTAAGCTGTATGGACAGCCGGTGGATTTTGAAATTAATATTGAAAACACGGTGCTTCAAGAGATTAGCCCCCCCGCTGAAAAGGTAGTGCAGTCAGATGAATATCCAGCTGGCTACAGGGAGGCAACGCAGGCGGAGCGCACGGGATATGAAGTAGAAGTATACCGCAACTATATCAAAAATGGTGTTGTGGTAAGCAGGGAAAAAATCTCGTATGACTATTATCCTGAAACGAGAAGAATCATAACAGAGGGAACCGGGTGATTGGATTGGAATTCACGCAGAAATAATTTGATATATGCTTGCTTTTTGGATGCAATCTTTGCTATGATATAACAAGTAGATTATAGAACGGGGATATTGGCGGTTTTGCCGGTATTTTTGAGAATAAACGGGAGGAAGATCGTATGAAAAAGTCATCAGAGGTGTTGGGACTTAAAGTGATGGGGGTAAAAGAAGGTGTGGAAAATGGTATCGCACACGATTTTATGATTGACCCCGAATCGCGCAATGTAAAATACCTGATGCTGAAGACGGATACGGGATATGGGTTTCGGGCATTAGAAACAACAGATATTATTGGTGTTGGTGCAGATTATATTATGACAGGTAGCGTGGAAAACGCCAAGAAAATGTATGAATCGCCCGAGCTGTTGGAAGAAATCGAAAAAGGTTTTTATATGCTGGGCACAATGATGCTTACCAATGAAGGTGATGTAATCGGACGTGTTCAGGATTTTGTTTTTGAGGAAAAAGGCGGCGAGATTTTTACAATTTTGCTGGATAATGGTGAAGAATACTCAGCGGATGTAATTACCTCTCTTGCCGGCGGTATTGTGGTAGTTGATTTGGATGCACAGGTGGCGGCGGTAGCTCCTGCTGAGGAAGAACAACCTGTAGCAGTGCCGGAAATGACACCTGTGGAAGATGTGATGGAAGCCGCGATTGGTGATTCTATTGCAGAGGTGGAAATGCCGGAGCCAATGGATGCTGTGGTGGAGGAAGAAGCTGGTAGTGCGCTGGAGGAAGAATCGGCTGCATTCCTGCTGGGCAAAACTGTGAAAAATGAAGTTGTGAGCGACGACGGCGTTTTCAAGCTTGCGGCGGGCACCGTCCTTACACAAGAGATTATAAATTTGGCAAAGAAACACGATGTGATATTGACGCTTACATTGAACGTTTAGAAAAATATGTGAATCCAGACAAAACACTTAAGGGGCAGATCGCCCCTTTTTTTGTTTTATTTTGTATGGTATAATGTGAAAATATATGAGGTTGCCAATTGCCGGTTGTATTGAATGCTAGAGGCTGGGAAAAACCGGAAAAAATAGCTTTTCTGTTGGCACAAAAATATAACGGTAAATACAAATGCCGTTTGTCTGGTGATGGCACAACAAAAACATGATGTTATTATGAGTGGCTGGTATGATGTAAAGGAGTGTACCGAAAATGAAGAGTTATCGTGAAGTGCTGGAAATGAACATTGACAAGAGAAGGCAGTTGGTAAATATCACTCCACGGGTAGAGCAAGCCCTGCAAAAAAGCGGCATAAGGGAAGGATTGTGCCTGGTTAACGCAATGAATATAACGGCAAGCGTTTTTATCAATGACGATGAAAGTGGGTTGCATTCTGATTATGAAAAATGGCTGGAAAAGCTTGCGCCGGAGAAGCCATATAACCAATATGCCCACAATGGATATGAAGATAACGCCGACGCGCACTTGAAACGCACGATTATGGGACGAGAAGTAGTGGTGGCTGTTACAAACGGCAAGCTGGATTTTGGTACGTGGGAGCAAATCTTCTACGGGGAATTTGACGGCAAGCGCACCAAGCGGGCTCTGATTAAAATTATAGGGGAATAACTGTATTTTTATGCAGGAAAACGAACAAAATAAACGAAATAGTGAGGATGAGCCTGAACTGGGAGCGCTGGCAACTAAGCGGAAACGCAAAGGGCCGGCGGAGAGAATGTGGGCTCCCATAAAGCTGCATCTGGATGAAAACTATCATTATGTCTCAAAAAACTGGGGACTGCGGTTTCTTTATTATTTTGCCATATTTGTAGGGATGCCGTTTGTTTACCTTTACTATAAGATTCGATGGCGCTTCAAGGTGGAGGGCAAGGCCAACGTAAAGCTGGTGAAAAAACAGGCGGCGATTACTGTGGCCAATCATGTGCACAACATGGATTCATTTATGTTAACGTACCCGTTTTATCCAAACACGCCTTATTTTGTTGCGCTCAAGCATAATTTTGAGGCTTTTCTTGTGGGAGGACTGGTGCGAGTGATGCGTGGGATTCCGCTGCCAGAGGATATGAAAAATTTTGAACGGTTTACTACACAGGTCAGCGATACACTGCAAAATACAAAAAGAAAGATACATCTGTTTCCGGAAGGAGAGATCGCGCCTTATAGCAGGGAACTGCGCCCGTTTAAAAATGGGGCATTTCACCTGGCGGTGAGAAACAGTGTACCTGTGTTGCCCATGGTGTTTGTGTTCCCGGCCAAAAAGCGGGTGACACTGATCGTGGGCAAGCCTGTTTGTGTGCAGGATGTGCCAGGAACGGAAGGGCTTAGTGAGCCTAAGCAGGTGGCTATGTATTCAAAGTATGTGAAGGATGTTATGCAAAAAATGTTGGATGATTATTACATACCGAGAGGTATAGACGCAAAGGAGAACGCGCGATGAAAATTAGGAAAGCGGTGATACCTGCGGCAGGCCTTGGCACGCGATTTTTGCCGGCGACAAAGGCACAACCGAAGGAAATGCTCCCTATTGTCGATAAACCGACAATTCAATATATTGTAGAAGAAGCCGTCGCAAGTGGGATTGAAAGCGTCATCATTATAACGGGGCGCAGCAAGCGGGCGATTGAAGACCATTTTGACAAGTCGGTTGAGCTGGAGCTGGAACTGAAAGCCAAAGGGAACGATGAAATGCTCGAAATGGTGGAGGAGATATCCAAACTGGTCAATGTGATTTACACCCGCCAAAAGGAACCGTTGGGGCTAGGGCACGCAATCCTTGCCGCAAAGGAAATTGTAGGCAATGAGCCATTTGCGGTTATTTTGGGCGATGATATTGTAAAAAATGATAAGTCCCCCGCACTAAAGCAATTGATTGACGCATATCATGGTTGCAAGACGACAGTGCTCGGAGTACAGCGGGTTCCCAAGGGGGATGTCAATAAATATGGTATTGTGGCTGCAAACCAGACGGAGGGTAGGTTGCACAAGGTTCACCAGCTTGTGGAGAAGCCCGAAGTGGAGGCCGCGCCCTCTGACATGGCGATTATGGGGCGGTATATCATTATGCCGGAAATTTTTGAAATGCTGGAAAAAACGCCGAAGGGAAAAGGCGGGGAGATACAGCTTACGGATGGGCTTCATCTTTTGCTGCAACAGCAGCCGATGTATGCCTATGAGTTTGATGGCAAGCGCTACGACGTTGGCGACAAGATGGGATTTTTGCGGGCAACTTGCGAATTTGCGTTGGAGCGGGAAGATCTGAAGGAAGAGTTTGAAAAATACCTGTGCGAGCTTTCGGATGGGTGTTGCAGAAAATAGAATTGTAAAAAGAGGAGAAGGAAAATGAACGATATTAAAGACATCAACCTTGCCCCGTCCGGGCAGCAGAAAATTGATTGGGTAAGTCGGTATATGCCGGTTTTGACAAGTTTTCGAGAAGAATATGCGTCAAAAAAGCCGTTTGAGGGTGTGCGTCTTGCGGTATGCATCCATCTTGAAGCGAAGACGGCATACCTAGTGCAGACACTTTTGGCTTGTGGAGCAAGTGTAGCGGCCTGTGCGTCTAACCCACTTTCTACACAGGACGACGTTGTGGCGGCGATGGCAAAAAGTGGGGCAAAGATGTTTGCCATCCATGGGGAAACGGAAGAGCAATATAACGCGCATATCAAAAGTGTGCTGGAGACGGAGCCGAATATCATTATGGACGATGGTGGCGATGTGATTGCCATGTTGCATGAACAATTTCCGGATTTGATAAATGAGGTATGGGGCGCGAGCGAGGAGACGACAACGGGTGTGTTGCGCCTAAAGGCGATGGAACGCGCGGGGGAACTGAAAATCCCTGTTATTCCGGTCAATGATGCACAATGCAAATATCTGTTTGACAACAGATATGGGACGGGGCAGTCTGTGTGGGACGGCATTATGCGTACCACTAATTTGATTGTTGCGGGCAAGCGCGTGGTTGTGGCTGGCTATGGATGGTGTGGCAAAGGTGTCGCAAAACGTGCGGCGGCACTGGGAGCACGTGTCATAGTTACAGAGATTGATCACATTAAAGCAACGGAAGCGATTATGGATGGGTTTGATGTGATGACAATGGACGATGCTGCCGCGCTCGGTGATATTTTTGTTACGGTGACAGGGTGTGAGGATGTTATTATAAAACGGCATTTTGATAAGATGAAAGATGGCGTGCTGCTATCCAACGCGGGCCATTTTGATTGCGAGGTTAATGTGGCGGAGCTTGCAGCCGCCAGTAAAAAAATGGTCCCCATGCGGCATAACGTGGAGGGATATGTGCAGGATGACGGGCGTATTCTGAATGTGATCGCGGGGGGCAGGCTGGTGAATCTTGCATCGGGCGATGGGCATCCCGCGGAAATTATGGATATGAGCTTTGCTTTGCAGTTTTTGGCGCAAAAATATGTGCTGGAGCATCATACGGAAATGAAGCCGGGGCTCAAAAACCTGCCGGAGGATATTGACTATAGTGTTGCAGTGCGTAAGCTGCAAGCGATGGGCGGCGCGGTTGATGTACTCACAGATGAGCAGCGCGTTTATTTGTATGGAGAGTAAAAAATGAAAATTAAGATCAAGAACGCGTCTGTTATTACAAATAATGACAGGGACGAAGTATTGCATGGCGCGCAGATTCATATTGACGATGAGCTGATCGCGTTTGCTGGTATGCAGGGAGACGCGCCGGAGTTTGATGCGCAGCGTGAAGTGGATGCGGCGGGAAAGATTGTTATGCCCGGTTTTTTCAATACGCATACGCATGTGCCAATGACATTGTTTCGTTGCTATGCCGACGATCTTGCGCTTCATGAATGGCTACACGAAAAAATATTTCCAGCCGAGGACAAGTTGACGGATGAAATGGTTTACTGGGCCTCGCTTGCGGCGATGTGCGAATTCGCCGCAGCGGGCGTGGTGGGCTTTAACGATATGTATTCCAATTGCAATGCAATCCTTGACGCTACAAAAAAGAGTGGTATCAGGATGTTGCTGGGCCGCGGTATTGTCTCTTTTACGGAAGAAGCGGCGGATATTCGTATCAAAGAGGCTTTGGAGCTGCACGAAGAGTTTCATGGGGTGGACAGGGTTCTTGTGTGTATGTCGCCCCACGCGCAATATACTGTAAACGAGAAGACGCTTAAGCGTGTGGCTGGATTGGCACAAGGCCAGGGTATGCGTGTGCACGCGCATGTATCCGAAACCCAAAAGGAGCATGAGGATTGTATCCGTGAAACGGGCAAGACACCGGTAGAGTTGTTTCAGAGTCTGGGGCTTTTGGATGTGCCCTTTATCGGCGCGCATTGCGTTTGGGTGACGGATCATGATATTGAATTATTGGCGAAACACAACGCAACTGTGGCAAGTTGCCCCAGGAGCAACCTGAAGCTGGCAAGCGGCATTGCACCACTGAAGAAATTTATGAATAGCGGTGTAAATGTTGCGCTGGGAACAGACAGCGCTGCGTCCAACAACAAGCTTTCTATTATGAGTGAGATGGATTACGCCAACCTGCTGCAAAAGGGCGTGACAGGTGATCCGCAGGTGATTCCGGCAAAGCAGGCAATAAGGCTTGCCACACTTAACGGGGCGCAGGCAATGGGCTTTAAAAGCGGCAAGATAGAAGCGGGCTGGAATGCAGATCTTATCATGATTGATAATGGTAGCGTGCGTTTTTCGCCCACGTATGATATTGCGGCGAGCGTAGTATATGCGGCGAACGAAAGCGATATTTGCATGACTATTGTGGGCGGCGATATTATTTATGAAAACGGAAAATGTCTGTTTGCCGATGTGGAAGAAATCCGTGACAGGCTGGAGTCGTACGCAAAAACAATCAAGGCGTGAGGGCGGAATGAAGAGAATCATTTTAGTTTTAATCATAGTTGTTTTTTCGTTCCTGCTGTTTGCGGGGTGTTCTTCGCGTGTGCAAGAGAGTCTCGTTGTGGAAGAAGGGGAAAGTGTATCGGGCGGCGATGACGCGCTGGGAGAAAACATGAACATGAAAGGCATAGAGGCAAAGGAAGTTGATGGCAGTGCCGTGCTTGAGTTTTCTTTTGTCAATGGGTCACGGCTTTCTGATGTGCCGGAGAGTAAGGTTTCTTCTGTGCCGCAGTATACGGTGACGGTATTGCCTGCGCCGGCGCGGGTGCGACTGGATGTGAAGATGGGTTTTTGGGATTATACCCAGCAGGAAGAAGTGTTGGCGTCGAGCTTTTTATATGGCATTTTTCAATCCAAAATGGCGAAAGGGGATATGGTTTCCGTCTATTTGCAGCTTACCGGTAAAGCGTCGGTGGGGATTGTGGAGCAAGAGGAGAAGCTGATGCTGACGGTGACTCCTGTTGTGAACCAGCCGGGAGGAGCTTATTATACAACGCTTGATGCGTTCAATGAGTACGAGCAGGGTTTGGTGCCGGCAGAGCTTGGCTACACGCCTTCGCTTTGCGAAGGGCTTGCGAGTGTTACGTTGATATCTCCGCCCTTTGAAACGCAAGAAGAAGCGGATGCTTTTGTGCTTGAAACAAATGATGCTATAGCGGAAAGCGTCCCCAACAGGCAAGCGTATGCATTGTGGGTAGAGGCTAATAAGTTGCCCCAAGCAAAAAAAACAGAGGAAACGCCAGCCGTGGTGGGCGAACAGCCGGTGTTTGAATCGGATGATACACAGGATATGGCAGAGATGCCTGTTTTGGTGGAAAACGGGAAGTATCTATGCACTACGCCGGATGGCGATATTATTTATGCACGGGCATATCTGCCGGATACGGCGCAGGATGAGGAATATGTGCTCAAAGAGGAATTATGGTCTATTGCACCAGATGGGACGCACACACAAATGGAGATTCGCGATTTTTATGAAGTGGAAAAAGCGGCGTCTTCCGCAGACGGCAGGTATCTGGCAATTTTGGATACCGGAGTTAGTGACAGACTGTTATATGTTTACGACTCACACGAAGAAGAATTGCACAACCTGGGAGAAGAGGGGTTTGGGGATAATACCACTTCATTTGTGTGGGACAAGCAGCAAAACATTATTTATGCGATGACGGGCTACGGAACGCTTCAACTTACAAAATACGATTTTTCCCTGCCAGAGATGGGGCGAATTACATCTGTGGAAGAAAAAAATGGTGCGGACAGTAACCTTGCGTTGGTGGGGGGAGAATTATATTTTGCCGATAGTGCGGCAGGAGAGTCCGGCCTTGGAGAAATCTATTGCGTAGATATTGAAAATGCGTCAAGGGAAACGGTGGCACAGGGGATTGATTTTGTACTTTCGCCAGACGGGCGTTACCTTGTGGCTCTTGTGCCTGTGCCAGACGATGAAGAATCGATGGCATTTGACCTGATGTTATATGATTTGTTGGACGAGACCGGGGAAGAAGGCGAGACTGTTGCCATTGCAAAAAATATTTTCCTGGAAAAGGGGAACTATACTTTTGGCGCACAGGCGGATACGCTTTATTATACGACAACTACCTATGATGGTGTGAGCGAGGAATATCCGTTTGCTTTTTTGAAGTGCGTGATCTCAGTGGAGGAAGATGGATTGCCCCAATTCAGCTCATCACTGTTAGGTTACTCCAAAACCGGAAAGTTTGTACCCGGGAGTGAAGCGAAAGAGCTTTATGTTATCGATTATTTTATGCAAAACAATTATAATTTCTGTGTGACTTATGTTTTCCGGGATAAATGATTATAAAATATTGCTGGTTGCGGTGAACTCCAGCTATATACACACAAATCCGGCTGTGCGAAAACTGGCGCAGGTCGCGGATGCTACATGGTGTGAATTCAATATCAACCAGCCGTTAAATGATATGTTACATGCCATTTACCAGAGGAAACCACGCATTGTGGCTTTTTCCTGTTATATTTGGAACATACAATATGTGCTTCGCTTGGCTCAGGATCTAAAGAAAATATTGCCAAAGGTTAAAGTGCTGTTGGGAGGCCCGGAGGTGTCGTTTGATGCACGAGCTTTGATGGAGCGGCACGCCTGTATTGATGCTGTGGTGTGCGGTGAGGCGGAAGAAGTTTTGCAACAGGTGCTGCAAGCGTTGGAAACCGGAGATGCTTGTGGGGTGGAAGGTGCTTTATTCCGTACGAAAAAAGACATCATTGGAACTGATAAATATATTTATGTACCAAATTTCAGCGCGTTGGGACAAGAAACCGAAGAATATGATAAAAATAAGATTTACTATTATGAATCATCCCGTGGCTGCCCTTTTGGTTGTGCCTATTGCCTTTCGGGTACGGATGTGCCGATGCGAGAAAAGCCTGTGACGCAAGTGAAAAAAGAGCTTGCTGTATTTGTGGATGGCGGGGCACGGTTAGTGAAATTTACAGACCGCACATTTAATGCAAATAAAACGAGAGCCGCTGAGATCCTGAATTATGTAATATGGGAGACAGGGGAGACAGCGTACCATTTTGAAATCGCACTTGACTTGGTGGACGATGCTTTTCTTGATGCACTGAGAAATGCGCCAAAGGATAAAGTGCAACTGGAAGCGGGTGTTCAAACGTGTAATCAAAGAACACTTGATGCCGCAGTGCGCAAAACGAATATGACTAAACTGAAAAACAACGCGAAAAGGATAATGGAGATGGGGACGGTTCACCTGCATCTCGACTTGATTGCGGGATTGCCTTATGAAGGAATGCAGAGCTTTGAGGATTCGTTTAACCAGATATATGCTCTATACCCGCATTATTTGCAGTTAGGTTTTCTAAAGTTGCTCAAAGGGTCGCGCTTGCGGGAGGAGGCAGGTAAATATGATATCCGTTATAGGGAATATCCGCCTTATGAAGTACTGGAAACTGCGGACATCACAGCGGGAGAGTTGTTTCTGTTGAAGGGCATGGAGGAGATGGTGAACCGTTATTACAATACGGGGAGGGCGCGTAGGGCATTGGATTATTTGACAAAGGAAGAAGGAATAGCGCCTTTTGGATATTATCGCAGCCTGAATGATTATTGCATTAAGATGGGCTATTATAAAAGGCCGGTAAGTGCGGCAGATCAATTCCACATTTTGATTTGGCACGCAAAAGAGTGCCTTGCAAAGGTTAATCAAACGCAATTTTTAACTTTATTAAAGTATGATTACATGCAAACTAGGATCAAAGGAAGGATGCCTAAAGAGCTGGAGGAGATTAAGATAGACGCGGATATATGAATGTGGCAAGGCAAGCTGTGACAGCATAAAAAACTATCTTTTTTTCGATAGTTTATCTTTACAAATAAAGGCGAATGGATTATACTAATATACAGTCTCTTAATGAAATTGTTGAGAGATTTTTTTACGGGGTGTAGCGCAGTTTGGTAGCGCGCTTCGTTCGGGACGAAGAGGGCGCAGGTTCAAATCCTGTCACCCCGACCAAGCAGAAAGCCTATAACCATGCGGGTTATGGGCTTTTTTATTTGCTGATTCGCATGACACAAGGAGCCTTAAAAGTCCTTTAAGGGTAGTCAAAGTCCACCCAAGTGTAGTCAGTTCTGTAGTCAGATTATGAGGGTTGGCCCCCAGTTTTTGCATCATCTTTTTTATCCTTATTCAAATAGGCAGCAAGTTTTTTTGTCTCTTCATCTTCGTGCTTATCCCGTAGGTCAGAATATACTTCGAGTAGTAGTTGGATATCGCTGTGACCAAACCAAACCATTGCCGTCTTTAACTTTATGCCGGATTCACACAGAATGGTGGCGTAGGTGTGGCGAAGCATATGCGGGGTTATCCTATTGATGATCGTTGGCATTTTCAAACGCTTATCAGGATTGCCCCATTTGTTTATAGGCGTAGGAACATTCTTTTCTTTGCACGCAAGGCGGTTTACATGAATCAAAAAACTCTCCCATGCACAGTCAAAACAGGCTTCCGTTGGCATTTCGCCCTGTTCGGTAGAAAAAATGAATACTGGTTCTTCTGGTTCGTCGCTTTTATAGGCAGCGATATCAATTATCTTTGTATCTTTTTTGTGTGCAGCTTGCAATGCTTCCACGCGCTTTTTGAGAGGTGATAGCAGCGGTTCCATGATAGGGATATCCCTAACACCTGCTTCTGACTTTGGGTCTCCATATGTACCCTGATTGCCGTTGTAGGCAATGGCATGGCGGATGCGGAGTTTATTGGCATCGAAGTCTGGCGTTGTCATATCTATAGCAACAGCCTCGCCACGGCGTAGGCCAGCATAAAGCATTGCCAAGATAACGATTGCAAACTTCTTTTGCTGGGCAGAACCATCGGCAAGGAATTTTGTGGCGGTTTTATCAAATAATTCCTGTTCCCATTCTGTAAGTGCGCGTGATTTGCCTTCATATGCTTCTGGCATTTCTAACCCTTCCACGGGATTTGACGTTGCAACATTGTCGCGCATACCTTTTTGAAAAACCTGCGAGAGCACTGATTTTGCATCTTTCAGAAGTGCCTTGGATGGCTTTTTGTTGGTACGTTCCAGTGTCGTTTCGGCAAAATCGTTAAAGTAGTTCTGGATATCGATGGGGAGGACGTATTTCATCTCCATGTTCTCCAGGGCATACAGGTGATTGTT
>JAJDHD010000028.1 GCA_030266015.1 Christensenellaceae bacterium OttesenSCG-928-K19 | reverse complement strand
AACAATGACTGTTTTTCGTTGTAAGGCAACATCCCATCCTTACACACTTAACGCACAAAACCTACTCTGCACAATTCTATTTGCCTTTAGTATAGCATTTTGCGAATATGGATGCAATATGCTATCATGGAACCGATAAATTTATGTTTTTCCGGAAAGGGTTGATGATATGGATTTTACATTTTTAACACCAAATGAAATGATTATCCGGCAGGGAGCTGCGGCGGAGATTGGGAAGATTTGCGGGAAATATGCAAAGCGGATTTGTATTTTCCGTTATGGGAAACACTTTGACGAGTCTGGTATTGCCGAGAAAATTGGCGATTCACTGAAACGTGAAGGACTTGATTTTGTTACATTTCACAGTATTTCCTCCGAGCCTTCGCCGGAGGTGATAAATGAGGCTGCGGCGTTTATGCAAAAAAACAACTGCGACGGGGCGCTGGCGGTGGGCGGTGGCAGTGTGATAGACGCGGCAAAAGCAGCCTGTGCGCTTGCCCCTAACGGCAGTGATATTATGGAATATGTGGAGGGGTTCTCACCAAAGAAATTTGAGGTGCAACCGTTGCCGCTTGTAGCAATGCCCACCACTGCGGGGACGGGCAGCGAGTGTACAAAGAACTCTGTCATCACACAAAAGGGCCAATTTAAAAACAGCGTGCGCGACGATCATATGTTGCCCGTGGCTGCTGTGATTGACGCAGAACTGATGTTGGATGTGCCGCGACAGGTAACCATGACAGCGGGCGTGGATTGCCTGTGCCAGCTTGTGGAATGCTATGTTTCCCGGCTGTCCAATCCCATGTGTGACGCACTTACCCTTTATTTTGCGAAAACTGGTTATACGGCGTTAAAACAAGCGTTTGACGATGGTCATAATATTGCGGCGCGTGAAAGCATGGCTCTCTGCGCCAGTGTTTCCGGTATAGGCATCAGCAACGCGGGGCTGGGAGCCACGCATGGCCTTGCCGCCGGGCTGGGCGCTCTCACACCGCTGTCGCATGGGTTTATTTGTGGTGTGGCACAGCCGCATGTCATACGGTTTAATATTGCCAAGGGTGTAACCAAATACGCCGATATTACACGGGCAATTACAGGAAAAAGCTATCAGGATGATGAGGCTGCGGCCTATGAGTTGGCGGCTATAACAGAAGAATTGAATGCATATATGGGTTTGCCAAAGGATTTCAGGCAATCGGGTATCGAAAAAGAGCAAATCCCCGCTATTGCCAAAGCCTCCATGGGCTCCAGTATGAAAAAGAACCCGGTGGATATGAGCCTGGAGGAGTGTGAGGCGCTATTGCGCAGCATGATATAAACAGCGTTCAAATCAGCGGATGTGTGTTGGAGTAAAGAGTTTAGGACTCCCGCTCTTTATTGATATACAACTGATATATCAATAGGGCGGGAGTTTCTTTCTCCTATCAGTATGTGTTGAAGCAGTCTACTCGCTGTCTGCAAAAAACAGCTTATCTTTTTCCTTCTTGCATTTGTCGCACATATAATCACAGTTTGTGTTTTTGCAATAGCATACTCCGTCCAGATAATAAAGATCGCTTTTGCATTTTGGGCAAAAAGCACTGCATTCTGCTTTTGGCGGCGCCGCCCCTGTTTTTCCAGACATAACATTGACCCCCTGAAATATCTTGTTAAATAATATAATAGTAGAAACTAATTAGTATTTCTTTCCGCGCGCAGTGCGCTTGTATTGCACAAAAATCCCAATGATGGCAAGCACGGCAACCGGCAGCATCATTGCCCAGGATGGCGCGCTGTTCCATACGCTGACCGGTGCGAGCTGCGTTACGGCGGTGGTTACCGATGCGGAAGCCGCCGATTGGGGGCTGCCAATCAACCCGATTAAAATTCCGGCAACATATACCATGGAATATGCGCCAAACACAGCCGTAACAATGATAATCAGGTGTTTTTTGGCTGCGAGGGTGATCACTCCCAAAATAATGAAACACGCCAGACCGATTAAAAAAACATAGATAGAATCCAAACTGGCAAAATAAGCCGGGTTTGCTCCTTTTACAAGGTTAAATATGGCAATGCCCAATATGCCTCCTGCAAGGAAAATACAAAACTTGACAAAGAAAAACGCGAGCAGCCCCAGAACAAGCCCTACTGCTATGGAAATGACCCAGATTCCATTGCCAAGGTCAGGTGCGGATTCGGAGAGCAGATTGAACATAAATGAGCCACCAGCAAAAAGCGCGTACAGCATTATCATCACTTTTAGGTATTTATAGCCCCAAAAACAATAGATGATGCCCAGTACAAGAAGCAATACAAGAAGTAATACCGGCAAAAAACTGTTCAATCAAAAACCTCCCTGTTTCAAACCGCCACCCTATTGGCAGGTTTATTATACCACCCACCCCTTTCAAAATGCAACCAAAGCGCAGGGCGGTGCATGGCAAATTGATATTTCCCACCAAACGCTCTAAAAAGCGAAAAATTACGGCTAGGCATACCGGGGCGATTATGTTATAATTTTCACGTTGTTTTAAAAACACAGGGGGAAAATGTATATGGGCCTGACATTCAAAGGCGGTGTGCATCCTTTGCATACCATCCATGAAGGAAAACAATTTACCGCGGGTTCCGCGCTTACGGAAATGAAAGCGCCTCCGGTTGTTAGCATACCGATGTCCCAGCATGTGGGAGCACCGGCAAAGCCTGTTGTGGAAGTGGGGCAGCGCGTGCTTATGGGGCAGGTGATTGGCGAAGCGAACGGATTTGTTAGCGTTCCCGTGCATTCCAGTGTCTCCGGCACTGTAAAAGAAATCAAAAACATTATGAACCTGAACGGAAAGCCTGTTCCCGCAGTTATTATAGAGAACGACGGGCTTGATGAAAAATGCTTTCTGCCGCCCCTAGATTATGAGAGCGCAGATAGAGAGCAGATTATTGAGCGTATACGCGAGGCGGGCAACGTGGGTATGGGCGGCGCGGCTTTTCCCACGCATGTGAAGCTTTCACCGCCACCGGAAAAAGAAATCAACCTGTTATTAATAAACGGCGCGGAATGCGAGCCGTTTTTGACGGCTGATCACCGCATGATGCTGGAGTATCCGGAAAAGATTGCGACCGGAATTAAGATACTGATGAAAGCGCTTGATGTGAAAAAGGCGATTATTGGTATTGAGGATAACAAGCCGGACGCAATTCGCGCGTTGGAAAAAGCAGTTGATTCCCATAGTATTCGTGTGGCTACCTTAAAGACAAAATACCCGCAGGGGTCGGAAAAACAGCTAATCGATTCCATCACTGGGCGCATCGTTCCTTCGGGCGGGCTGCCCATGGATGTAGGTGTTGTTGTTGTGAATGTATCTACCGCTGCTGCGGTTTCGGACGCGTTTTTGCTTGGCGAACCGCTGATCCGCCGTGCCGTGACTGTGACGGGGGCGGTGAATGTGCCGCAAAACCTGATGGTGCGTGTGGGCACTTCGACAGAAGATGTGATAGAGCAGGCCGGTGGTTTTTCCGGCGAGCCGCTCAAGATTATTTCCGGCGGGCCCATGATGGGGCTGCCCGTGCCCGATCTTTCCTGTGTCATCACACGGGGGTATTCGGGCGTGCTGGTGCTGGATAAGACCTATACAAAAAAAGAACGGCAGTCTAACTGCATCAAATGCGGCAGGTGTGTGGATGGGTGCCCCATTTTCCTCAACCCCACGAATATCTCTGCCGCCGCAACAATAGAGGATTTTGAAAAAGCGGAAGCATATAATGCGATGGACTGCATGAACTGTGGCAGTTGCAGCTTTAGCTGCCCGGCAAAGATTCCACTGGCGCAAAATATCAAGTTTGCCAAGGAAATGATTATGGTAAACAGGATGAAGGAAAAACAAAAAAAACAGCAGGAAAATTGCTGACTGCCTTTTTGTGCTGAACGGTGTTTAACGGCAAGGTTTACATAGGGGGTATATAGGAGAATGCAACAAATGATTTTATCCGGCTCACCGCATATACGGTCAAACGCCAGCGTTACAAAAATAATGCTGGACGTGATTATTGCGCTTGTGCCGGCGTGTATTGCGGGGGTGTATTTTTTTGGCCCTGGCACGCTCACAACCATTGCGCTTTGTATTGCCAGCGCTGTGGGGTGTGAGGCCGCCATCCAATATTTCACCAAACGCGATATCGCAATAAAAGACCTGAGCGCGGTGCTGACCGGCCTGCTGCTTGCGCTCAATCTGCCGCCGAATGTGCCGTGGTACCTGCCGGTATTTGGAGCGGCGTTTGCCATTATCATTGTAAAGCAATGCTTTGGCGGGTTGGGGCACAACTTCATGAACCCGGCGCTTGGCGGGCGTGCGTTTTTGATGATTTCCTGGCCGGTGGCTATGACGGCTTTTCTTGTTCCTAATGGGGGCATCGATGCTATATCAACAGCGACACCGCTTGCCGCGCTTACAAACAGCAGTGTGGAGGTAGCCACCATCGGCGATTTGTTCTTTGGCAATGTGGCGGGCTGTATTGGTGAGACAAGCGCGTTTGCTTTGCTCATTGGCGGGGCATACCTGCTCATCAAGCGAATTATCTCCTTCCGCATACCGGGCGCGTACCTTGGTACGGTAGCAGTCTTCGCCTGCCTCACCGCGCTGGCGGCTCCGGGCGCTACAGGATCGTCTGTGCTGGAAACGGTGTTGTTCCATCTGCTTTCCGGCGGTGTGATGCTGGGAGCGTTCTTCATGGCGACAGATTACGTCACCTCGCCCATGAACCGTAACGCCCAAATTGTATTCGGCGTAGGCTGTGGTGTGGTCACCATGGTGATCCGACTGTGGGGCGGGTATCCAGAGGGCGTGTCCTTCTCCATATTGTTTATGAACCTGTTTGCCCCGCTTTTGGATAGGGCGTTCAAGAGAAAAGTGTTTGGGGAGGTGCGAAGCGTTGAAGAACAATAACAGCATTCTGAACCTTACGCTACGGTTGGCGGTTATTACGCTGTGCGCCGGATTGATCCTTGGGCTGGTATACGGCGTGACAAAAGATCCCATAGATCAGCAGACGCTACTGAGGGAAACACAATCACGCCAGACAGTGCTGCCTGCTGCGCAGGAATTTGAAGAGATGGATCTTGCGGCGTATAGCATAGACGGGACGCAGTATAGCGAAATCGGGCAGCTTTATAAAGGCATGGCAAACGGCGAAACGGTGGGATACACTGTAGCTGTTGTAACAAAAGGGTATTCGGCTGGCCTTGCGTTGACCATTGGAATAGATACAGAGGGGACGGTTACCGGTGTGGATATAGGCAGCCATGAAGAAACACCCGGGCTGGGCGCAAATGCCACTAAGCCGGAATTTTTGGGGCAATATGAGGGCACGACCGGCCCGCTTGTTGTGGTAAAGGCTGCCACCGGGGCAGAGGAAGAGATTACCGCGCTTACAGGCGCAACAATCACATCTGACGCGGTGACGAATTCGGTCAATACCGTTCGGTCATTTTTTGAAGAAAACTTAAAGGAGGGGGCATAATGGAAAAACCTGTATTAAAAGGCGTATTCGTCAACGGCATATTGAATGAAAACCCATTGTTCCGCCTGGTGCTGGGAACCTGCCCGTCCATCGCTGTTTCCACTTCGCTTACAAACGCGGTGGGCATGGGCGCGGCGGCTATGTTTGTGTTGATTTGTTCCAATATACTGATTTCCTTGTTGCGCAATTTCATTCCGGACAAAGTACGCATTCCTTGCTATATTGTTGTGATTGCAATGTTTGTTACTGTGGTCCAGATGGTTTTGAAAGCGTTTGTTCCCGCTTTGGATGAAGCGCTGGGTATTTTTATTCCGTTGATTGTGGTGAATTGTATCATATTGGCGCGTGCAGAATCATTTGCGAGTAAAAACGGCGTGGCTGCATCGGCCATAGACGGATTGGGCATGGGCATTGGTTTCACAATCGCCCTGATGATGATTGCGTTTGTACGCGAACTGCTGGGCACTGGTTCACTTTTTGGTGTGCGCGTGCTGCCCGAGGGATATCCCGATGCTCTGATGTTTATCCTAGCGCCCGGCGGGTTCCTTGTGTTGGGGTTGCTGCTGGCGCTGGTCAATTATTTCCTTTCCGGAAAGAAAAAGAAAAAGAAGAAGGGGGGCGCGCACTAAATGGAACAGTTTATTCGTATCCTCGCGATTTTATTAAGCTCCATACTTGTCAATAACTATGTGCTGTCCCGTTTTCTGGGGATTTGCCCATTCTTGGGTGTATCAAAGAAAGTTCCCACCGCAATGGGCATGGGTATGGCTGTTACGTTCGTTATGGCGTTGGCTTCGCTTATCACATGGCTGGTGCAGTATTACATACTCGAACCGTTGGGCGTAGGATATATGCAAACAATTGCCTTTATCCTCGTTATAGCCGCGCTTGTGCAGCTGGTGGAAATGATTCTGCAAAAATCCAGTCCGGCATTGTACCAGAGCTTGGGCGTGTACCTGCCGCTCATCACCACAAACTGCGCGGTGCTGGGTGTAGCCATCCTCAATATCACAGAGCAGTATAACCTGTTGGAAACTGTGATTAACGGTGTGGGCGCGGCGCTTGGCTTTACGCTTGCCATCGTGCTGTTTGCGGGTATTCGCG
This sequence comes from Christensenellaceae bacterium OttesenSCG-928-K19, assembly GCA_030266015.1. Taxonomy (GTDB): domain Bacteria; phylum Bacillota; class Clostridia; order Christensenellales; family Christensenellaceae; genus UBA5399. Next base: position 21,224 of record JAJDHD010000028.1, on the reverse strand, counting down.
AACGTATGGAGCTAAATCCTGCCCCATACAAGGCGTTGGACGGATTCCCCATTGCACTCATTTCTGCTTCACTTATGAGTGTGGCGTTTATGGGCTTCTCGGGCTTGGCGATTGGTTAAGGGTTGCGAGCAACCGTAAATTAAACAGCGTTCAATTATAGAGGCGCGGTGTGATGTAAGTAGTATATAAGGATTTTTTGATAGGGAGAAGATCATGTTTGAACCGGTATTATGGTCAATAATCGTGCTTGGCGGCCTGGGTGCAGCTTTTGGTATCATGCTGGGCGCGGCAAATAAAAAGTTCCATGTGGATAAGGATGAGCGCATAGAGCAGGTGCGCGAGCTTTTGCCCGGCGCCAACTGTGGCGGCTGCGGCTATCCCGGATGCGACGGGCTTGCCAGCGCCATTGTAGAGAGCGGTGCGGAAATCACTTCGTGCGCTCCGTTGTCCAAGGATAACGCGGTAAAAATAGGCGAGGTTATGGGCATTACCGTGGGCGATGTCGTGCCCAAGGTGGCGCGCATTATGTGCCTTGGGAGCGAGGGGAATTGCGCGAACAAATTTGAATATGACGGCGCAAAGGATTGCCGTGCGGCTTATGCGGCGGCGAGTGGGTTTAAGGCTTGCCGGTTTGCCTGCCTTGGCCTGGGCACCTGCGCAAAGGTGTGTAAATTTGGTGCGATTGAAATGGGCGAGGACGGCATTGCCTTTATAGACGAAGAAAAATGCACGGGCTGCGGACGGTGCGTGGAGCAATGCCCGCAAAGCTCTATTGCTGTGCTGGAGCGCAATGTGGACGTATATGCAGGATGCACAAACATAGACAAAGGTAAAGCCGTGACGCAAAATTGTACCGCTGGTTGCATTGGCTGCGGTATTTGTGCCAAGGCCTGCCCGTTTGAAGCGATTACCATGGAAAACAACCTTCCGGTAGTGGATACGGAGAAATGCCGGAGCTGCTGGATATGTGTGGAAAAATGCCCGCGTAACTGTATGCTTACTACCAAGCCGGATAAGATTGCTTTTATAGACGAAGAGAATTGCATCGGCTGCACGCTGTGCAAAAAAGCCTGCCCGTTTGGCGCGATAGAAGGCGAGCTGAAGGAAAAGCACCGCGTGACAGAGCAGTGTCGTGGATGTGGTTTGTGTGTGGAGAAATGCAAAAAAGACGCCGTGCATCTGATCCAAAAGGATACATTGCCGTCATGATCATACTGGCTTCTGCGTCGCCGCGCCGAAAGGAATTGCTGGCGCTTCTAACAACGCAGTTCAAGGTTGTGCCCAGCCATGCAGATGAGCACACCGATTTAAAAGACGCACAAGAGGTTGTGCGTTTTTTAGCGTGTAAAAAAGCGCGAGACGTAGCCGCGGCATATCCACAGGATACTATCATTGGCGCGGATACCGTCGTGGAGGCAGGCGGGGAGATATTAGAAAAGCCAAAGGACAAGGCCGACGCACGGCGGATGATAGCGCTGCTGCAGGGAAACCAACACATGGTTTACACGGGCATTTGCGTTATAAAAGACAACGTAGAACATAGCGAAGTGTGCGCGACAAAAGTTTGCTTTTCACCTATGAGTGAACAGGAAATAGATCGGTATATCGCCACGGAGGATGTAATGGATAAGGCGGGTGCTTATGCCATCCAAGGCGGGGCCGCAAAATTCATTACGGGCATAGAAGGTGATTTTTTTAATGTGGTCGGCCTGCCTGTGGGTATACTCTACCAGATGTTAAACAGAGTTTAATTAACGCAAAACAGCGCGATGATGCGCAGTGATATACTGAATGTATATCTGGAAATGCCTTTTTATATTCATATAACTCTAATCTTTCGTTAAAAGCATCGTGCCACGTGGTCTTTTCTGCACGTCCCTTCCTTAACGCACCGGTAGCAGATCTCATTTGCTAGTGGCGCGCCGTCAAAAAATGCCTTTAAATTGTCCAGTGTTGTTTCCGCAATGTTTTGCAACGCCTCATCTGTCAAAAACGCCTGGTGTGACGTGATAAGTACATTGGGCAGAGACAGCAGCATGGTTAACGTGTCATCGTCTATAATTGTGCCAGAAAAATCCTCAAAGAACAGATCGGTCTCCTCCTCGTATACATCCAGCGCCGCCCCTTGCAGCTTTTTGCTTTTAAGCGCGGCAAGCAGGTCGCCGCTGTCAATCAGCGCGCCGCGTGACGTGTTTACCAGAATCGCTCCATCCTTCATGTCCGCGATGCTTTTTTTATTCACAATGTGATGCGTTTCCTTTGTTAGCGGGCAGTGAAGCGAAATAATGTCGCTTATCCTGCACAGTTCTTCAAACGTCACATAGCGGATGTCCGTGTCCTTGGCCGGAAAAGGGTCATACGCGACAACCTCCATGCCAAAGCCCTTGCAGATGTCGATGAAAATGCGCCCAATTTTACCCGTCCCCACTATGCCGATTGTCCTGCCATACAGGTTGATACCCTGCAGTCCATTGATGTTAAAGTTGTGATCCCTCGTCCTGCCGTAAGCACGATGCGTTTTCCTGATCAGCATTAAAAGAAGGGCTATTGCATATTCCGCAACGGCATTTGGCGAATATGCCGGTACGCGTAGGACGTGAACTTTGCCAAATGCGTGCTTAAAGTCAATGTTGTTATAGCCTGCGCTGCGCATGGCTATCACACGCACGCCTTCATTATAAAGCGCGTCTATGGCGGCAGCGTCTATTGTGTCGTTCACAAAGGCAATTGCGCCACTGCAACCGCGCGCCAGCACCGCTGTGTCGCCTTCCAGACGGTTCTCATAATATTTCAAGCGGAAGGGATAATTCTCCACCAGCTTGTCAAACCAAATTTTATCATACGGCTTTGCGTCAAAAAACGCGATTTTTATTTTTTCCACCGGTTACTCCTTTAATACGATCTATTCGCTAAAGACTTTATGCTTTAGTCCGCGCTCACGCGTGGGACGCAGAGCTACCATAAAAAAATGCCACAACATTTTGGGTAGTGTGTTGGGCGGCAGAGCAATGCTTTTTAAACATTGGTATTCGTGCCTGGCATCACAAGAAAGCGCTTTTCCATAGGGATAAAGGTTTTGTCCCACGCTTCGTCCACCGTTATGCCGAACGGGATCTGCGCAATGAGCCGCCAGTCGCGGTCAATGCCAAACCCATTGTATACACGTTCATCCACAATGGGGTTGTAGTGCTGGAGCGAGGCGCCAAATCCGGCCTCCTCCAACATATTCCACACGGCAAATTGCAGCATGGCATTGCCGTGCTCTGCCCATTTTTCATGCTCTTCCCTGTAAAGCGGCATTTCCTCAATCACATCGCGCAGCGTTTTCTGGTCATTAAAAAAAAGCGCTGTGCCATATGCGTTGCGGAATTTGGCAATCTTTTCTTTGCTGGAGTGCATTTCCTTGCCGGGATTCCGCTCCAGGATAGCGTCTATTACCATGTCCCAGAATTTATCATGCTCGCCGCCCAGCAACAGCACAATGCGTGTAAGCTGGGTGTTGTGCGCCGTGGGGGTGTGCTTTAAAGCAAATTCCAGCAACCTCTTGATTTGATCGTCCGTAATGGGCGATTTTTTGGTGTAATCATAAAAAGACCGCCTGTTTTTTATCACCTGCGCAAATTGGCTTTCCATTATCCCTGCCTTCTTTCGTATAAACTTTTTATAGTTAAAGTATACCCTGTGGCGGGGAGGGAAAAACAATATTATACGATCCTCCAATAAAAACACAAACGATCTTAGCTTGGCCATAGGGTATATAGATTCTTGACCGTCGAAATAAAAGGTGTATAGTCTCGCGTATTTTGCGGTATAGGCGTGCCGGAAAAGACGTTCACCGCAAAAAACTGTAAAGACATCTTCTGGCTATTGATTTTTCATGTTATCAGCGATCAGGCTCTCCCAGTAATTCATGTAGCATCCGATCAGGGTCGTCCAGAAAAAGCTTGGTGACCGCGTAATGCTCCGTCTCCTTGTAGGGGATGCAGGAAATTCCTTCCTCATCCAACACAAAAACATCCGCGCCCGGCAGCGACATCAGTATGGGAGCGTGTGTAGCAATGATGAATTGGGAACCGTTTTTTGCCATTTCATGGATGCGCGCGAGCAGTGTCATCTGACGCGTGGGGGAAAGAGCGGCCTCCGGTTCGTCCAGCAGGTATAACCCGTTGCCGCGGAACCGGTGTAGCACCAACGACAAAAAGCTCTCCCCGTGGGACTGGCGGTGCAGGGATTTGCCGCCGTAGCTCCCCTCATAAAAGGATTGCATGGCTGCTTCAGAATCCCCGGCCAGCCCGCTTCCGGCCAGTTGCTCCACCTCGGAGGCAACATTATAAAAGCTTTCTGCCCGTAGGAAAAAACCGTCGGTCGGACGCCTGATCCCTTTAACAACAGTGATGTGGTCTGCTAGCTCGGAATGCGTGTCTGATGTGGAAAAACGAAAATCCCGGCTGCCTCCCTCCGGGTTAAAGCCGCTGTTTACCGCAATCGCCTCCAGCAAGGTAGACTTGCCTGTGCCGTTTTCTCCCACCAAAAAGGAAACGGGACTGGAAAAAGAGAGTTGGCTTAAATGCCGTACCGCGGGCAGTGAAAACACATAGCCTTCGCCCCGCTCCCTTAATTTGACACCGTTGATAAAAAGCTTGCTGATCATGAGCCCGTTTCCTCCGTTTGGCATTACTGGCAAAGACTATGCCCGTAATGTTTGGCATACTGTGCTTGCTTTTGATGCCGTTCTCTTCATTGATAGAATACCTCAAAAAGGCGGATAAGACTATGCCTATTATACAATTTCCCTTTGCCGTTTGTGGTATCTGTGGATACTCAAATAGCAGTGAGGTGGAAAAAGCAAACTTCTCGCATATTATTGCGCATAAAGGTGTTTCGTTTCGCGGGGGCGCGGGTAAATCAAAAGCGGTGTTTTTTGAATTTACTGTAAAACAATGGTAGTTATACTTGTATAATCTTTTTTTAATGCCTATACTGCAAATGAGGGAGGGGGCGGCATTATGTTCAACAACAATACGATAGAAATAACCAGCTATGGCCTTTTGAGCCGCAAAATAGAAAACGGGTTTACCATTGCGCATCTTTCCGACCTGCATGAAAAGGAATTCGGCCACCATAACCACCGTCTCTTTGCCAAGGTGCAAGAGCTTAACCCTGATATTATCGCGGTGACGGGGGATCTTGTGGCGCATGAGAGCCAAAAAAAACCAAACACGACTTATACATATGAGCTGGCAAAAGGGCTTAGCGCCATCGCCCCCGCTTTTTTTGTCACGGGCAATCACGAGAAGCAGTTTGACAGCGAGATTACAGGCGCGCTTGCAGATGGCGGCGTAACTGTGATACGCGGCGGCGTTTACACAGTTGATGTGCGTGGCGCGCGCATTAATATTACCGGATTGGATGATATTTCCTATAATCCCAGCAGCGCCGGGCTGGGGCAGGTGCTGAACTCAATGCAGGGGCTTGATGGGTTCAACCTGTTTTTAACACATCGCCCGGAGCTGTTCAACGATGCGCGCTACAGGAATATTGATCTGATTCTTGCCGGGCACACCCACGCGGGGCAGATCCGTATTCCCGCCATCAGTAAAATTTATATGAATGGGCAGGGGTTTTTCCCAAAGTATATGCAGGGGGAGTTTACCGACGGCGAAACCACCATGATCATCAGCCGTGGGTTGGGCGCAAGCGGCTATCCCACCTTTCGCATCAATAACCCGCCAGATCTGGTTGCGGTCTATGTGCAGCCGCTTGAAGTTATGTAGCTGGCCACAGACCCTTGACGTGTGGCGTGTGCCACAGCATACTATCTATATTGAATGCAAAGGAGAAAACGACGATGGATTTTATGGAACTGGCAAAGGAACGCTACTCTGTACGCAGATTTACAAATCAAAAAATTGAAAATGAAAAATTAGAAACGGTGCTGCAGGCAGGCCGCCTGGCCCCAACGGCGTGCAACAACCAGCCGCAGCGTATTTATGTGCTGCAAAGCAAAGAAGCACTGCAAAAGCTGGAGGGCTGCACAAAATATACCTTCGACGCGCCGCTTGCGTTTCTCATTTGCTATGATGAAAGTGAAAGCTGGAAGCGGTCATACGACGGCGCGGACGGCGGGGAAACAGACTCCAGCATTGTAACGTCGCATATGATGTTGGCCCTTGCAGAGCTTGGGCTGGGCAGCTGCTGGGTGGGCTCGTTTGATCCCCAGGCTGTGCGGCAGGCGTTCGAGCTGCCGGATACTGTCATCCCGCACGCCCTGCTCCCCGCGGGATACCCGGCAAAGGACGCAACGCCCTCGCCGGGGCATGCCAGCCGAAAGCCGCTGGAGGAAACGGTTCGATATATTTAAACATAGTTTTATCCGCGCCCTTTTCCGGGCGCTTTTTTTATGCTATACTAATCCTGTAATTTTAATCAAAAACAGGAGAAAAACACTTGAAAAGACCATTTGTATCCAAAGAACAACTGGAAGAGATTGTAGCGAAATACCCCACCCCGTTCCACCTGTACGATGAACGCGGCATCCGTGCCAATGCGCGGCAGCTTATGGAGGCGTTTGACTGGAATGAGGGCTATAAGGAATACTTTGCCGTAAAGGCCACGCCAAACCCCGCCATATTACAGATATTGAAGGAAGAAGGCTGCGGCACGGATTGCTCCTCTTATACGGAGCTTCTAATGAGCAAGGCTGTGGGCATTACAGGGCAAGACATCATGTTTTCCTCGAACGTGACCCCCGCGGAGGATTTTCGCCTTGCGCGTGAGCTGGGGGCCATCATCAACCTGGATGATTACACGCATATTGATTTTTTAAATGAAGTGGCGGGTATTCCGGAAACCATCAGTTGCCGGTACAACCCGGGTGGTACCTTTTCTATTTCCACCTTTGTGATGGACCAGCCGGGCGATGCCAAATATGGCATGACCTATGAGCAGATGCGGGACGGCTTCATCAAACTGGGTAAGCTGGGAGCAAAGAAATTCGGCATCCATGCCTTCCTTGCCAGCAACACAAAAACAAATGAGTACTATCCGGAGCTGGCGCGTATTTTGTTTGAGGTTGCTGTGAGCCTGAAAAAGGACACAGGGGTGGACATTGGGTTTATTAACCTGTCGGGCGGCATTGGCGTGCCGTATGAGCCAGACCAGAAGGCGGCGGATGTACAGTCCATTGGCCATGGTGTTAAAAAAGCCTATGAAAAAATACTTGTACCTGCGGGCATGGGCGATGTAAAGATCTTTACAGAGCTGGGGCGTTATATGCTTGCGCCTTATGGTATATTGGTGACGCGTGCCATGCATGAAAAGCATATCTACAAGGAATACATCGGTGTGGACGCCTGCGCGGCAAACCTGATGCGGCCCGCCATGTATGGCGCGTACCATCACATTACGGTGATGGGCAAGGAAAACGAACCGCATGACCACAAATATGATGTTACCGGCGGCCTATGCGAGAATAACGACAAATTTGCCGTGGACCGCATGTTGCCTAAGATAGACAAGGGTGACCTGCTTGTGCTGCATGATACGGGCGCACATGGGTTTGCCATGGGCTATAATTATAACGGCAAGCTCAGGAGCGCGGAGGTCTTGTTAAAGGAAGACGGCAGCACCGAGCTGATTCGCCGCGCGGAAGAACCAAAGGATTATTTTGCGACGTTTGACTTTACAGGGATGTTTTGAGGGTTGCCTGAAAAAGGGCACCCGCCAACACAACCCTGACCAAAGGGGAATGCGTAACAACCACCCGCTGATGTGGGAGGCAAGGGAGTTCCCCCAAAAAAGCATACGCTACAGGAATGCCCTGCAAGTGCTTTTGTAGTGTGCGTTAACCAGAAAGGCTTACCACATGGGTATTTTGTCCCAATTATTTTCCAGGCAGATTTCAGAAAAAGACCTTGCCAAGGTAAAGTCGCTTTTAAAGGAAAGCGCCGAATACGCGCAGGCGGCAAATGCCGCCGTAAAGCCGGAAGTGTTTTTTGAAAAATATGACCTGCTGGAGGCAAGGCTTACAGAGCTTATAAAATACGAGAAATATAAAATTTTTAAAGGAAACCTGCCCAGCCGTGATCTTACGCGCATACAGGAGCAACGGCAAAACGAAGTGAACGCCATGATCCAACGCGGCTATCATAACGCAAAGGAAAAGGCCGGACGCTCGCCCGAAAAAGGGGCAGAGATTATGGCGGATTTTTTTAATCATTTGGAACTGTTCAAGGATAAAATGAACAAATTTAACAGGAAAGTAGTGGACGACCTTCGCGTGATCGCGCTGGAGCAAGCCTAAACATGCCTACGTTAGCGGAGCTTTATAAGCTGCTGGGAAAAAACAACTGTGCTTTTGAACTGATTCACCATGAAACGGAGCTGCTATCCACGCAAACCGATGTGCGGTATCTTGACATTCGCAAGGCGGCGCTTGTTTTTATACTGGAATCGAGGCATGGTTATGCTGCGCTCATTGTAAGCGCGGGTAATGCCCAAAAAGGATTTGCCTATCTAAAGGAAACCATACCCCAGCTGGCCGATTATTGCCTTACGGCAAAGCGCAACGTTTCTTTGATTACAGACTACGCCGCCGGTGCTGTTCCGCTTATTGGCCACGGCCTGCCCTGCCTGTTTGACAGCTCCCTTCTGGAGTTTGACTATATTTATGGCGGGTCGGGCGATATTCGCGCCACGCTAAAGATTGCGCCGGGAGATGTGAAGCGGATGAACAACATCCTTCATGAAATATAACAAAGCCCCCATCCTAATATCTTGACGGGGGCTTTCAATTCTGCTCCATTGGCTTTGCCTCAACTTTCTATTCTTTTGTCTTTTCCGTTCTATCTTTTAATAAATACATTCCGATTAATACTGATAACATCTGTTCCCTCCTTCTTGTGTGTATTATATCCAACCCATATGAACAGGCTGTGAACAAACTGAAAGAAAAGAATGAACAAATTTATTTTATGATATTGTGCGATACATTGAGTGCGAGCTGGCGTTCCTTTAGCGTGTCATCCGCATAACCGATTACCGCGCCGGACACAGGCACAAACCCTTCGGGCAGGCCAAATTCATCCACAAGCTCCGGCTGCTCCTTCAGCCCCCAACGGAAACTCCACAGGTATACGCTGGCAAGTCCCAGCCCGGTTGCTGCCAGCAGCATATTTTCCACCACGCACGCACCGTCTGCGATTTCAATGTTCGGCTCGCTTTCCTTTGGCTTTACAGAAACCAGAAGGAATGTGCCCGCGCCATAAAAAGGGTCAAATTTTTCATTGCCAAACGCCTTGGCAGTGGCGGCTCCAATTTTTGCCAGCAGCTCTTTATTTTGAATTACCGTAAGGTGTATGCGCTCATGCCCGCCGCCCGCCACTGGCGCTGCGCACCCCGCTTGCAGGATCGTGTCGATGTCTTCACTGCTCACCAGCGTTGCGTTGTACTTTCTAACAGACTGCCTCATTGCGATTGCATTCATCAGTTCCATTTTTAGTTTCTCCATTTCCATAAAAAGTAACCCCGGCTGCATACCGGGGATTTGCATTACACATTGAATTTAAACAGCACCACGTCACCGTCTTGCATCACGTAGTCTTTGCCCTCCTGCCGCACCTCGCCGGCCTCTTTGGCGGCTTGCATACTGCCGCCCAGCTCCTTCAGCCGGTCAAATGCCACCACCTCCGCGCGGATAAACCCGCGTTCAAAATCGGTGTGGATCTTGCCGGCAGCTTGTGGTGCTTTGGTGCCCGTTGTGATGGTCCACGCGCGCACTTCTTTTTCCCCTGCCGTGAGATAGCTTACAAGCCCCAGCAACGCGTACGATTTTTTAATGAGCTTAGAAAGGCCGGATTCGCCAATGCCGAGCTCTTCAATAAAGAGCTGCTTTTCTTCCTCGTCCAGCCCGGAAAGCTCTTCCTCTACCTTGGCGCTGATGCACACCACTTCGCTGTTTTGCTTTTCCGCATATTCCACAAGTGGTGCGATCATTGGGTCATCCTCTTTGCCCACTTGTTCTTCGGAAATATTGGCGATGTAAATGATGGGCTTGCCCGTTAGCAAAAACATTTCATCTGCCATCTCGCGCTGTCCCTCGTCAAGCTCTATGTTGCGGGCGAACACTCCCGCCTCCAGCTCCTTTAAAAGCAGGTCGCACAGCTCCACTTCCTTTGGATATTTCTTGTCGCCGGTCTTAATCAGCTTTTGTGCTTTTTCTCTGCGTTTTTGCACCGTTTCCATGTCCGCGAAAATCAGTTCAAAGTTAATGGTTTCCACATCGCGCACCGGGTCTATGCTGCCGTCTACATGTGTGATGTTGCCGTCCTCAAAGCAGCGCACCACTTCTATGATGGCATCAACCTCGCGTATGTGCGAAAGGAACTTGTTCCCAAGGCCCTCGCCCTGGCTTGCGCCCTTCACCAGCCCCGCTATATCCACAAATTCTATCGTTGCCGGCGTAAACTTTTGCGGATGGTAAATCTCCGCAAGGTAATCCATACGCGCGTCTGGCACGGAAACAATGCCGTAGTTTGGCTCTATGGTGCAGAACGGGTAATTCGCGCTTTGCGCCCCCGCTTGTGTCAATGCGTTAAAAAGGGTGCTTTTGCCCACGTTTGGCAACCCCACAACTCCTAATTTCATGTCGTTAGCCCTCTGTTCTTATAATATTAGTTAAGTATAATACGCGTGTCGGGTTTTATCAATACTTGTCGCCTGTTGTTGTTTTGAAACATTACAGAAGCGTAAGGGAACAACGCTTGCGGCAAAACAGTCTTACTGGTATACTTTATTTTGTATAGAGTTAGAAATTGATGATTGGTAAATGAGGGGTATTTGTTTTTATGGATATGTTGCAATCTGTCCTGTTGGGCGTTGTTCAGGGACTGACGGAGTTTCTGCCCGTATCAAGCTCCGGCCATTTGGCTGTGGTCCAGGCGCTGTTTGGCATACAGGAGGTTCCGCTTTTTTATGATGTGATGCTGCACGTAGGCACGCTCGTGGCGGTCTTTATCGTGCTGTGGCCGGAGATTAAGGCAATTATCTGCCATCCGGTTAAAAACAAGCTGGGGATGCTGATCATTGCCACTATTCCGGCGGTCGTTGTCGTATTGGTGATGAAGCAGGTGTTCCCTGCTGTATATGATAACCTGCAAAACGGAAAGTACCTTGCGTTTGGTTTTTTTGCCACAACGGCAGTTCTTGTGATAAGTGAGCTGATTGCTCGTCGCATGGAGCACAAGCGTAAAATTGGCTTGCCACAGGCGGTTGTGATGGGTGTGATGCAGGCGGGCGCCACCATGATGCCCGGGCTTTCACGCTCCGGCTCCACCATCGCGGGCGGCTTGTTCATGGGTACGGGGCGAGAGCGGGCCGCAAAATTTGCTTTTTTGATGTCCATTCCCGCAATCATCGGCAGCGCTCTTTTTACCGCAAAGGACGTGGTGGAAACGGGCATGGGCGATGTGAGCATCCCCATGGTCATCATCGGGATGATTGCCGCAGCGGTGTGCGGTTTTCTTGCCATCAAGTTTATGCTCAGGTTAATCTCAAAGCATAAGCTTTATGGCTTTGCCATCTATACCGCTGCCCTTGGCGTTATTGTGCTGTTAGAGGCCACGATGTATGGCAACGTGTTTATCAGTCCGTTCGCTTAATTAATGGTTGATCCGACGCCCTTTATTCTGTATAACTAACCAGTTATTGCAAAACCCGCTTTGATAGCGGGTTTTATTAAAGACCGATCATTATTCTTTAGTTAAACTTGTGCGAGAACCCCCGTTGCTTTATTTATCCGGAAACAGCTTGCGGATACTGTCTGCAATGATTTCTGCCGATTCCTCAATGCCAAATCGGGCGCTGTCTATCATCAGGTGGTACTGGGCACGGCTGCCCCATTGCCCGCCGGTATAATACCTGTAGTAATTGGCGCGCCCCTTATCGGTATTCTCAGCAGTTTCCGCCGCTTTTTTTGCGCTGGCACCATATTCTGTGGTAATGCGCTCCGCCCTGTGCTCCAAATCCGCATGGATAAAGACATTGACGCAGTTGGAATAATCCCGCAGGATGTAATCTGCGCAGCGCCCCACAATGACACAGGCTTCTTTTTCAGCCAGCTCGCGGATAATCTGGCTTTGCGTGTTGAACATGATGTCGGTGTTGCTGTAGTATTTTCCAAACCACGGACTGCCTGTACCGCGCCCGCCGCCGGGGCTGCCCCAGATGGACTGGCTGGAGATACGTTCTTCCCAATTTGTGATGTAGTCTTCTGCCAGCCCGCTTCGTTTTGCGGTCAGGTCAATCAGGTTGCGATTATAAAAAGCAATCCCCAGCTTTTCTGCGACACTCTCGCCTATCTGGCGGCCGCCACTCCCATATTCCCGGGAAATGGTAACAACGAAATGCTGCGGCCCGCTGTGTTTTTTGGGCAATGGAAGGTCGGTTGTTTGCGGCGCGGACAGCGGCTTCATCCTACTGAGGAAAATCAGGCACATCACCAGCGAGACGGCTGTGGAGGCTGGGGCCGCCCAGCCTATGTCAAACAGCGTTGCACCTTCCATGCGGCTGAGCAAAAATGCCATGGGTACGCGGACAGCAAACGTTGTGACAACGCTGTGCACCAGGCTGAACCATGACTTCCCATAGCTGTTGAAGTATCCGTTCATGCAGAACACAAAGCTCACCAAAAGGATGTCGAGAATATAAGAGCGCAGGTAGTTTGCAGCAAGGGCGACGACTTGTTCGTCGCCGGACAGGATGCCGGTGAGCCCCGCACCGTAAAACTGGCAAATAATTGTGAAAATAACAGCGGGCACAAGTGCGATTACCACGCCCCACCACATGGATTTTCGCGCCCGGTCCATCTGGTTTGCGCCAATATTTTGTGCAGATGCGGCCCCTACGGAAGTACCCATTGCCGTTGCGGGGACAAAAAGAAAGGTGATCAGCTTTTCCACCACGCCCACGGCTGCCGACGCCACAACGCCCATCATATTGATGATGGCTGTAATAAACAAAAAGGATGCGTTTACCAAAACATTTTGCAGGGCGACCGGCCCGCCAATGCGGACAATGCTGCCGATTTGTGCTTTGTCAAAGCGGAAATCGGTTTTGGAGAGAGGAAAGCCTAACCCCTTGCGCCGCAAAAAAAGCAGTGAGAAGATAAAGCTGCCCGCCTGCGCTACGGTTGTGGCAATTGCCGCGCCGCGTGCGCCCCAGCCCAGCCCGTTTACAAAAAGGACATCCAGCACAACGTTGATCAAACAGGCGACAAGCACAAAAATGAATGGTGTTTTGGAATCGCCCATGCCGGTTAAAATGCTGCTGATCACGTTATAGCCGATAATAAACACTATGCCTAGCGCACAGATAAACAGATATTGCTCTGTTTCCAAAACCGCTTCACTGGGCGTTTGCATGGCAGATACCATTTGCTTGTGAAAGGCAAGGTAGCCTGCGGTGAGCGCGGCGGCGACAACGCCAAACAGCATAACGGAAGAGCCAACCGTCTTAGCAATTCCTTTTTTATCCTGTGCGCCGCAGGATTGGCCCACAAGCATGGTGATTCCCGTGGCAAAACCAATAATTAGTTGTGTTACGATTGTCATGAGCTGGCTGCCGATTGTAACGGCGGATACGTCCGCGGTTGTCGCAAAATGGCCAACCACAAACAGGTCCACTGCGCCATACAGGTTTTGGACAAGCACTCCCAGTATGAAAGGGCCGGAAAAGGCAAGCAGTGCCTTGGGGATGCTGCCGGAGACAAAGGATACTTCCCGTTTTTTTACTGTTTTCACGTTCATTCTTTCTATCCTCCAATAAAAATAAGGCATCAGGCCGACGCCATAACACCTTATCCGGTATATCGCGGGATATACCCTCCGAATGCACAGCGCAGTATAGCATACATATTTTTGAAAGTCAAGAATGCGGGGCGGCCAAAGAATAGTTTTTTTTAATCCCGCTATTAGGTTATAAAAGGCGGGAGATGCCGGAAACTTGGGGAGTATTTTCGTTGTTTTACCGGCGTTGTCAGCTTATACACAGAATCTGTACAAAGCCAACAAAGATAAAAATGGCCGTGCTGGTTGATGTTTGAGGGAACCGGCGCTTTGGTGCTGGAAGACGTAAAAAAATGCACCGCCATACGCAGGGGAAGTAAAGCAGGGAGGTAAGCGTTGGCTAGCACGGCAGGCCTTGTTGCAGCATACGTTGTCTATGCGTAGGGGTGACAAATCAATGACACAATGTGCCGCAAGGGATGTTCTTGCTATAATAATAGAAGAAGTGAACGAGAGGGGCTTGCAGGAAATCCGTTGGCCTTTTCGGATGATTTGCGGATATGAAATGGACATTCCTGCCAATGGCAGGCAAAGGGGAATGGTATGAGTGTGAGAAAAAAGCCAGGATTCATTGAGACAAACAGGGAAGAGCTTGATGCCTGCTTCAGTGATAGGGAAGACGGCGCTGTAGTAACGAGGATTGCCGGGGTCGGTGGCGCAGGCTGCCGCATGGTGACCACGTTTGCAGAAAAACGCCCGCTTGCCCGCTGCGTCTATATAGACACAGATGCGCAGGCGTTGTTTTATGCCGCGGGAAAGGGTGTAAAGCTGCACCTTGGTGGGAAAGACCTTTATGAAGAACCGAATGCTGCGATTGGCGAACTGCTGGCAACGGAAAGCTACGATGAGATTGAGCGGGTAATTACGCCTGCAGAGTTTGTTTTTCTTGTGGCGGGGCTGGGCGGTAGCATGGGTGGTGCTTTGCCTGTAATCGCGGGTGCGGCATTGGAATGTGGCGCGCTTTGTGTATCGATTGTGACGATGCCCTTTGCGTTTGAAGGAAATAAGCGCACGTCTATGGCGAGGGAAACGCTGGCAATGCTGCGTGCAAACTGTGACGCGGTTATTGTGCTGCCAAATGAGCAGATCATAAATCATATGGGGGAAAAATTAACCCTCCCCGGCATGTTTCAACAGTCCGACAAGCTGGCAGGAGAGGTATTGGCCTGCCTGTGGGATACTCTTTGTGCTCCCGGTGCAATTTGCGTCGAACCGGAGGATCTGAAGAACGAATTCAGGTTAAGCGGTGCAATGGTAAGCTATGGCAGAGGAGAGGCCAGTGGACGGGACGGGTTGATAGAAGCATTTGAACAGGCGGTGAGCAATACGTTCAAAAAGACTGGGCTTCGCTGTGGAAAAGACAGGTTGATTACACCGGAGGAAGGCGGGGATATGCGGGTGCAGCGATTGGCGGAGGAGGAAAAGGGCGGAAGCATATCATCGCGCCAAATTCAGAAAGAAGACGGATGGTTGGAAATGATATGGCTCAGGGATCCTGAAGTTGATAACGGCGCTGCATATAAAGAATTTTATGATGATGTTATAGCTTTTGACGATTTGGTTGCAGAACCGGAAAGCAAAAGAATCTGCCTGCTACACATACGTGCGGATAATAAGCTGAAAATAAGCATGCTGAACGATTTGCTTGAATATATCACGCAGGAGAAAGGGTATGAAATAAGCACTATAAAATGCGAACTGGAGGAACAAAGGGAAAGCAGGGCGGTTGTAACCGTTTTTAAGCGGATATAGGAAGAAAGAGCAACGCACATAAGATAGGAGGCAACACTTGTTTTGTGGCGGGCCCGCGGATATTTAGGCATGGGAAAAAGGGCGGTGTTGATGTATAATAACATAGGCCTGGATCTGGCAACAAAAGCCCGGCCAATGAATGATGCGGAGGAACTATAATGCGATTTAATGAAACGACAATACGTGTACTGGTGCGCAAGGACTATGGCACATGCTATGATTTTTATACACAAAAGCTGGGTCTTGTGGCAGTGTGGGGAGACAGAAACGGCCCGTATACCTCTTTTGCTGTAAAGGAAGGCGAAGCGCCGTGCTTTGCCATCTTTGCGGGGGCAAACATGGAGATGTTCAAGGGATATGGGCAGCCGGAAGGGAGTGCGCAGCCGGATACGGTTGTGGCGGTGATTCCTACTGGCGAGCTTGACGAAGATTATAAGCGCCTGAAGCTGGCGGGCGTACCCTTTATTGGGGAGCCCCAGTTCATTCAGGAGTGGGGAATGCGCTGCGCATATTTCAGGGATCCGGAAGGCAACCTGTTTGAGCTGAACGATGCTGCCGGTATATGATTTTCTGGCAGCCCCGCCTGCATAAAATGAAAATATACAATTCCTGAGCTAAGGATTATTGGTTGCCGATAAAGCCTGCGATATCGTCTATCACCGCCTGCTGCACATGGGCGGACGGGTTATATTCCGTTATGTCGGTTTTTCCATTGCTCTTCATGAACAAATGATTCAAGCCGTCGTAAAGCTGAAAGTCTACAGTGTCCCTATCGGGCAAAAGCTCCTGCCAGGCGGTAAAATCTTTGTCCGCATATATTTGGAAATCGTCAGTGCCCTGCGCAATAAACGCAGGCACAGTGAGTGATTCGATTACGTTTTTCATGTCCAACGCGTTATAGCTGGCCCAATAATGGCCCGAATAGCCAAGGAGTATTGTGGGATCGCCTGCCACAGCGTTCTTTGCCGCGTCCACCATTCCGGCAACCTGCGCAAGCGCAAGCTCTTTTTCTTCATCCGAGGCATCGGCCTCCTCAATTACATTCACATTCTGGTCATAGATGATATCCGCAAAGTGGCGGGGGGAGCCGCCCAGTGAAGCATAACCGGCAGCGCCCGTCAGTTCGGTGAGTTTTGGCGCCATCATGCCACCCAGGCTGTGCCCAATAATGAACACCTTGGACGGGTCTATTCCTTCATATTCGGCAAGCAACGCGTAAGCCGCCGAAGCATCGTTTAGTACCTCGTATTCAATGGTAAGCTCTGCCGCGGAAACCGCGTTTGGATATTGATTTGTTACTTTGTTATAGCGGATGGAGGCAATGCCCTGCTCCGCAAGCCCATGTGCGATATCTGCCAGCGGCTTGTTGCCGCCCGTGCCAATCGTCTCGTCCATATCATTAGCACCCGAGCCATGCACTAATACGACGGCGGGAAGGTTGGTGCCGCCCTTGGGCATAGTGATCAGCCCATCCAGGGGGTTCTCCTTACCGAGGGTAATGGGAATCTCTTCATACGCATCGGTAGACTGCGGCTCAATAGGCTTGGATACCGTGGTTGTCCATAGCCCGGCCAGCGTTCCGTCCGTGTCGTTGAACGTATAGGTCAGCTTCAGGTTGATGTGCGGGAAGCTGTTCATCTGCTCGATTACCGTGTATCCGCCCTCGCTGGAGACTTTTGTATCGATAATGCCGTCGTATTCCCCAATGCCATCGGTGAACTGCTCCCATTGCATTTGCAGAACCTCCGGCGTGAGATTCCGCTTGAATGTGCTGTCTCCCAAAGCGACTACCGACTGGAAGTCCCCATCCAGCATAGATTGGGTCAATTGTTCGCTGGTTGCGGGGAAGCTGGCGGGGTCGGCCTTGCTGCCACATGCCGCAAAGGCAAAGAGGGTCATGACACATAAAACAATGCAAAAGAATTTTTTCATTCCATAGCTCCCAAGGTTTTTCTTATGCTTATTATACATGATTTGCGCTGGAAATTACAGCGTTTGGAGGGGGGAGGATACGCAAGCTGTCTGGGCAGGTTGCATTGTTGCCTTCTCTTTCTCCAATAAAAACAGGCGCTCCGAATGGGAAACGCCTGCTTTCATTTGAATATTGTTATCCAATTGTAACAGTACCTTGGAGGAGGTCGCTGTTTGCGGAGGAGGTGCCGATGTAGACCTCGTGCTCCATGCGCTCCAGTTCAAAATCATTGGTGGCCTCGTTGAAATATTTCAGCTTTTCCAACGGGCAGGTAAGCTCCACTTTCTTACTTTCTCCCGGTTGAAGCTCAACGCGTCCAAACCCACGCAGCAGCTTTACAGGGCGGTCGATCTTTGAATTTTTAAATCCGACATATAGCTGCACCACCTCTGTGCCCGCGACGGCGCCAGTGTTTTTCACGGTGCAGCTTGCCTTCACAGAATTCGCGTCTGCCGCAAAGCTTGCGTTTGAGACATCAAAGGTTGTGTAACTTAGCCCAAATCCATACGGGAGCAACGGTTTTATCCCTTGTTTTTCCAATCGTGTATACCCATGGTAATAGTCATAGTATTGGTTTGTCGTTTCCCAATTAACCTGAGGCAGGTCTTTTTCGTCGTAGGGCAGCACAAAGGGAAGCTTACCGCTGGGGTTCATATCACCGCACAAAACCTGTGCGATGGCGGTTCCACCTTCCTGCCCGGGGTAGAACGCCATTAATATAGCAGATACGCTGTCCTTCCATTCGGTTGTCATAATCATGTTGCCGCCGATGAGCACAGCCACCGAGTTTTTGTTTTCCGGCCCGGCCTGCTTGATCAGCTCCACGTCTTCGCTGCTTAAGCCCAGGCTTTTTTTCCTGTCACCGCCAATGGAACCGGTGTAATTGGTGCCTTCCTCGCCGCTGATGAACTCGCCTTCATCGTCATGGTCATAGCCCACAACAAATATGGCCGCGTCCGCTTCCTTTGCCGCTTTTTTGGCAGCCGCAATGTCGCTCCCGTCGCAATAAACCACCTCAGCATTAGGCATAACTTTATTGAGTCCTTCTATGGGGGTGACCACATAGGCCGGGAACACCTGGCTGGAGCCATGGTCGCCAATATTGGCTTTTTCACCCAGCTTGCCGATGACGGCAATTTTCTTCACCGTGTTTTTATTAAGAGGCAGGGCGCTGTTATTATTTTGCATCAGCACCATGCCCTCTTGTGCGGCACGAAGCGCCAGTGCGATGTGCTCCTTGCTTCCCAGCACTTCTTCATCATAGTTTTTACCGCTTGCGTTATATGCGTCCTCATAGGTCAATATGGTTCTGATAATCCGCAATACGGATTCGTTGATGCGCAGCTCGGGCACAAGCCCGTCTTTTACTGCCTGTATCAGTTTTTCGCCATAATAAATGGTGCCCGGCATTTCCATGTCCTGTCCGTAGTTTGCGGATTTTACCGTGTCGTCCACACCCCACACAAAGTCGGTCATCACAAAGCCGTCAAAATCCCACTCTTCCTTCAACACTTTTTTGAGCAGGTAATCGCTATAGCCGCATTTGATGCCCTTATAAAGGTTATACGAGCTCATAACGCTTGCTGTGCCCGCGTCCACGCAGTCCTTGAAGTGAGGCAGGTATACCTCGCGCTCTGTGCGGCGGCTGCAATCCACGCTTACCTTAAAGCGCGCGTTTTCCATGGAGTTAAACGCATAGTGCTTTGTGCAGGCCATCACATGCTCGCCTTGCACCCCGCGTACCAATGCGGAGCCCATTTGCCCAAGGTGAAAGCTTTCCTCGCCATACACCTCCTGGCTGCGCCCCCAGCCCGGGTTATAAGGCAGGTTGATACACACGCCCGCAAAAAGGTTGCCGCCAAAGCCACGCACCTCGCGGCCAATCGCGTGTCCAATTTCTTCCTCCAGCCCTGCGTCAAAGGATGCGCCCCGGCACATGGAGACGGGGAAACAGGTTGCTTTGCCCGTGCCGCACACAACGCCCCTTGGCCCGTCGCAAAAACGCATGGTAGGAACGCCGTGCTCCTCGTCGCCGCCGGATGGGTAAGGAACGTCGTTATAATGCCCGACGCCTGTCATCAGGGCTTTCATCATATCATCTATGCTTATGGTACCGCTCAATATTTTGACCTTTTGCTCCAACGTCATGTCGTCTACAATTTTCTGTGCTTTTTCTGTATAGGCCAGCCGGGCCTGTTTTTCTTTATTCATTGCAGTTACCTCGCAATTCTATATTATTATGTAGTAACGATATCATTTCCCAAAAAATAACGATACGAATATTGTAATATTATTTGTAATTATGTAAGATATATCTGAGGTGCGCAGACATGAAAGAATTGGAAAGAACATGTGGGGTATTATACAGTTCTATTAATATCCCGGTTTGTATATGTGACGATACCGGCGATATTCTATTTCATTATCCCAAAATGGATAACCTGCAATTACCCCAGAGCTTCATCAACTATTGCCTGCTAGATTTTGCCCTGCAAAAGCGGGATAAGACACACCCGTTGGTTTTGTTTTTAGAGCCTTCCTATTTTATTGGGATTGCTGAGCTGAAGGAGAGCAAATACCTTTTATTGGGCCCTGCCGTACCTTACCAGTTGAGCAAGGGGAAAATTGCGGAGCTGCAAAGGAACGAGGCGTTTGGCGAACCGCTCAGCAGCTTGTGTCATTTGCTGGGCACAGCGCAGGTGCTCTCCTACCAGCGGTTTATCAGCTCGCTGGCAATCGCGGTGCAGGTGTGCGGTGGCGGTGAAATCAATACAGGGGATATAATCTTGTGTAATAACAGGAACGATAGCATTGATAAAGAGTTTACGAATGGCGTGTTCCGTATGCAGGAGCAATTTGCCTTTCACACGCCAAGGAGCTATGAGCAGGCCTTGCTGGAAGGGGTTGCAAGCGGGAATGTTGACCGGATTACACAGGCGATCAATGAACCGGTGACAGGGCGCATTGGCCCAATGTCTACAGACCCAATGCGTGCGGAAAAGTATGGCTTTGCCGCGATAGCCACCTTGCTGGTACGTGCCGCCGCAAAGGGGGGGATGGATTTTGACATGGCGTGCTCGTTTAGCGACGCGTATTGCCAAAAGATGGATTTGCTGGAGGACGTGCAGGAAATCAATGCGCTTATGCTGAAAATGGTAGTGGATTTTTGCGTGCAGGTGGCACATTCCAAAAAGAAAAAAGGGTATTCTCCCAAGACAAGGCAATGCTGTGACTATATTGCCAGCCGCTTGCACGAGGATATTTCGCTAACGGATGTTGCATCTGCCATTGGCCTTAGCACGCGCCATCTTTCTAAAAAGTTTTTGTCGGAAACAGGAATGTCCATTGTGGAATATATCCACCGGGAAAAAATGAATGAAGCAAAAGCACTGCTACGGCATTCGTCCCACAGTATTTCGGATATCAGCAATTACCTGCAATACAGCTCCCAGAGCTATTTTACAAAAAAATTCAAGAGCATCTATGGCATAACGCCCCGGCAGTGCAGGGAGGCGGCGGAATAGGGATGAGGATTTGTATTTGACTTGACAGGATTAGGGAAACCGACCTAAATACGAACCCTTCATTATTGCTTTTTTTATTCGCCGGGCGGTACAGACCTTTTGCGTTTATTGGTTTGGAACTCCCGCCGCGGTGCG
>JAJDHD010000027.1 GCA_030266015.1 Christensenellaceae bacterium OttesenSCG-928-K19 | reverse complement strand
AAGCGGCGCGCCGCAATATTGTATTTAATTGCATCTCTTCCGCGGGCGTTTTTGCCTTCAGCTCAAGGAGCATATCATTGAAGCCGCCCTCTTTTACCTTGGCCGTCACCTCGCCAATCTCGTCCACGCTGCTTCCTGTCACCGCCAGCACAAGGTTATTCTCCTGCGCAAGCTTTGCCATTTCGTCGGCGTTTGCTTTATCCGCCCCGGTAATCACGCCACCTGTTTCCTTCGCCAGTGCCGCCGCCTTTGCCGTTGTTTCCGCATCCTGCGCGCGGAGCACCACAGGCAGCTCGGCATCGCACGCCGCTTTTACCAGCTCCAGGAATTTCGCCGGATCGCCCAGCGTCTGTGTTACGGCAATTGCGCCTATGGTCAGCGTTTCACCCACGCGTTCCAGCACATATGCCTTTACGTCTGTAATAGTCTTTTCCGCGTCCTCATCCGAGTCGTTCACATTAACGGCAAGCACGGGCTCGTTCACGAATGTTTTTTCGTGCCGGTAGAGCACTGTCTCCCCGCCAATTTTCGCGTCGCCGATAGAAACGGTACGCACGGGCGGCTCACTTGCCGCGCCCAGCACAGCCTTTGCCTCGTCCGAGGCATATGGGCATTCGGAAAGCTCCGCCTTTTTACCCGCCAGCTTCATTGCAAACGCAAGGCAGGTGTTGGAACCACATTCTTTGCAGTTCGTCTTAGGCAGTAGCTTTTGTATCTGTAATCCTGTCAATGCCATAATCAGTTGCCCTCCCTTCCGTCAAGCAGCTCTACTATCTGTTTTTGAATCGCCATAGCGGCCTGCGGGTTGTACATAATCATCAGGCCCGCGCCCGAATACAGATAGGAAAGCGCAGTCGTGTATTCCAGTGCCGCGGCGCGCTCGGCTAAGTCACCCCATGCCGGGAACGCGCTTTCCGGCGCTTTCGCTTCTTTGATTTTGGCAACCTCCACGCCCGGTGACACGATCATGGGCGCGCACAGCATTTCGTCGCCGCCAAGCGCACTCAGGCGGATACGTTCCATAACAGAGTACGTATACTCAATACCGTAGCCAATGGCGCTTGTCGTCGGGTCAATCACAATTTTTTCCTTTTTGAAGTCCATGTTGGTCAGCAAAATGGAAAGCTGCTTTGCGATGTTTACATCAATGGGCGACTGGGCCACAAGCGAGTGGTCATATGCCATCGCAGCACCTGCAATCGTCTTGTAGTTATCCTGCTCCACCCAATTGAGCAACAGGTTTTCCCCCGCAAAGGACTGCGCAACCGCTTTTAGCACCTCGTTATTTTTGTCAAAATGGCTGTGTCCCGTAATAATCAACGGCACATCCACCGCCTCCAGCACGGATTTTACCAGATCGACCGCCTCTTGTGCGGATTTGTCGCCTTTTTCCGGGTGAGTGCCCTCCAGCCGTACGCTAATCAGCTCCGCGCCGTATTTATCCACGCACACCTTTGCCATCTCGGCAGGATTGTGGAGCAGCTCTTCGCCATAAATCTCCTTGAGCAACGGCGGGTATTTGTCTGTGATATTATCCAGCACTTCCAGCGCAATAAGCGGTTTGTTGGGCATATCGCCTTCCCAAAGGTGGAAGGGCATACATGTGTCTCCGCCAATCTTGTAGGTCTTGCCGCGCGTGCCTCCATTCTCCTTGGTAGCGCCCAGCGTCACTTCCCATATGGGAGAATCTGCCTTGTCCTTACGCACCTCAAAGGATTTAATGTTCTTCACAATCTCCGCCGCGGATTCTTTAGGCTGTGACACTGCCGTAGCCGTTGCTACAGCGCCGCCTTCCGGCACTGCTGCCTGCCCGCCAAGGAACTGCACCGAAAGCGTGTTGATGATGCTGGACACAACATCCTTCATCACATCCTGCTTCACTTCTTCCTTGACCTTTTCGCGTAGCGCTTCCATGTCCACAGCATCCACTGTCACAGTGCCCTGTGCCTTTTCTTCCGTCGGTTCTTCCACCGCTTTTGCCACAGGTGCACTTTCTTCCTCTTCGCTTTCCGCATACTCCGTCATATCTGTCATTTTAAGCGCGGGATGTCCCACTTTTTCCAGGTGCGCGCGCACTTCCTCCGCCGTGGTGCCCACGGTTTCATCCGCGATCATATCCAGGAAATTATCCGGCAAATCCTGCTCCTTAAAGCGCTTTTCAAGGTCTTCCTTCAACGCTTCCTTTAAATCCTTGGGCATCCACACAAGGCGCGAATAACCGCCCTCCGCCGCAATAAACTTGCGTGAGGTCAGGTATACCTTACCCACGCCCACAAAGCCAGGCGTCACCTTGCCGCCGCCCACGCTGCCCGCAAGCGAGGAGAACGTCATGCCGATGGGCGTATCGTCCATAAACTCACGGTTTACCACCATAACGCCGTTACACTCGGGCACATAGGCGCAAATTGCTTCAAAGCATCCGCAGCTTGTCATGGGGCGGTCCATGATGGAATACGCGCAATACGATTCCACCGTCTTGTGGCTGTTGGTGTAAACATATTCGTTTACGCCCTTCCAAATGCCCTTAACCGGGTCAATACACTCGCCCTTTTGCACAGGCTGATTTGCTCCCGTTTCATCAATCTCGTAAGCCGCCTTGCCATCCAGCCAGTTATACGCGCCGCACAGGCCAAGACGTTCGGGAGTGATGATACAAACATGATCTGGCGCAAATGACTGGCACAGCAGGCAGGAATAGAACGTATCCACCGATTCGTCCGTCATAGCTTCCAATCTGCGGTTTCGTTGGTCGTATACCCTGCGTGCTTCAGCCACACGCTTTTCGCACTCATCTTTATCGGTAATCAGCGTCACCTTCACCTTGTCCACCAGTGCCGGGTACTCGGACTGGAACATGGCATGGATGATCTCACCATAATCTTTAATCCTAAGGCCTTTTTTAAAGCCATTCTTGGAGATACGCGTCCACACAATATCCCTCTGGCCCATATGCCAGATACCTTCCGCGCCATTTACCAGGTGATGAATCTGCCGCTCCAAAATTGGTTCAAAGTCAGACTGCATTTTGCGGCCCGCAACCTCTACCCAAATACCAAGCGGGAGCAGCGCGCCTTCCTCCACTTCGTCCACATCCGGGCCGATCAGCTCAATCTCGCCGTCTGTGATAGCGTCAAAGTCTGCGCTGGTAACATATTCAAAGGCCGTTGTTTTCTGGCCGCCAAACTCCACCTGCGTGTCTTCCTTACGGATGCGCTCTCCCTCAAACGCCGCGCCATATGGCACAGGAATGGGCACCTCTGTGATCTTGATTTTGCAGCCGCGCACTTCCAGCGCTTTTTCCACCATTTTGTCATACGGCACATTGGAAACAACATGCTCGTAAGTGCAAACACCGGTGGGCAGGATTTCCGGGATATCCGTATCCGCAATAACCGGGAAACCATAGTTGATAGCGCCTGCGGCCATGGCATATTTCGCTTCGTCCACCTCGCCCATGGCAAGCACAAACGCAAACACCCTGTTCTTGTTATACTTCAGGTTGGCTTCATAATCCCCTGGTGCCACGCCGCCAAAGGACAGGCCGGTACGCGAGGCAAAGCCAAGCGGGTATACCAGTGCGGAAACATCCTCGCCAAACGGCACAAGGCGCGTTTCCCAGCCAAGCTGCACGCCTTCCTCGGCGAGCTGGTCGGCAAATTGCACGCCATTTGTGCTACCCGCCATAAACACATATATGTTCTTTTGCTGCAGCTCCGTGGCAATCTTCGCCGCCGTTTTACTATCCGGCGCCGCGCCTGTGATGGCCGCAAAGCCCGGCGCGCTACCGTCCACAAATTCCACACCGCGCTCACGCATGATGATATCATTTGCCGCGCCCAGCCAAATGCCGTCCACCGGGTTTGGCCCAATCAGGTATTTGCACGCTTCAATCGCCTCACAGGCAAAAAGCGCCGCAACACCCGCGTCCAACCCCTGCCCCAGGTAAGGCAGCCAGTTTTTTTCCAGCACCTTGCCCGGCAAAAGCTCGCGGCAATATTTTAAAATATCCTGCAAATCGCTAAGTGTCTTCATTTCCCTTCCTGTGAAGGAATAAATGATAGGCAGGTAATACGCCGTGCTCGGAAAGCCGATTGCCGCGTCCGCGCCTTTTTCAGCGATTGCTTTTGTCACCCATTCGTCCGCCTTGCGAACCCATTCCGTAGCGCCGTTAATCGCGCTCGACAAAATTAATTTAGACACTGACTTCCCTCCTATCTTTCTGGTCGACCAATTTACGTTCCTGCTTCTTGTTGATGCCCAGCTTTTCACGCTTTTCATCCAGAACCGCAATAATCTGCTTTGCAGCCTCAATTGGGTCCTCCACAAAATGCATGGAAGCGTTAAACATCTCTTTGGTCTCCTTTGTCAGGAAGTTCATCACATTCTCGCTACCCGTAATATGGAAGGGATGGCCGATGAACACATCCACACCCGATGCCACAAAATAGCTGCTGATGGAAACGGCTTTCTCACTCATCAGCTCGGGACACACGCCCACAGCCGGCAGCCCGGCAATGGAGTCACCCAGTCCGCCTTCGTTCACAATCTCTGTGCACGTCTCCAAAATACGTGTATTGTCTACGCAAGAGCCCATATGCAGCACCGGCGGAATACCCACTGCCTCGCACACCTCTTTGAGGCCCGGCCCTGCATATTCCAGCGCCGTTTCCGGCGTCATCTTGCCGTTCTTGCCAGAGGAAATAGCGTTACAGCCTGTTTCTACCACCAGCACGTTTTCTTTAATCAGCTCTTTCACAAGAGCGTTGCAATACGCGTCTGTTTTAAATTTGGGGTTGTTGCAGCCTACGATACCCACCGCGCCCTTGATACGGCCCGCGATAATAGCATCATTAAGTGGACGGAACGACCCGCGGAACCTGCCGCCCAGCATATATTTGATTTCCCTTACAGAAAAACCGGCAATTACCGTTTGTTTTTCCTCGGGAATCTGCACTGCCGACTTGTCCCTGTTCTTAAAGTTGTCAATTGCTTTTTTCACAAGGTCTTTTGCAGATTCCAGCGCGTTCTCTTCGTCAAAATCAAATGCTTCCGCGCCGATTGTCTTTGCCATGTCCACCGTAGACACAATCTTGGTGTGGTAATGCTCTGCCACCATAGGCAGCGACGGCATAACGCACTGCACGTCCACAATCATCATTTCCACCGCGCCCGTCACAATGGCAAGCTCCTGTTGCAGGAAGTTGCCCGCAATGGGCACACCATGCCGCATCAGCACTTCGTTTGCCGTGCAGCATATACCGCCCAGCGTAACGCCCTCCGCTCCGGCTGCCTTTGCGTATTCAATGATATCCGGCTGCTTGGCTGCAATCGCAATCATGTCGGAAAGTGTCGGCTCATGCCCATGTACTATGATGTTAACGTTCTTCTCTTCCAATATGCCGAGGTTAACCTCGCTTCTGATTGCATGTGGCGTGCCAAACAGAATATCGGACGCAAGCGACGCAATGCGCGAGCCACCCCATCCATTGGCGATGGACTGGCGGAACGCATGCATAATCAGGTTCCTGTAATCATGGTCAACACCCATATGCGTCCTGTGCATGGCTTCCACCACCATACGGTCTATGCCCTGCGGCAATATACCCAGCTTTTCCCAGGTTGATCTCTGTGCCTGAGGCGCAAGCCCCACCGTTTTGATCGTTTCCGTCTGCGAAGTGAAATCGCCTATAAAGATGTCCGCCAGTTCGGAAAGAACCTGCTTGAAATCCTTGCCCTCTGTTTCCATCCCATAGAGCTTTGCCGTGTCCCACACAGCCTGCTCGTCCTTCACCTCATAGCCTGTTTCCGCGCCTTCTGCAATTTCCTTCAGAAGAAGCGCAACGTGCCTGCCATGATCCGAGTGCGCAGATGTGCCGCCCGAAACCTCGCGTAAAAAGTTCCTTGCCGCGATCGTGTCCGCATCCGCCCCGCAGATACCTCTCGGTGATTTTGGTGTAATTCGGCAGGGGCCCATGTAGCAAATACGGCAACACACGCCATCCTTTCCGAACTTACACTGGTTCTTCAGTGTCTCATAACGATCAAAGCAGGTTTCAACGCAGTCATTTTGTGCTTTTTCAAGCATTTCAACTGATGCTATGTCATCAACTTTGCTCTTGAAGACTTCAATGTCGTTACTCATACATACCCTCCGTTTAAATTTCGTACCCGGCCGTTGAAAAATTTCGGCCTGAACGCGCGGCTATGGCCACACGTGTTTATCTTGTAGGTCAAAAAAGCCCTTTTACCATCTCCCCTATGGCTTTGCCCACAGGGTTTTCTTCCGGGATGTCCCACACCGCCTTGCTCTGCTCCGCGTATTCCGCAATTTCCTCGTCGTACGGCAGCGCGATCACCTCGTCCGCTTTTGTATATTCCTTTGCCCGTGCCGCGCTCTCCGGGAGCGCACCGCCCCTTGTGCGGTTTACGGCAAGGATTAGTTTTGAATACTTTACGTCCATTTCAGTTGCCAGGTCATAAAGCCGCTCCAGTGTGCGTATACCCGCGTTGGACGCGTCCGACACCAGCACAAGCACATCCACCGCCTGCACAATACGGCGTGAAAGGTTCTCCAGGCCCGCCTCGTTATCCAGCACCACATACGGATACTGGCCGGACAGCTCGCCAATGGCCTGCTTTAGCACATTATTCGCATAGCAATAACAGCCTGCGCCTTCCGGCCTGCCCATGGCAATAAGGTCAAACCCTTTGGCCTCCACCAGCCCCTGCTGTATTTTCATGCGCAGCAGTTCTTGCTTGGATATTTTAGATTCCTCGGATTCCTCGCGCACCGTTTCTCGTGCGTGGCCAATGGTAGAGGTAACCTCCACGCCCAGCATGGCGTCCAAGCAACTGTTGGGGTCTGCGTCGATAGCAAGCACCGGTGTTTTGCCCTGGTCTACAAGCTGCTTCACCGTAAGCGCGGCAAGCGTTGTTTTGCCCACGCCGCCCTTACCGGAAAATGCAATCAGGAAACTCATTAGCTTATCCTCCTGATGATTTCGTCATACTTGGTCAACGTTTCCTCGTCCAGGCAGTCGCACACGCACACGCCGTCTCTGTCCGCGTTTTTCAGTGTTTGGGAATACGGCAGGAAAGCAATGACCTCTTTGTCCGCCATCACCTGCTTTATGAACGCGATATCCTCTTCTCCAGATACCTTGTTCGCCACAAACAACACGCGGCGCACGCCGATTTCCTGCGCCATCTTTGCAACTTGGTTGGCACAGTCTATGGAACGCTGCCCCGGCTCCACCACCACAAGCATCACATCCACGCCTTTGGATGTCGCGCGGCCCAAGTGCTCTATGCCAGCTTCCATATCCATAATCAACGTCTCGTCCTTAAACAGCACCAGGTCTGTCACCAGCGCCCGGATAAACGTGTTTTCCGGGCAAGCGCAGCCGCCCCCGCCAAGCTGGGCAGCCCCCAGCACAAGCAGGGACACGCCCCTGTAGTCATAGGCGTATTTTTCAGCAACATCGTCTACCTCGGGGTTCAGCTTAAACACTTGGCCGTATTCGCCCACCTTGGCGCCCGTCCGCTCCTCAATCAGGTCAATCTGATCCGCTATGGAAACAATCTTTTCCTGTTCGCTGTGCGGAATGCCAAGCGAGGACGCAAGGTTTGCGTCCGGGTCTGAATCCAGCGCCAGCACACGCTTTCCATTCTCCGCCAAAATCACCGCAAGTGCGGCGGCGATCGTGGATTTCCCCACGCCGCCTTTTCCTGCAATCGCTATCTTCATTCCCTAAAACCCGTACTTTGCTTTCATTTTTGTGGAAAAGCTCTTAACAAGCGAAAACACCTTGTCCGCTTCCTCTGTGGAGAGCGAGCCCGTGCCGCATGATGGCGTGATGAGCGCCGATTCCGCGATTTCCTGCACAGAAAGGCCGGAAACATCGGAAAGCTTTTTCATGTTTTCTTCCATAATCACTTCCAGTGATTCGTCCGTCTGGTCCATTACCTTGCTGGAAGTGGGCACAATGCCCCACGCAAGCATCCGGCCTTCGCCGATGTGCTTTTTCACGTCGTTTCCATACATGGAAATGGTGTGCCCATATTCAAACGCGTCAAAGTTAACCATGTCCACACCCGCGTCCATCAATATGCTCCACTCTGTGTTGCCGCAGCAATGAATGCCCGCATAGCCGCCATCCATATGCACCGCGTCAATCACTTCCTCCAGCAGCGCAACCACGTCTTCCCGCTTCACAGAAACATAGGTAGAGCTGCCAAACGCAGAGAGGATAGGCTCGTCGATAAAGCAAATGATGTTCTCCGCATATTTCTTAAACTTCTGTATCTGCCAGCGGCATTTCATCGCCAGCGCCTTCACGATAACATCGCGGAACTCTTCATTGTAATAAATGGCTCGTTTGTTTTCATCTGTAATAGTGAGCGCAAAGCTGCAAGGGCCCGTCGTCTGCACCTTCAGCCAGGGCAGCTTTTCGCCGCCGCGCGCCTCAAGCTCGCGTTCCATCGCGTAAATACCCTTGGAAAACTCTTCGGAAATAGCCATTGCCGAGCAGTCGCCATTGCCTTCGTCCGGATCCATCGCCATCATATAGGTTTCATAGAACTCCGCAAACGCGTCCGAATAATCGCCAGACGTGTCAAAATACATGCGCCCCTTCTCCTCATCAATCACTACGCAGGGAATCCCCTCGCTGTATTGGATCTCCATCTGCTCCTTCAGGCCAAAAACCGGCAGTTGCGGCCAGATAGGCACATCCAGGTTGGAAAGAGATACCTCTACCGCCTTTTTGGGGTCGTCATACGGCATACTGCCGATCGCTGTGCTCAGAAATTTGGATTTCATATCATTACCCTCTCTTTTAGTGTTTTGTATTGTAATCGTTTACTACATTTTTAATTGCCGCTATGTGCGCCGGGGTTGTGCCACAGCATCCACCCACAACATTCGCGCCCGCGTCCAGCAGTCCTTCCACCATGCCCGCCATCATCTCCGGCGTTTCGGGGAACACATCCTGCCCGTCTATGTTTTCCGGCAGTCCGGCGTTTGCGTGCACCAAAATCAACGCATCCGGATAAGCCTCCTTCATCTCTTTCACAATTTCAATCATACGCTCAATACCGTTGCCGCAGTTTGTGCCGATGATATCTGCACCTGCGTCAAGAGCGGCTTCTGCCGCCGCCTCAGGTGTCAGCCCCATCATGGTACGATAGCCGTTTTTGCCCTTTTCAAAGGAGAACGTGGCAATTACTTCCAGCCCGGTGTTTTCCTTGGCTGCTTTAATGGCAAGTGCCGCCTCGCCCGCGTCGCTCATTGTCTCTACACACACAGCATCCGCGCCGCCTTTTTCCAAGGCGATTACCTGCTCTTTAAACGCGTCGTACAGCTCTTCCTCTGTCACGTCGCCCATCATGAGCATTTTGCCCGTGGGGCCAACAGACGCGATCACATATTTATCGCCCGCTGCCTGGCGGGACGCCTTTGCCGCCGCTTCATTGATCTCACTCACTTTGTCCTGCAGGCCAAAGTGCTCCAGCTTGAAGCATGTGCCGCCAAAGCTGTTTGCTTCCACCATATCGGCTCCCGCGTCAATATAGCTTTTGGCAATATCCACCACATCGTCAAACCTGTCTACAGACCACGCGTCCGGGCATTCCCCCGGCTTCATTCCCTTTTGATACAAGAATGTGCCCCATGCGCCGTCTGATACCATTTTTTTGCCTTTTTTCAATTCCTCTGCGATTTTACCCATTTTTTAGCTCCTCTCGCTATGCATTCCAATTACCGCCATTATGGCCGCGGCGCGCCATGATCTATCTTTTCTATCTCCTCCACCATCTCCAAAACATATTGGAGGACTGGCCGTTCTGGAATCCCCAACACGTGAAGGCCCTTCACGCGAATGGGAATCAGGTATTTCTCCGCTTTGCTTTGCGACACGGCACGAGCCATTTCGGGACTGATTTCTCCATACATGGAATTTGCAAACGCAATCCCCAGCACACCGCAAATCACATCCGCGTCGCCGCAGTTATAGACAACCGCGTTTTCCCCTGTTGCGCAGGCTGTTGCCCCTGCCTTTAACATAGAGGATGACGCTATAGAGTTTGCACCCACGCCAATGATCTCCACATTGGGCAACTTTTTTCTAATCTGTTCTATAATGGTTTTACCAATCCGGCCGCCCTGGCCGTCTATCACAACAATCTTCATTCGCTTTTCCCAAGCGCAAGCAACTTTTCTTTTTCCAGTTTCCTGCCAATGAATGTGATGGCAGGTGTTTCATATGCCGTAAAAAGCTGGCAGTTCACCTCATGAAACGTGATGTTCAAAAGCTGCGGCTTGCCTTCCAAAAAAACAATTCCCTTTGCACGCACCACTTCACCAAAAGCGCCGTTTTTAATCTCGTCTATCAATGTATCCAGTGAATCGCTTGTGAAATCTTGAGCAATGTTGAGCGTGACAGTATCCAGCTCCTCATGGTGTGCTGGCTCATGTTCATGATGGCAGCCTTCACCATGCTCATGGTCGTGGTCGCAGCCGCAATCGTGATGCCCATGGTCGTGATCGTGACCACAGCCGCAATCATGATGCCCATGATGATGGCCATGCTCATGGTCATGACCGCAAGAAGGGCAGGCACACCCTTCCCCGTGTCCATACAAATCCGATTTTCCTAAAAAAAGCTCCGACATATATTCCGGTGTCAGGCCTTCATAACCTGCTGTTATCACTGTCGCATCGGGGTTGATATTCCGCACATCACATAGCATCTCAGAAAGATCCAGCCCCTTCGGCGCCTCGTCCAACTTGCTTACAAACAGCACTGGCGCGCTTTGAATTTGGTTATAAATGAAATTGCCAAAGCTTAACCGGGAGGACACATAGTTGACGCCGTCAATCACCGTAATGATGTTGCCCACCGTGCACTTCCCCTTCAGGTCCTTTGTGCCAAGAATATCAAAAAAATTATTAAACATAAAAATGCCGGACGGCTCGAACACGATACGGGTGGGCGAAAGCTCCTTTATAAGCTCTGCAATCGCAATGGTGATATTGCCGCGCAGTGTGCAGCAGATGCAACCGTTGGTCATCTCAACCGCACGGAACCCTTCCGCCTGCATAATCTCCGCGTCAATCGCGGCGTCGCCATATTCATTGACAATATAAACAGGACGCTCCCCGGACTTCATATAAAAATCCAAAAGAACGTTGGCAAATGTTGTTTTGCCGGAACCCAAAAATCCAGAAATAATGTCCAGATACACCATAAATAAAAGGCTCCCTCAAGGAAATTTAAGCCGTTTGTGAAAAAAAAATCGATAAATTAACGCAAATATACTAATACAGTTATTATAAATAGTAATGTAATTACGCCTTGATTGTATTATACAAAACGCTTCTTTTTTGGATTTTTTTGTGGTGGGTTGTGTAATTTTGAATTATTTTGTTCAATCATCCTGCCCTGCGCGCTCTACCAATTGCTCATACAGCTCATCGCCCACGCAATCCCGCGCGTATTGACACCATTTGATGCAGGACATTGTTGTATTATATGCCAAAAACCCGCATCCCGGGCAGGCACGCTTTACATCTGTGGAAAAAAGTTCAATCTCTGCCCCACACTCCGGGCAAACTTTGACCTCTAATGTGGGTGTACCTTTTATATTTGCCGCTCCCGGGCAACCTTTAACATCCATAATCAAGCACCTCTTGTTTTATTATACCATAAATAATACCCCACCGCTATTATACCGCAACAGAATTTTCATATCCACGCCCTCCCCTACTTTACCTTTTTTGCAAGCCGAATTATAATAGGCTTACAAACTTGGACGCAAAAGGAGTCACCACAATATGAAGCTTGGTATCACTTGCGAGGGCGGCGCATACAGGACAATTTTTACCAGTGGCGTACTGGATGTTTTTTTGGAGGAAGGAATTATGGCCGATTATTTTATCGGCGTATCCGCGGGGATCGGCTATGGCATCTCCTACCCCACACAGCAAAAAGGCCGCAACCTCAATATATTGCAAACGTATGGAACAGATCGGCGTTATCTGTCTTTTTGGAATCTGCTTAACCCAAAAAACAAAAGCATTTACGGTATACAATTCGCATTCTACGACGTTCCCCACAAGCACATCCTGCTAGACTACGACGCGCTGGAAGCATTCAAGGGGGAAATTTATGCGGTTGTAACAAATATAGAAACCGGGCAGGCCGAGCACCTCCCCGTTCCGCGCCGGGGCAAAACAATGGACCTGCTGCTTGCCACCTGCGCCATGCCCGTGTTGTTTCCTATTATTGAATACGAAGGCGGTAAATACCTTGACGGCGGCATAGCCGACCCTATTCCCTATGAAAAAGCGATTTCTGACGGATGTGACAAGAATATTGTGATATTGACACGCGAGCGCGATTACCAGAAAAGCAGCGAAAAATCTTTGGAGTTTGCGGCAAGGTTTTATAAAAAGTATCCTCGCTTTGTAGACGCGCTCAAACGAAGGGGCGAGCTTTACAACGAAAGCAGGGACAAGCTGTTTCGCATGGAGAAAAACGGCGACGTCCTGCTCCTCTGCCCAGACAATACCAAGGGCTTTAAACGGACGGAGCGCGACCAGCAGAAAATCCTTGGGCTATACAACCAGGGAATCGACGTGGCACGCAGAGAGCTGGATCACATCAGGGATTACCTGCAAAAATAGGGTGTTGTTCGCCACTATCGCTGTATTTTTAACTACAAAAAAGGCGGGGAATCCCGCCTTTTTTGCGTAATATCAGCCTTTCATCCAGGCTGTTTCTTTACCAAAATGTATACTCCACCAGCACCTCACAGTCGCCGGACGCAACCATATCCGCCGGCACAGTGAAATGATAAGTATTGGCAGCACCTTTGTCAAAATAATCATACTCCGCAAGCGTGAGATCCATCGCATCGTCACTGCCGAGCGCAAACAACAGGCAATAGATGGACGATTCCATGGCGTAGGAAACGTTTGCTATCGTTACAGAGCAATCATACCCACCGCTGCTATTAGGTGTGGCATTGAACCCGGCCGCTTCCAATATCCCCTCCCCCGGCGGTAATTCATCATGCGTAGTCAATCCGCTGAAGATAACCTTGCCCGCAGGCGACGAGCTATTGCTGCCATTGGTGGCAGAAGAAGAGGGTGTTGGTGTTTTCTGTGCCTGAAGCGATTCCAGTGTTTCCAGCGGCAGGTACCAGCGCAGGAATATGGATAGCACACCATCACGTTTTAGCAGCATAACCTCCTGGCAATCAATATCACTTATTTTTGACCCATACAGCGTACGGAAGGAATACCTCTCCCCATTCGCCGCAACCTGCTCAATAATATCGCCGCGCTCAAAGCTGCCCTGATCATCGTCGTTTGCATAATACCCTTCATCGTCCGGTGATTTACCAATCATATTGCTAAACGCACCCACTGTCATGAGATAAAGGTCGGCAACCTCCTCTGGCGACATATCGTCCCCAATATAATGCTTGTAATCAAACCGGAACACATTGCCGCTGCTGGGCGAAGCCCACGCATAGCATTCTGCACGCTCCACACCGGGGAGCGGATAATCAAACGGCCCATTATATACCTCAAAGGCAAACTCCGTCTGCTGCAGCAGCCTGTCCGTTTCTGTGCTGTTGTAATGCAGCCCCATCACTTCACAGTATGTATCGATATTTTTAGAGCTATCCCAAAAGGTCCGTATGTTATATGGGTCGAGCATTTCTTTGGAAAACGGGTCGGGCGTAGGCTCCGCGGTGGGTTCTGGAGTGGGCTTTGCCAGTGGTGCAGGCGTGGGGGTGGGTTCTTCATATTCTTCATGCTCCAACCCCGCCAGCCTGTTCGAAAGGTCGTTTCCACCATCTTCCGCCACCCCGCCAAACAATGAACATCCGCTAAGAAGCAATGTGGCAATAAGGGTCAGCGCGATTAATTTTTTCATGTAAACTACCCTTCCTTTCCTACCATCATAAAAATTCTCAGTAATAATACTCTGTCATATAATATCCATCCTCGTCATAATAGAGGAACGTGATATCCGCATCCCGGATTCCCGTCTTTTCCTGAATATCCTGCTGGAACACCTCTGCAACGCTCTCCCTGTTTGCCCCATTTGCGTTACTGTTCAACTCGTCCCAGTTTGTGACATAATAATCCTCCGGAAGGTAACACAATATCTCCAGCCCGCTTCCCGCCGCACGAATTTCTATATCGCTGACGTCGGCAGCCCTGCCCGGCTTCAGCATATCATACAGGCTGTTTTTTACAGTACTGGTGATTTCGCTGTCCACATACTCCTGAATGCTGCTCGAATCCTCTTCATCGGATTCATAAGAGTCATAGGATGAGTCAAACAACCCACCTGCTTCATCCTCCAGGCCAAACAAGCCCGCCAGCCCAGAGTCACTGTCATCGTAGTCAGAGCCAAACAAGGAATCCATACCAAACAGGGAGTCCGAACCAAATAAGGAGGAACTGCTGTATTTTTCGGAATAGTAATTATTCAAGAGCAACGCGATAATGATGACCGCCGCTGCCGAAATGCCAATACAAAGGCCGACAAACGCCCCCCGTTTCATCTGCCGCGGATTCTGCGCCCCCTGCGCATATTGCTGCTGCGGCTGATATGGCGGCGGCGTGGGCTGTCCATAGGTGGGGGGCACATTTTGCTGCCCATAAGGTGGCTGGGCGTATGCCTGCTGCTGCACCGCCTGTGCATAGGCTGCCTGGTGGCGCTCCATTGTCGGCTCCTGTTGCGGCTCCATTGTTGGTGCCTGCTGCGGCTGATATGGTTGCTGGCCGGTCGGCTGCTCCTGCTGTGGCGGCTGGTATGGCTGGCTGGCCTGCTCCTGTTGCGGCGGCTCATATGCCTGTGTTTGTGGTTGCGGCTGATACGGCGTGGTATAGCTCTGGGGCTGCTGTGCACGATAAGGCGCACCCGCCGGGCGGAATAGGTTTGAACCGAATACAGACGCAACCTTTTTGGAACGAATCAGGTAAATGACAAAAAGCGAGTCCATAATGATAATCAAGACAAGGAATATTTTTTGCGTGGGCAAAAACAACGAAACAAGCTGCATCGCCGGATGGGCCGCAATCACAATCCCACCAATTGCGTTCAGCGCCATCATGATCAAAAACGACCATGTAAACACTGGCTTGCGCATAAAAAGCAATATGGCAACCGGGACGCATAAAAAACCCGCGATCATTGTCAACATGCCAGAGCCACCGGAAAGCGGCTGCGCAACCATGGATAGGCCCGTCATTGTTCCAATCACCGCCCCGGCAATCACGCGGATTGCCAACAGCACCAGTATTGCTCCAAGCTTTTCCTTCTGTGGGGCGGGCTGGCCATATCCCCCTATATTCTGCTGCATAGAATCATACCTCCCATTCATTCTTCTCTTCATTTTAGCACATTGCTATATGTTATGTTTATTACTTTCTTCCAAACAGCCGGTACAGCTCGTTTGCCACCTGGTCCATCAACTGGTTGAGATTGCTGGTGGCGCTTTCAAAAACATCTGCCATGCCGGACGTAAGGCCAGCCATAAGCACACTTTTGCCAATCGTGCCCGGCCTGTCAATCTCCGTCAGGATAAACTGCCCCGGCATACCGGTATGGTTGATCATCATATCCTTGGTGCCCGCGCCCGGAATAACAACATAGTTCCGGTTCCACATTTTTTTGAAGTACGGCTGGCCGGGAAGCTGCGCATATCGCAGCAGCCTGTCCATAATCTCTTCGCCGGTATAATTGTTCCTGTCCACATCCACCTTACGCTCGCCGCTCGTAAAGTATCCGCTCTGCTTTCCTTCAAACTGCTGTCCTTGCTGCTGCGGCACGGGTTGCTGGGGTGCGGTTCTATACCACTCCTGCGGTGCGCCTGCCGCCGGGCCTTGCTGCTGAGGCGGCGGGGCATACTGGCCTTGCGGCGGCATTTGCCCTTGCGGCGGAGCCTGCCCATAAGGCGGCTGGCCTTGTGGCGGCATTTGCCCCTGCTGCGGTGGCTGCATATAAGGCTGTTGCTGCGGTGCATTGGGTTGTGGTTGCCCCTGATACGGCGGCATTCCCGGTTGTCCTTGCATTGGCTGCCCCTGCTGCACTGGCGGCATTCCCGGTTGCCCTTGCATTGGTTGCCCCTGCTGTACAGGCGGCATTCCCGGTTGCCCTTGCATTGGCTGCCCTTGCTGCACTGGCGGCATTCCCGGTTGCCCTTGCATTGGCTGTCCCTGCTGCACGGGCGGCTGGGGTTGTCCATAGGCCTGCCCTTGTGGCGGTTGCTGCCCATAGCCTTGTGGCTGCTGTTGCTGATATTGCTGCTGTTGTTGTTTGTATTGCTGCGCCTGCCAATATTGCTGCTGCTTTGCCGGATCCGGTTCAAAGGGTGACGCCCCGGGGTTTTTGTTACCCATGCCTGCCAGCGTTTTTGCAAAAGCGCCAAACAACGGCAGTGGCTTTGTCTCATACTTGCTGGCGCTTACCGCTCCCAGCACAAGGAAGATATCCCACACGATTGTTGTGATAATCCAGATAACGTCGCCCGGATTTGGACCGCTGGACACACCCAAAAAGCCTTCCATCAGCGCACCAAACATATCTGCGGGTGCATTGGCGATATAAATAATATCGCTGATTAACGCAGTAATCGCGTTTATGATGAGTATTGTGACCGCCTGCATGGCGTGGAAACGAACAAACCCGCTCACCTTCTCTGTAATGTAAATGACAAACGGGAATACCCATGCAAAATAATAGACCCCCGTAATCCAGGCAATGCCAAGAGAAATCAGGTAAACAAGCATGGCCCATGTGTTGGCATTCATCTCCACTGTTGCTTTGTGCGGTGTTGTGTTCATAAAAAAGCGCCCCCT
The DNA here is from genome assembly GCA_030266015.1 of Christensenellaceae bacterium OttesenSCG-928-K19. Taxonomy (GTDB): domain Bacteria; phylum Bacillota; class Clostridia; order Christensenellales; family Christensenellaceae; genus UBA5399. The sequence continues at coordinate 11,019 of JAJDHD010000027.1, read as the reverse complement.
TTGTTTTGTGTTTGTATGATTTATCTATGCGTTTATTGTATCCCGCAGGCAGCTAAAAAATCTTCAGATAGAGTTGTATTATTTACACTTTCACCCGCAAAGCTTTTGCAGAGCGCATAAAAATGATATACTGGTACTAATTTCCGACAAGATTTTAGTTTGCGCACACCGGGATTTATGCTATAGCAAAGGAGGGGTAATGGCGTTGAAACAAAGCAAATTCATACTATTGCTGCTTCTCTTTGTTTTTCTCCTGACCTCCTGCGGCACTGGCGAGACCGCCGAAACAGGAAAAAGCGTGCACATCGTCATGCCCGGCACCTCCGGCATAGATAACCCGGAAACCAATTATTACAAAAACTGGTTGGAAGAGCAAACGGGTATCAATATTGAACTGGAGCTGGTTTCGCCCGAGTATATGCCCGAATACCTGCGCCTGTTGTTTACGCCGGGCAACACCTCCGATGTAGATGCTGTTTTTTTAAGCGGGGAATTTATTTCCCTCGACCTGATAGAATCTTACGGCCAGGACGGATATATTCTCGCCATGGACGATATGATTGCAAATGGTGAAAATATTTCCACTGTCATGAAGCTGTTCCCCACCCTGCACAATCATATGGCTGTAAACGACGGGCATTTCTATTATATGCCGAATTTCACCTATTCCGCGGTGTTTCGCGCCCAACAAATGCTATGGATGAACTCGGACTGGCTACAGGCGTGCGGCGTATCCATGCCGCAAACGACAGAGGAATTCCGGCAGGTGCTACGCGCCTTTAAAGAAGGCGACCCAAACGGAAACGGCATAGAGGACGATGTGCCGGTAGCGGGCAACTTCACGATTGATTCACAAAACATCTGCTATTACCTGATGAACGCCTTTGTGTATACCGATCCCAACGCCGCGTTCATGGCCATAAAAAACGGCAAGGTTTATTTTGCGCCCGCCACAGATGAATGGAGGGACGGGCTGCGTTATTTAAAATCGTTATATGATGAGGGGTTGCTATCCAACTCCTGCTTCACTTTCAGCGACAAACAATTTACCCGGCTCATCAATGACCCGCGCGACCTGACAGGCGGCTTTACCTCACACGACATTGCGGACGTGCTTGCTGCCGGCTCCCCCGCGCTTGCCAGCCGGTATATCCATGTACCACCGCTCGAAGGGCCAGAGGGCGTGCGGGTATCCACCGTCAGCACAAACAAACCAAGCCCGGGAGGCATCATTACAAGCTATTGCCAAGACCCGGAAACAGTATTCGCCCTGATGGACTTTATGCTGGGGGAAGAAGCCTGCATGATCGCCGCTTTTGGTGAAAAGGGCGTGGACTGGGACACCGCGGGCATCAGTGAAATTGGGTTTGACGGCAATCCTGCAGTTATCACCGTCCAAAGCCCGGAATGGGATCTTGTCAAAAACAAAAACTTTTCACGCCTGGGGCCATTTGTTGGCTATCCTGCCATTAGCGATGGCGTGGCATGGAACGGTTACCAATCTGACCAGCGATACCTGAACGCACGCGCCGCGCGGGTATACCAGGAATATGAGCCATCCAGCTATATTGGCGCATTGCAAACGACGCAATACGCGGATGAGGTGCGGATGCTGGTAGGAGAATACACAAAAAAGAATTTAAATATGTTTGTCATAGGCACAAAGGACATTGAAGACGACGAGGAATGGCAGCAATACCTGGACGAGCTGGAGTCACTGCACGTGGGTGGCTTGGTGCAGGCGGTGCAAGCGGTCTATGACGCGTCGGAGCGGGAGGCACAGCATGAAGACTCAACGAAATAAACTGACTGCACTATGCCTGCTTTTGTTCCTTGCCACGTGCTTGCTTGCGTGCGGAGGCGCGGATGTGGGCGGCGCGGACCCCGGTTGGGAAGCACAGGCAGAGCTTTCTGCGAAGCAAACACCAGAGGAGCTCTATGAAGCGGCTCTTGCGGAAGGCACGCTTACCATTTACAGCAACACCACCCGGATTTACGATACCCAGGAGGCATTTGAAGACGCCTATCCCGGCCTGATTACAGACGTGCAGTTTGTGCGCGCAACGGATTTAATCAACCTGCTGGAAACCGAATCCTCTGTGGAAGACCCTGTGTGCGACCTTGTAATCTGCACAGATTCAAATGCGCTGTTATCCAATCAATTCGTACCTGAAGGATTGCTGTATAAATATGTGCCACATGATATCTCCGAAAAGATAAAACCAGAAAACAACGGGGTTGTGCTGGACTTTATGATAGAGGCGGCCATTCTCTTTTATAACGATGATGTATATGACGCGCCGCCGCTCACAAACTGGTGGGAGCTTACAGAACCACGCTTCAAAGGCCGCTTTTATATGGTAGACCCGCTGCGCTCGCACACCACCAACGCCCTGATGTTCACCATGATTGAGCACAGCGACGAAATGGCACAGGCCTATTATGACCTCTATGGCGTGGAGCTTGACGTGCCGGAGGGCAGCAGTGCAGGCCAGGAGTTCTGGCGTATGCTGCTGCAAAACGATGTGCAGTTTACATCCTCCTCTGACGAAGCACTGGAACAGGTGGGTATGCCCGGACAGGCAGACCCGCCGGTCGCCATCCTTGTTTCCAGCAAAGAGAGAAAGACAGATCTCGGCTATTCCATTGCGCCCATTTATGAAATGCAGCCTGCGGCGGGCGTGCTGGTTCCATGCAGCATCATGATGCATGGGGGTTCGGAAAATGTAAACGCGGCAAAGCTTTTCATACGCTTCTTGCTGGGAGAAGCCGACGGCAAAGGCGCGGGGTTTACGCCCTATATGCACGAAGGCTCGTGGTCTGTGCGCACAGATGTAGCCACACCTTCCGCCATCCAGCCGGAGGATGTGGATTTTTGGATACTCAATCGCACCTTTTTTGCGGAACGGCAGCAGGAATATACAGACTATTGGACAACACTCAGGGAAGAAACAGCATGAGTCAAAAGCGTGGCATTAACAGAAGAATCCTTACAATCACACTGTTTTTAGGCGTATCTGTGCTGGTGGTGTGGCTTGTGTTTTATTTCCAGTCCTCGGGCAACATCCGCCGGATGAACGAGCGGTACCTCGACCAGATCTCCGGCCAAATTATCGAACGGCTGGAAACGGAATTGTTTGAGCTGGAAAACGTCGCGTTTTCGCTCTCCACCAACGAAACGGTAGTAGATTTTATTACAGAGGAAAACGCACTGCTGTTTCATTCCAAATCCGCCATCGTGGATGACCTGCTGGATACCCTAACGGGCACTGGCGATTTTTCCCATATCCTTGTGCTTTATAACAATGAGGGCTATTATGGGAAACCTGGGGCACACCACGCTCGATATGCTGTTCGCCAACTTCCACAGGACAAGCCTGCCACGTTATACCGCTGTAAAGCTGGAGGGCGTGCCATACATCAGCTATGGCGGGGCGGTTATGATGGAAGAAGAGCAGGTGGGCACCATTGTCTTGCTGGCAGAGGAAGAAAAGCTGCTCGGCCTTTTTGAGGAATATGTCACACCAGACGGGATCGATATTTCCCTTGCGGAATCCGGCGTGGTGGTAACATCCAGCAACAGGGAGCGCGTGGGCATGACTACAGGGGAACTAATTAGTTCTTCCGCTTTATACAAAAGCCAGCCCATGGGCTTTGCGCCATTTGAAATCTTTGTCGGTGTGGAAAGCGGATATTTTGCGAATGAAACGCGTGACTATGCGATTGCTGCGGTAATCACCGTCCTTTTGATTATTATGTTCCTGCTGGTGTACCTCGCCGCCACCAACCGTTATTTCCTACGCCCCATGGTCAGCGTTATCCGGGATGTGGAGCGACTGGGACTGGACGGAGACACAAAAGAAGGCCTGAGCGAAACGGGAATCGATGATTTTGATGGGCTTGTCCGCCAGGTAAACCTGATGCTTGCGCGCCTGGATGAAAGGAGCAATGCCCTTTTGCATTCACAGTCAAAACTGCAAAACGCAGAGATTGAGCGGCAGGCGGCGCTGATTGTATCGCTAAAAAAACAGATCAACGCTCATTTTGTAGTCAATATACTAAATATCATCAAAACGCTTTCCGAAAAAGGAGAAACAGAAAAAGCCGCGCTGATGTCGGACAGCCTTTCCCATCTATTGCGTTACTCCAACGCAGAGGATGAATTCATTTCCGGATTGGAAGAGCTGCTTGTGCTGGAAAAATACGTCACCATGATGGAAATCCGTTATCGCGACCGGTTTGCGGCAGAATTTGACTGGAGCGACCGGCTGGTACATGCCGAATTCCCGCGTATGCTGGTGCAGCCTCTCATAGAAAACGCGATTGTTCACGGGTTTGCCGATACACGAGAGGCCGGAAGACTGCTGATAAAAGGGCAAATGAACGGCGATAATGTGCAAGTGACGATTGAAGACAATGGCGGTGGAATGGAAGAAAACGAGCTAAAGCGGCTGCAGACGGATATTTCGGAGGAGCGCCATGAGGGATGGAATGTAGGCGGTGTAGAGCACATCGCGCTACTAAATATCGTGCGGCGGCTGAACTCTTATTATGGCAGCAATGGCACCCTTCAGATTCAAAGCAAGGCGGGAGAAGGAACAACTGTTACGATAAGCTTCCCCTCCCAACCGCCGCGGCGCGCTTCGCTTCCAAGCTGAGAAAAGGAGAATATGTAAATGTTTCAGGTTTATTTGGTAGACGACGACCCTATCATCTTGGATGATGTATCGGCAAAGCCTGTGTGGCAGGAATGCGGGTTTGAGATTGCCGGGAAGTCAACCTCGTCACGCGAGGCATTGAAAGAAATATTAGAGCGGAGGCCCGACCTGGTGATGTGCGACCTTAAAATGCCGGGGCTGGACGGGATTGACCTGATGACACAGGTGAAAAACGCGGGGCTTGATTGTGAGTTTTTGATGCTGTCCGCTTATGCCAGCTTTCAGGATTCACGCGACTTTTTTAAACAGGACGGCTTTGACTACCTATTAAAGCCAGTAGACGAAATGGAGCTGCAAATTGCGCTGGAGCGGCTGGCGCGCCTGCTATTCCATAAAAACAAGCCGGGCACAAGCGATGACACCGAGCTTTCCGAGAGCGCTGAGGTAATCGACTCTATCATGGCATATATCCGCCGGAATTTTGCAAAAAAGCTGACGCTCAGCCATCTCGGGCAAACGTTTCATTTCAACCCCAATTATATTTGCAACCTGTTTGCCAAGCAATATGGCCAAACGTTTACCACAATATTAACCAGCCTTAGGATGAACGAAGCAGCCAGGCTGATCAGCAGCACCAGCAAGCCGTTAAAGGAGATTGCTGCAGAGTGCGGGTATGCGAATTACTTCTATTTTTGCAGGGTATTCAAGGAGTTTTTTGGTTGCGCGCCCAGCGAATATGGAGCCAGGCAATAACCCACGGCATCATCTATAAACCACAGCGTTAAAAAAGGCTTGCCCCCGGCAAACCTTTTTTTGTTACAGCTTTTCTATGATTGTTTGCAAGCCGGCACAGCTCTCTTCTCCTGTCATATCGTTGCCCGCGGCCTCCGCCTGCTGTAGCTTGCGTTTCGCGGCGGGCAGCGCAATATAGCGCTCACGATGTGCCTTATATTTTTCATGGCTCTCTTTTGCCTGCGCCGCGGCCCTTAGCTGCGCGTGCGTTACCGCCAGTAAAAAGTAAAATTTAGCCGCGTCAAAATCATTGAATTCTTTTATATCCACAAACCGCTCCACGAACTGCAACAGCTCGTTATAGGCACGCGCCACAAAAAAAGAAGTCGCCATGTGGTTGAGCGCGGTTTTTCGGGCAACAACATCTGGATATTGCCGTTCCAGCGCCAGCACCCGCCAGCCCATGCGCAACGCATCCATATTCCTATCCACGCTTTCATATTTCTGCATAGCCTGTATTGCCATGCGCAGGCTTTCGGCAGGCTGCGCCGGATCCATTGTTTTATCAACACCTTCCGCATGCTTCACAACAACAGGCGCAAGCTGCTCCGCCGGGCTGAATACGCCTCCCGGCCGCATATGCTGCGACAACACTTCTTCCCATCCCTGCCCTTTCAAATGGCACGCGAACGGGAAAGAAAGCTCGTCGTAGCTGCTGTCGGCCAGCGTCAGCTTTGCCCACTGTTCCATTGCCCCCTCTACCTCCATGTGCCTGCGCGCCAGCACATCTGTACCCGGGCATCCGCCCGCCCTGGGCAAGCCCGCCTTTCTCCATTGCTTCATCCGCTCCTTCAGGAGTTTTTTTCCCTCTTTCGAAACACCCTGCCCCTGTGTGTTTTTCCCCTTATCCGCCGCAAGCAGGGCTTTAACCGCAACATATGTGTCATTGAAATAAGAGCCCAGGCACAGCAGGTTCGGCGTGCCATATTCCTCAATATAGCTCGTAAGGTTTCCTATCACGATACGGCTGGGCGCAATATAGACACTGTATTCATATTCCTGCAAAAAACGATGCGCAAGGATTTTGACCATCTGCGCCTTCCCTTTGCCGTCCAATCCTGCCATCTCTGGCAAGCCGGGCAATGGCATAATCTGCCAGAAATCCGATTGCAGCACAGCACGATCTGTAAAACAAATAAACTCCCACCCCGGTTGGTCTGCGACTGGAGGGAACAGCAATTCATCTTGATCTGTGATAACGGTATATATAACTTTTTTTTCAGGTAATGGCATACCAGCCCCGCTTTCATTTCTTTATAAGGCACCACCAACAAGCGGCAGTGCCCTTTTTCCGTTCATTCAAATAATCACGCATCCTTTAACAAAACCACAGAATTCCCTGTTTGAAGTCAATGGCACGCTGGCGGCGCTCACGCAAACTGGCTGTTATATAGCGCGGCGTAAATGCCGTCCATTTTCATCAGCTCACTATGTGTGCCCTGCTCCATCAGGTCGCCATCCTTCAATACCAATATCAGGTCTGCGTCAAAGATAGTGGACAGCCTGTGGGCGATCTGGAAATTTGTGCGCCCTTCCGTCAGCTTTTTCATGGCATCCGCCATCAGCTTTTCCGTGCGCGTATCCACCGAGCTTGTCGCCTCGTCCAGTATCAAAATTTGCGGGTTGGCGCAAAAAGCGCGCGCGATGGTCAGCAGCTGCTTTTGCCCGGAGGAAAGATTGCTTGCGCTTTCGCCAATCATTGTGTCATACCCTTCCGGCAACGTGCTGATAAAATAATCGGCATTGGCCATCTTGCAGGCTTCTTCTACCTCCGCGTCTGTGGCGTCCGGCCTGCCATAGCGGATATTATCACGAATGCTTGCCGAATAAAGCCACGTATCTTGCAGCACCATGCCAAACAGACTGCGCACATTCTGGCGCGTCATATCGGTCGTGTTCACGCCGTCAATTTTTATTGCGCCGCCGTTCAAATCATAAAACCGCATCAGCAGGTTAATCAGCGTCGTTTTGCCCGCGCCTGTGGGGCCGCATATGCCCACCTTCTGCCCATGCTTTACCTCCGCGTTCATGTCCGTGATTAAAATACGATCGGGCGAATAGCCAAACTTCACATGCTCAAAGATAATGTGCCCTTCCGTTTGGCCTATATGCACAGTGTTTTCTTTTTCCGCGGGGATTTCCGGCTCGTCCAGCAACTCAAATACACGCTCTGCCGCGGCAAGCGTGCTTTGCATCATGTTAACAATATTCGCCGTCTGTATGATAGGCTGCGTAAACTGTTGCATATATTGCAAAAACGCCTGTATTGCACCTATGGTAAGCGAACCACCCGTGGTGAGGATTCCCCCCAGTATACAAATACCCACATAACCAAGGTTGCCCACCAGATTTGTCACCGGCATCATAATGGAAGAGGCAAATTGCGCACGCCGCGCGTCATCGTTCAGCTTGTCGTTCATCTCATCAAACTCGCGTTCCACGCGCCCCTCCACACCATATAGCTTCAACACATTATGGCCGGAATAATGCTCCTCCACATAGCTGTTCACCTCGCCCAACCCCTGCTGCTGGCCTTTAAAATACGCCTGCGATTTCCGGGCAACCAGCGAGCACAAAAACAATGCCGCCGGCAACACTACAAGCGCAAGAAGCGCCATCTGCCAGCTTAGCGTAAACATCATAATCACTATGCCGATGATGGTGAACACAGCAGTTAAAAGCTGCGTCATAATCTGCTGGATAGAGGTTGAGATGGTCTCAATATCTGTAGTGGTGCGCGACAGCACGTCACCGTGCGTGTGCGTATCATAATAATTAAGCGGCAGCTTTTGAATCTTCTTGTCCACGTTTTCCCGCAGGTCAAACATGGCACGCTGCGCCACCTGCGCCGTAATTTTCTGTTGCAGGTACGTGAACAAGGCAGAAAGGCCGTATACGACAATGAGCAGCATCAACACCATCTTGAGCACAGGCATCTGCCCTTCCGCAAGCGGCGGGCCAACATAATTACCCTCTGCGTCAATGTTTTCCCGTATGGCTTCCACACCCGCCAGCTTGGTACTGTTAAGGTCAACGTCGACTTCTCCCGTTTGGTTATATTGTGCGCGCATGGTGATGATATTCGTTGCCGTACCCAGCACACGCGGCCCGGTGATCAGGAAAAGAACGCCCAACGCGGCACAAATGAGAAGTGCGATCACTTTTTTCTTATACGGCCCAAAATAGCCGATCAGCCTTTTTACCGTGAAGTTTTTCTCAGGAGATTTTTTACGCATTTTCCCCACCTCCCTCCGCCAGTTGCGTTTGGGCAATCTGGGCATAGATGTCACAGGTAGCAAGCAGCTCCTTATGTGTACCCTCACCCACAATTTTACCTTTGTCCATCACCAGTATTTTATCCGCGTCCATGATTGTGCCAATTCGCTGTGCCACAATGATCACTGTCGCGTTTTTTGTATTTTCCTTAATCGCCTTGCGCACTGCCGCGTCTGTTTTAAAATCCAACGCGGAAAAGCTGTCGTCAAACACAAAGATGCTGGCATCCGTCGCCATGGCGCGCGCTATGGTGAGGCGCTGCCGCTGTCCGCCGGACACGTTGGTGCCGCCCTCTGCAATAGGGTCGTCATACTGGAGCTTTTTTTGTGAAATGAACTCATCCGCCTGTGCAATTCTCGCCGCCCGCAACACCTGCTCCTCATTCATGCTTTCATCCGCGAAGGCAATGTTGGAGCGTATGGTGCCCGCAAACAGGTTGGATTGCTGCGGCACATAGCCGATTCGCTTTCGCAGCGCGGCAAGATCATATTCCCGCACATCCACGCCATCCACCGTCACACTGCCCTGCGTCACATCCCTGAGGCGCGGGATTGTGCAGATAACGGATGATTTGCCGCTGCCCGTCGCGCCAATGAGCGCTGTTGTTTGCCCGGGCAGGGCGGTAAACGAGATGTTTGAAATAGCGGGAGTCGCCGAGCCGCCATACGCAAGCGCAACGCCGCGAAATTCCACCACGCCAGTCTGCTCCTGCGGTGTCTTCGGCTCCCGGGGATTTACAATATCCGGCTGTATTTCCATCACTTCCACAATACGCTGCGCACATACGCTGGCACGCGGCATGAGGGCAAAGATAAGAGACATCATAACCAATGCGTACATAATCAGCATCAGGTATTGAATGAGCGCCATCATGTCGCCCACCTGTATCACACCCATGGAAATCTGCTGCCCGCCAAACCACACCACCGCGACCGTGCCAAGGTTAATGATCAGCATGAGCAGCGGCATCAACGTGGATACTTTTACCTGTGATTTTGTAGAGGTTTGCGTCATATCCTCGTTCGCAGCCTCAAAGCGCTGCTCTTCCCGCTCCTCGGCAGTGAAGGCACGCACCACGCGCACGCCGGTGATGTTTTCGCGTATAATCAGGTTCACTTTATCCAGCTTTGTTTGCATAGAGCGGAAAAGCGGGAACGCACTCCTGAGCACAAACACCAAAAACACAATGATAACAGGCATACAAATGACCAGCACCATAGCAAGGCTGGCATTCTTTTGAAACGCCAGCACAATGCCGCCAATGCACATAATGGGCGCAAGAATAATCAGCCGAAACAGCATGATGGTAAATGTTTGCACCTGCAAAATGTCATTTGTAGAGCGTGTGGTGAGCGAGGATGTGCCCACCTTGTCAAACTCCGCCAGCGTAAAGCGGTCTATATGCCGGAACAGCCTTTTGCGCGTATCTGTGCAAAAGCCCACCGCCACCTTTGAGGCAAAATAGCCCACACCGATGGCTGACGCAGACCCGGCAAGCGTGATGCAGACCATGATAATCCCCGCCATAGTGATATAATCCATATCACCCTTCACCACGCCGTTGTCAATGATAAGTGACATCATAGACGGCAGCATGAGCATGGAGAATGCCTGCACAAAAAGCAGCAAAACCATGACCATAAGCTGCCGTGTATACGGCCTTAATCCACGGTATAATTTCAGCAAACCCAAATCCTCCTTTTATTGCATAGCGTCCCGTCTCCCACACACGCATTACGCGTGTGAATATAACTAATTACACAAAAGGGTTCCCCGCCGGCTTTTGGTGCCTATCAATCTATAAACCCTTCTTTTATAGCAAAACCGGCATGGAAGCGCCTGACGCAAACGACAAAGCAAGAAAAACCACAGCTGCGCCAACCGCCAATACAATGCTGATCATCGAGCAAGCCTGCTTTCCCTTATAAGGGCTTTTTCGTCCTTTTGTCCCCAAAATCAGCGCGGCAATGGCACAAGCAAAGCCAATCCAAAACCACGCGCCATCCAAAAACATAACAAAAGAAAATGCACCCAGCGCAATATTGATTCCCGACCAGATTCGCATCCCCTTTGTCTGCATAATAACCTTCCGAATAAACCTGTACTTTTATTTTATTAACTATGGGTTATAACCAACTACTATTGTAATCTTCAAACTGCTTTATCCAACAGCTATATTATACCATGTTTTTGCCATATATGATAGATATTGCATTTCCTTTCGCTTGCACAACAGGGATATGTAGTGCACAATACCACCAACAAAAACTATAAGCCCTCCCCGCAAATATCA